>CAZUKP010000020.1:0-51999 GCA_964620915.1 uncultured Hyphomicrobium sp. | reverse complement strand
TCAGCTGTGTGCAGCCATCCTCGGTTTCATATCGACTGTAGTGATGCAAGTCGCCGGCTAGGATCGCCTTAATCTTTGGCCGATTTTTCGCTTCCCAGACAAGGTTTGCGATATACGTGAGGGTGCGGATCTCCCCTTCGCCGTAAGCGAATTCGTGCTGCCAACCGGGCTCCGCTGTGCAAATGATGATCTTTGCATCCTTGTCGAGTTTTTCGGCAATGAGCCTGAAGTAGGCAACCTGCGGCTCATCAACCCAACCCGAGAGCGCAATGTCTACGCCCCAGATCCACCAGTTAAATGGTAGACGCAGCGCGAAGTAACTGCGGTGCTGAGGGCAGCGCCAGTTGCCAATTTCGCGGGGCCCTCGTAGCGGCGGTTCGTCTCGCGCCCGGCAGAAGGTATGACAGAAGGCCGGTAGTCCGTCATACCAATCGTGATTGCCGGGAATTGCGAAGATGAGGGGTTTTTCCGTTTCGCCGATCGAGTTGTCATTGGGGTGCGCAAGGGCATATGGCTCGCGCATTCTTTCTATGTATCGTTCGCGTTTGGGGTAGGGATAAACGAGGTCCCCGCCCAAGATGAGCAGGCTTCCGCGGGGCAATGTGGCGCTATGCCTTGGCGTGAGCGTCGGCTGAGCGAGCATGTATGCAACTGCGTAGGTTGAGTCGAATCCATCGCCGATATCAGCTACGAAATCGACCCAAAAGGCACCGTGTTCGACTGGAATTGTATCCGCGAGGTCGTATCTGGCCGTCAATTTTTCATGATCAACTCTGTCTAAAGCGTCTTGTACCAGTCGCTGATCGGCGAATCGACCAAACCACGCCGAGAGAATGGCGCCCCACGCGGTTTTCAAAAGCACGAGGGGATCGTACCAGCAAACCATCTTGGGATATCGGTTCACATTGAGATCAGGTTGCTCAATCATCCTGGCACCTGCATCGACGCTCAGTCGCGTTGGTCAACGGCGTCGTCTGCCGGCTAGTTTAGCCATATGTCGTCTCGTCCGAAAGTGGGTACGACCAGGCTTTGAAGCACTGCAAGTCTGATGATTTTGACGCAGGCCGAAGGACATGGCTCGGAAGAGGCCAAAAGCCAGCAAATTAGGTTGGTTGCGGGGGTAGGATTTGAACCTACGACCTTCAGGTTATGAGCCTGACGAGCTACCGGGCTGCTCCACCCCGCGTCACCGAACGATCCCTGAGAACACGCCGGCGCGAACTTTGTGTCGTGCCTGGACGAGAAGAAGGGTATTGGCCGCAACGCATTCGCGTCCCATGGCCGATAGGAAAAGCCGCTCGTCGTTCCCCGAGCGGCTTTCGAGAACGCGGCTTATAGCACAAAAGTCGCGGCTGTGAAGCCCGCTCTCAGAACTCGGCGTCGGCCGCTTCTCTTGAAGATATATGGGGCTGTGCGAAGCGCGCGTCAATATGGCCCGGGCACAGGGCACCTGGTGGATTACTCGGCGGCTACGCTGCGAACCTCGCCGGCCTTCTCATCGCGTGTCGCCATCTTGTGATGGTTTCGGATGAAGTAGATGTTGCGGCTGTAGATGACGAGGCCCATGCCTTGGCCGAGCATGAACACCGGATCGAGCCTGTAGATCGCATAAGCGAAAAGCATCGCGCCGCCGATCAAACTGAAATACCAAAAAGTTTCGGGAACGATGGATGCGCGGGCGCGCTCGCTCGCGATCCATTGAACGATGAATCGCATCGAAAACATCAATTGGGCAGAGAAGCCAACAGCGAGCCAAACCTTCTCAGTAGTGGGGGTATCGGCCCACCAATGAGCAAGTTGCTCAGCAGCGCTTGCGAAGATGTCCATGTGCTTCTTCTATTCCCAGCCGAAGCTGTCTGACGTTGCCTTCAGCTCGTGTCGCCCGCGCTCTTCTTGGCGTCGTCGTCGTTCACAGGCTTCAGTCGCGTCGCGATGTCGGTTACCAATTGCGTTTCCGGCAGTCTATCTACAATGGCAGGGACCTTGGTGCGGCGCCTAAGCCAAGTAACGCCGAACAAATCGTAGATTCCAACCAAGGCGCGATTGAGATTGTTGTACTTCGATACACCCGCCTGCCGTGCACGATCGTTAACGGACACATACTCGACGTGATGCCCATAGGTTTGGAAGAAGGCCGGCAGATAGCGGTGCATACTCGTGAAGAACGGTAGACGCAAGAACGCATCTCGCCAGTAAACCTTGATGCCGCAGCCGGTATCTGGGCAGTCGTCACGCAGCACCTTGTCGCGGATCCAGTTGGCAAATCGCGATGCCAGCCGTTTGGTGCCAACGTCCTTGCGCTCGGTCCGAATGCCGCTAACAAGAGCGGGGCCGTCGGCTCCCGGCGCGGCGAGCGCATCGAGCAAGCGCGGGATATCGTGGGGATCGTTCTGCCCGTCGCCATCCATAGTTGCGATGATGGGGCTCGTAGCGGCGAGGATGCCGGTTCGCAGGGCAGCGCTTTGGCCGCTGCGGTGTTCATGGCGCAGATAGACCAAGCCCGGAAAGTCCCCACTTTCGATGAGTCCCTTAATCTCAGCGGGCGTTGCATCGTCGCTGGCATCGTCAACGACGATCACCTCGGCAAGACGCGAGGAAGGCACCGAATCATAGGTCTCCTCGATCAGCCGCCCGATATTGCCGGCCTCATTTAGTGCGGGAATAACGACGGTGACACGCATGGGTGTCCCTATATTCGCAGGGTGTTTGACTTCCTGCCCCAAAGCTCATTTCCGGGCCCCCAGACTATCAGCCTTCACGAGGGTCCCTCAACCTTGTAAATGAGCCGCCAAACAGGGTGGTGCCGACCCGCTACACGACTTTGTGCCCAACTTGAAGCCCATCACGCCATGCCAGCTGCATCAGCTCCTCTCTCCAAGACCACAGAGACCCAGTGGACGCTCGTCTTCCTGGCGGGTCTTGGCGCACTGCTCGTCTTCAGGGTTGTTGCCCTTTACGTGAATGGCACGGACCTGTTTTTTGACGAGGCGCAGTACTGGGCTTGGAGCCAGGAGCCGGCATTTGGATACTATTCGAAACCGCCGCTCATTGCCTGGATCATTCGTGGATCAACCGAGAGCTGCGGCCTCAGTGAATTCTGCGTCCGCCTGCCGTCCCCGGTCATCTACACAGGTACGTCCATTGCCGTGTTTCTTCTCGGGCGGCGCCTTTACGACACGCGCACAGGGGCGCTCTCAGGTTTGGCGTTCGCTACCCTTCCGGGCGTGGCGCTGTCGTCTGGGTTGATTTCGACAGATGTGCCGCTGCTCCTGTTTTGGGCACTGGCCCTCCTTGGCTTATCCGCAATGTTCGACACCCGCGGTCTGTGGCCGGTGGTGGTCCTGGGCTTGGCCTTCGGTGTCGGTCTGAACGCCAAGTACGCGATGGGCTGGTTTTTGGTCTGTCTGGCCGTCTACCTGATCGTCGCGCCGGAACGGCGCACGATCCTCAAGGACGTGCGATTGTATGCCGCCTTGGGGCTTGGGCTGTTGATGATCGTTCCCAATCTTGTTTGGAACTACACCAACAGCTTTGCGACCTTCACGCACACCGCCGACAACGCAAAGTGGAGCGGTTCGCTGCTCAACCCCGGCAAGGCTCTGGAATTCTTCGGTGCCCAGTTCGGCGTCTTCGGTCCCATCCTGTTCGGTGTCCTCTTGGTGATCGTGTGGCGGGCTTGGAAGCAGCGCCCAGGCGAGCCCGATCGCATGCTCCTTGCCTTTTCGATCCCGATCATTGCGATCATCATGTTTCAGGCCTTGATCAGCCGCGCCCACGCCAACTGGGCAGCGACGGCCTACGTGGCCGCGACCGTTCTCGTCGTTGCAACGATGATACGAGACGGTGCGTGGGGTTGGCTGAAGGCATCGTTTGCGATCAACATTGCGGTCCTCATCCTAATCGCTGTGGGAACGACATCCGCAGGCCGAATTTCTCTACCTGTTCAACCGGACCCGTTTGCGCGCGTTCTTGGTTGGGAGGAAGTCGCAGCGGCAACGCAAGCCGAGCTTGAGAAAGCCAGAGGAGAAGGGCGTCCCTTCTCCGCCGTTGTCACGGACAACCGTTCCGTCGCCGCTGAGCTCCTCTACTACATGCGCGACGAGCAAACGCCGGTTCTGTCTTGGCGGCGGGGCGGGCACCCGCGTGATCATTTCGAGCTGACGAGGCCTTTGACAACGTCGGTCACGGGACCGGTGCTCTTTGTCACCATCAGGAAGGGCGAGCCCGAACTCTCCGAAGCTTTTGCGACAGCGCAGAAGGTCGATGTCCGTGAACTCCCGGCAGGTGACAATGCAACGCGCCAGGTGACGTTCTACGCGTTGTCGGGGTACAAGGGCCGATGAACTCAGCCGACCGATTCGGTCAAGCCACGAGCCATCAATCTGAGACACAGGCCGGCCTGTCGGAGACGTTTGTCCTTCTCGACAACAACTCTGGCAGTGGCCCGCCATCGTTGCTGTTTACCGATCCGGTCGAGATCATTGAGGCAGAGCGTCCCGAAGACGTACCCGCCGCCCTCCAGCGTCTTGAAGCAGCACTTGCGAGCGGGCTGCATGCGGCCGGTTTTCTCTCCTATGAGCTGGGCTATGTACTCGAGCCTAAGCTGGCATCGTCAATGCCGGCCAATCGTACCGTGCCGCTGATTTGGCTCGGGCTTTATCGGCGCCCGACCGAGATGACGAGCGGGGAGGTGGAGCACTGGCTGGGAACCCACACGCGCAGCGGAACCTTTCATTTCACAGACGTCAGCCATGCCTGGGATGAGGCGTCCTACCTGGAACGCTTCGCCGAAGTGCAAGACAAGATACGCGCCGGTGACATTTATCAGCTCAACTTGACGTTCAAGACGCGCTTCAGACTTTCTGGCTCGCCACTCACCTTTTTTCTCGACCTCCGCCAGAAGCAGCGTGTTGCCTACGGCGGCATCGTTGATACCGGCAAGGTGACGGTTCTTTCGGCGTCGCCTGAACTCTTCATCGAGAAAGAAGGCCGCACGATCTTCACGCGTCCGATGAAGGGAACCGCACCTCGTGCTGGAACACCAGCAGAGGACGCGAAGGCGCGCGAAGAACTCTCAACGGATGTGAAGCAGCGCGCAGAAAATCTGATGATCGTTGATCTGATGCGCAACGACATCGGCCGCATCGCGGAGATCGGCAGCGTTCATGTGCCGGATCTGTTTACCGTCGAGACATTTCAAACGCTACACCAGATGACCTCAGGCGTGCGTGCGACGCTCAAAGGGGGCGTGGACATGTCCGAGATCATCAGGGCTATCTTTCCACCTGGCTCTATCATTGGCGCGCCGAAGATCCGGGCTATGGAGCTTATCCGTGAACTCGAGACCGAACCGCGCGGCGTCTATTGCGGCGCCGTTGGGCACGTTTCCCCGGATGGGAAGGCGCTCTTTAATGTTGCAATTAGAACGGCGGTGATCTTTCGCGACGCCGCGGGCGAAATGGGCATCGGCTCGGGCATCGTCGCCGATTCACAGGGTGCCAAGGAATACGCCGAGTGCCTCCTCAAGATGAAGTTCCTCACCGACCCGGTGAAGCGCTTCGATCTCATTGAGACGATGCTGTTTGAGCCCGGCAAAGGTATTTGGCTTCTCGAACGCCATATGGAACGGCTCAGAAAATCAGCGCAATATTTCGCGTTCACAATAGATGAAGACCGTGTTCGCGAAGCCGTGTCGCAGTCTGTGGCTGGCGCACACGAACGATTGAGGATTCGACTTCTGTTATCGGAGGACGGCGCGGTAACTGTCACGACCGCGCCGCTACCGCCACCAGACGCAAACGCTGTCATGAGGTTTGCCATCTCCAAGACTGCCGTCGACAGCGAGGATCTTTTTCTGTTCCACAAGACCACGCGCCGCGAACTCTATGACCGGGAATGGCAGCACTACTCAGAATCTGTTGGTGCTGATGAGGTCATCTACTTGAATGAGCGCGGCGAGCTTGCCGAGGGGAGCCGGACCACGATCTTCCTTGAGAAGAACGGTCGCCTCCATACGCCATCTTTGCAGTGTGGTTTGCTGCCTGGGACGCTGCGGGCGGAGCTGATTGCGGAGGGCCGTGCGGTAGAAGCCGTTTTGACACTCGATGACTTGCGATCAGCCGATGCGATCTTTGTCGGAAACTCGGTCCGCGGCCTCGTACGCGCGGTCCCGGTCGCATGAGGATTGGCGCTACGACGCCTGCTCCTGCAGCCTACCGTTCGTGAACAGTCTTCTCGCCCGCGGCCACCGGGCCAACGTTCGTTTCATTGACCCCGTTACTGCCTATGAAGGCGATGCCCAAGAAGGCGAGAGCAGCGAGAGTTAACGCCGCAGCAACCGCAATCTCAGCCGAGGAGCGGCGCACACGCGCGGCGTATAAGTTCAGACGGTTGAATTGAAATCTCATGTCGCGAGTAAGTCCTCGATCGCGCTCGTTCCGCCAGAGCGCGCAGTGCCGCGCGTCAGAAACGCACAGCGATCTTCGACACCTAGGACTTTTCTAAAGACCGCGCATGGTGCAGCCGAGGACGAGGACGACCTGAGCCAGGAGCAGAGCCCAAAACTCGTTGCCGATGAGGAAGGGTATCTCGGCCCCGAAGAATTTCATGATCAAGACGACGACCGTCAGGACGACCGAAATCATGAACGTCAGAATGCCTGGCGCTTTAAGTCCCATCTGTTTTGCTCCCTCGATGCTCACGCAGATCCTGCGATCCCGGCGACCTTGCCCTCAAACGAGGCTGATTCGGAAGGCCCCTGGCGTCTTTTGCGGCATTTGCTCTAAGGCGCGATTCAGCGCCCTGCCGACCCTGCCGTTTCATTAGGCAAAGAGTGACGACAAGGTGGCGAAGTGGTCGAGAGGAGGCCTTAGGCGGGCGCTTTTTCGCGCCGGCGCGGCACGAGCAGCCGATGCAGCAACAGGATGAAAATAAGCACGATGAATAGCCCCAGAATGACCATGGCGGGGTGCTTTTCCCACAGGAGAATTGGGCTGACACGTCCGTCGGTGACGAGACGGACATCCTCAACGAGCACCGATGGTCTGAGCGCACCGTCCCCGCGCAGCATCATGCCGACAGCCGCGGTCTGGTCTTCGCTGGAAACGATAGCGACGCGAGTCCGGTCGGACGCGAGCAGTTGCATCTTGGCGGGGTCTGCCGCGACGGTACGCAAGACCTCTTCGCGAGGCGCCTTCTCCAGACCCGTCAGATAGCGAGCAAGCGTAGAGAGTTCATCGGCTGTTAGGCCGCGTGCAAGGTTCTTTAGATCATTTGAATCTAATTCGAACAATGTATCGCGCGTCTCAGGCGTGAGACTGACGAGCCGCGTGATCGCGAGCCGGTCATCGATCGCGAGGATGCGCGCCAAGGAGGCTTTTGTCAGGTTGTCAGGGCTCGTGCGCCGGTAGACCCCAAGATCGACGACTTGGGACAGCTGGTCGCCTGCGAGCGCGTCCCATTTCATCGCAGTTTCCAAGGAGCCTGTTTCTCGGGCAATCACCATGGCGGGTGCAGGGAGCACATTGACGGCTTCGTTGAGCGTGCCGTCGTTGAGGCGCTTCACCAGCCCGTCCTCCCCTTCGGACGCCAACACAATGGCAACCACTTCGTCGAGCCGGGGCAACCTGTCCGGCGTCAGGGAGTCGAGAAAGGCTTTGAACTTTTCATTGCGTCCGGCAAGGGCCAGGGCCTGAGCATGGGCATTGCGAAACTCGCGCCAGATGTCGACGACGCGATCCGCGGTTGCCGCACCGATTTCGTCGACGTGCGCTGCGATCTGCTCTTTGAAGGTCTTGGCAAGTTCGTCCTGGACTTTGTCCTTGCTCTCGGTGGATTTCATTTCCGTTGCGATGATCGGGAGGACGCCGTGGCGCAGGTCCCATATGTCCTTGGCGATAAGGACGAGCCCAACTCCTCCTGCAACGACCGAGACAAGCCGGGCGAGCACGCTGCCGACGATGCGTTGCCCTACGCGGCGCGCCACGTTGGCAAGTTGCCGGCGCATGAGGAGAACAGCGACTCCGGCGATACCTGCACCGGACTGGCGCAGCACGGAACCTGATGAGATCTCAGCTTTACCGGACTCGGGATCGATCGTGATGTCCTTGCCGGCATCACCAGCTACGGCACGAGCAACCGTCCCGCCATACCGTGCGCCAACAAATGCTTTGAGGCAGGCGAGGGTCGGCTCGGCGGCATCCTCGCTCGCGAATTCGATCTGCTTGCCGATTTCCTTGCCCACGCCGATCGCGAGAGTCTCTAGCGCGCTCTTCATGGCATCGGAGCGGTAAACGCGCTCGGCGACCGCGGTGGCAAGCTCCTGGGCTTTCTGCTGGCTGGCCAGCGATTGCAGCAAGTTGGCCCAGCTGGTCTCCTGGCGCACTTCTTCAACGGCAAGATCGACGCGGGTATCGATGATTTCGTCGAGGCCGCCGCGGCGCCACTCGTCACCGACCACGGCGCGGTAATCGACATTTGCGATGCCGACGTTCAGCGCTTTGATTGAGATGGCCTCGATCGCCGCATGGAAGGAGGCTTCGTCGCGCGCCTGGCACGCCTCGTATTCCGGCTTGGAGAGGGACTGAGCGTTGGCGGCAGGTGCAACCTGACCGACGGCAAGGGCAATGGCCAACAAATGGGAAATAAACCTGCGCACGCTAGCGACCAATGATTGCCCTTCCGCAACAAAGCCGTGCCTCGGGAGTGGCACAGCCAGCCGCATCTAATCATTTTGATTATAGAGTGTCGATTGCGCTCGCAGCATGACGTCAAATCGGCGCCATCCCGTGTCCGCGAAGCCTTGACGTGATGGCAGCGCGCGCGATTTATTCTCCGGACTGGGGCGCGGCGCACGCCGTCGTCGGGGGGGACGAGCCTATGAATCCTGTGCTTGTGGGCGTGCTTGTCTATGTCTTGTTGCAGTTTGCGATCGGAGTCTGGGTTTCCCGTCAGATCGCTACGGAGCGTGACTACATAAACGCCGGCCGTCGGCTTGGTCTGCTGATCGCTTCGTTCTCCGTATTTGCGACCTGGTTTGGCGCTGAGGTGATCGTGGGCGCTGCCGGGGCCGTCTATACGAAGGGCCTGCCAGGGGCGACGTTAGACCCATTCGGCTACGCCGTTGCTCTGATCATCGTCGGGTTGACGATCGCAGCACCCCTTTGGAAGCGGGGCTATGTGACCTTTGCCGACTTCTTTCGCGACCGATACTCGGTCAGCGTGGAGCGGCTGGCCGTTGTGCTCATCCTCCCCGGCCCGTTGATCTGGGGTGCGGCTCAGATCCGGGCCTTTGGCCAAGTCATGGGGTCGGTTGCCGATGTCTCACTGGTCACAGGGATCATCATCGCGACGGTCTTCGTCATCGCTTATACGGTGCTGGGCGGTTTGTTGGCCGACGCACTGACTGACTTCATCCAAGCAGTTGCCGTGATCCTCGGCCTTGTGGTTCTGACCGTCATCGTCGCTGGGGAGACCGGTGGATTTGTCGAGGGATTGGCCAAGGTTGAGCCGGAACGACTGACCTATTTCAATTTAGGTGACGGGGGCATCCTCGGGATGCTTGAAGGTTGGGCCATCCCGATATTCGGCACGATGGTATCGATCGAGTTGATTGCACGCATTCTTGGAACCAACTCGGCGCGTACGGCGCGCAATGCCTGCATCCTTGGTGGCATCATATATCTCACGGTCGGATTGATGCCCGTCTATATGGGCATCGTCGGTCCCTCCATCATGCCAGGTATAGGTGAGGCCGAGCAGCTCGTTCCTGGATTGGCGCAGAAATTTCTTCCGACATTTCTTTATGTCATTTTCGCAGGCGCCATCATCTCCGCCATCCTCTCGACCGTCGACTCCGTTCTGCTTTCTGGCGGCTCGGTAATCTCACACAACTTGCTCGTGCCTTTGAAGCCGGACATTTCCGAAGCTGCGCGGGTTCGCTTTGCGCGCGGCTGCGTGATCGTCCTAGGGCTGATTGCATTTGTCATCGCGCTGCGCTCGACGACCATTCGCGATCTCGTTGAGATAGCGTCCTCGATCGGCAGCGCGGGACTGATCGTCGTGGCCCTGTTCGGGCTTTTCACGAACTTCGGCGGCGCCATTTCGGCCACTGCCGCTCTTGTGACGGGTGCGGCAGTTTGGCTCGCCGGCATCCTGCTCGAGTTCACGAGTGTGCCCTATGTGTTTGCGGTTGCGATGTCCGCGCTGGCTTATGTGGTTGCAGGCCTTCTGCCTGCCCGATCAACGCACTAGACGCCAATTCCCGCCAACACCGTTAGGGGCGCGTCGATGCCTGTTGCGCAAAGCGCTGGTGTCGGTTGTGTCGGCTCAACCACACGGTTTGGCTCTGGTTAATGATGTTTACAGCACGGTAATTTGCATCGCACAAAAGATCGTTACAGTATGTTGTTCACGAGCCTGAAGTCGGGAAAATTCGCAAATTCAATGCATTCGACGCTAGTGTGGTGAAAGGTTATTAAGACAAGACTCCGGATGCTGGCGGTGCGTGATGAGCGCGCAGGCGCGGCGGACGGTAGCACTCACACGCCACGTTTTCGTCAAATGCTGCCTAGAGAAGGCGGCCGCTTGAGATGCGACCTGGTGCCTCTTTGACCGTTTTGCGGGTTGAATTGAAGCAGCAACTGTGTTGGAGGGGCGTAAGGGTTTGCTGATGAGGTCTGTCTTCGAGTGCGGCGCGGTGACCAATCGCGATCATCTTGAGTTCCTGCAACAGAGGGGCAATCGAATTGGTCCGGCGAATGCGGAAACCGGATTTGAGCCGGCGACCGGGCAGCACTACGAAAGCTTCGAGCGCCGGTACGGTGACATCGGGCCCAATCTGAGGAAACGAAAAAGAGACGGTTTAGAAGCAATGGTCGCGCCCCTTTGGTGCGTGGCAGTGGCCTGAGGTTGGCCTGGAGCGCAAGTCTCTTCGTCAAGTTTGCGAGCGAGTACAAACACGAAAATGAACAAACACGAAAACATGAAAACGGTGTGGGGCAGTGTTTTTATTCCAGGGGGACGCAACGGTGTGTTGCTCGTCCATAGCCTTGGGGGCTCCCCAATCGAACTCAAGTCCATCGCGCATGCGCTGGGGAATGCTGGCTATACTGTTTATTGCCCGCTACTTCCTGGCCTCGCTGGCGGCACCGATGTGTCGGGCCTGTCGCGGTGGACCGACTGGTATGCTGCGTTGGAATCGGCACATGACGAGCTGGCCAAGCAATGTGACACCATGCTGCTCGGTGGCATCTCCGCAGGCTCGATGCTAGCTCTGAAGCTTGCCGCATCGCGTCCAGACTCAATCCATGGATTGATGCTGTATTCGCCCACGTTCTGGCCGAATGGCTGGGCGATCCCCTGGTACTTCCACCTGTTCCGCATGGTTCAACAGAAGGCTGTCGCGCGGCTCTTCCAGTTCCGGGCTCGTGATCCTCATGGGATTAAAGATGACCGGTTGCGCAGCTTCATTCTCGATAACTTGAAGTCGGACAGCGATGCGATCGAGGATCTGTTCGGGCGGGGCGGCGGACTCGTCTACGAGTTCCGTAAGCTTGTGCGCAACGTGAAGCCGCTTCTGGGCCGTATCAAGCAAGATGCGTTGATCTTCCACCCTCGCCACGATGATCAGAGTGATCTGAGCAATGCCTTCCTTCTCCAGCGTAAGCTCGCGGGACCGGTGGAAGCATGCGTTCTGGAAGACTGCTATCACATGGTGACGCTTGATCGTCAGCGCCCCTTCGTCGTCGATCGCACGATCCAATTCGCTGCGCGTCTAACCAAGCGTATCGGCGAAGCCCAGGAGATCGCGGCAAAGTCGGACGTTCAGCGTCAAGGCTGAGACGCCATTCGAGCTGCCGCAGAGCTCCGCCGCACCGCTGGAACCGGTCGCGGCGGAGTAATTGGCGGGAGTTGTGACGCCCGCGCAAGGTTCGCCTTCACCGGCAACGGGGGCAGGGGTTCCATCTTAGGAGGCTTGGGAGCAAGCCGGGCTTCCTGAAGTTTGGGAGCCGGATCCCCATTGTCATCGCACCGGACCAGATTTGCTGGAGCGCGTTTCCAGGTGAAGGACTTAGAGAACATCTTAGTCCCCTTGTAGCCCGTCATGACGATGCGGTCTCCGGCCGCAAGCTTGATGGCAGCGTCGTAGGTCTTGCCCTCTTCTGGGTCGTAGACCCAGCCGCGATCCCAACTGCCATCGGACATGGGCCTGAGGCCACCGAGCACCGGCAGACCGCAGATGGGGCGGCCGCGACTAGACGATTTTGGATTGTAAATATCGGTCAGAGGCGCGCCATTCTTTGAGTTTGGCTGCCTGAGCCAGACGATATAGCCGCAAAGGTGTCCATCCCCACAGGGACGTAGCTCGACGGCGCCCCGTTTGGACTGATTGAACCAGACGCCTGCTTCCCGCGGCATGCCGGCAGCGGCAGCAGCGGCTCCAAAGCCAGTCAACGCCGCCATCAATACGCTAGAAGAGCGCAGAAAGCGCGAAGAAAAACAGGGTCTTAGGAAGTGTAGATCATGACGCATGGTGCTAATGTCGATGTTGTGCCAGTTATCGATATCGCTTTAGGCTTTGAAAGCGGCGAAAGCTGGTCAGAGGTCCCTAATCGGACCAAAGCTCTCGCTAAGGAGCAATGTTGGCCACCTTGCCCATTGCTTCCCACATGAAGATTTGACTGCCTTTGGTTAAAGCTTTGTGAGTGGCGCTTAGACGCCGCCCACCCCATATGAGGCGAAATCTCGCAACCAGAAGGCAACTCTTTAAGAAGAGAATGCCTTTTCAGGGCCACCTTCGAGGGATACTCGCGCCGCAACATTAGAGCCGTGTCAAAGGACACGATGCGATTTTCCTCGTCATCTCGGGATGAATTGATGATCTTGACGCTTGCGTTTCGAAACTTGTTCCATGATCGAGTCCGGTTGGCGGTGACGCTTATCGGCATTTTGTTCTCGATCGTTCTCGTGGCCGTTCAGCTGGGGCTTTATCTCGGCTCGAGTCACATGATCACGGCGAACATCGATCATGCGAAGGCCGATCTCTGGATCACCATCTATGGAGCCAAGAGCTTCGAGGATGGCGGCATGTTGCTGACGCCTCGCGAGCGCCACCAAGCATTGGCGACGCCCGGTGTGAAGGCTGTCATCCCGCTGATCGTCAAGTTTGCCGAATGGCGCAAGCCCGAGGGCGGTAGCACGCGCGTCGTGGTCGTCGGCACTGATGCAGAAGATGGGGGCCTTGAGCCGTGGTCTCTCACGGAAGGAACCTGGGAAGACATCAAGGCGCCGGAGGCCGTCGCCGTTGATCAAACTTATCTCAGTGAATTGGGCATAAAGGGCATTGGCGACACGGCGCAGATTGCTACAGGCCGCGTTCGTGTGAGGGCACTGACAGACGGCGTTCGCTCGTTCACGCAGTCACCCTACGCCTATACGACGCTGAACCGTGCGCGCAGCTTGCTTGGTTCCATCGGGGAAACCACGACCTTCTACCTCGTGCAGCTGGAGCCGGGAGCTGATCCCAACAAGGTGCGCAATGAGCTGAGCAGCCGTCTCGACGGAGCCGAAGTTCTCACACAGCAAGAATTCCGCGATCGCAGTTTGAAGCAGTGGCTATTCCGTACAGGAGCCGGCGTCGCATTGATTGGCGGCGCATTGCTCGGCAGCCTAGTCGGAACGGTCATCGTTGCGCAGACGTTGTATTCGAGCACGAAGGACCACCTCAGCGAGTTTGCCACGCTGCGCGCCCTTGGATCGTCCTCGGCCTATATCCATACGGTGATCTTGGCCCAGGCGGGACTAAGCGCGGTGATCGGCTATGCGCTGGGCATGGCGATCGCACTTGGCGTCCTGGTGCTGAGTAAGAACACGGCCTTGCCATTGGTAATGACACCGGGGTTGGCATTCTGGTTATTCGCACTAACGGTCGGCATGTGCGCAATCTCTGCGCTCTCCGCGATCGTAAAGGTAACAAAAATTGATCCGGCAACGGTGTTCAGCAAATGAGTCGCAAACCTGTACTTGAAGCCAAGAATATCGTGAAGGAGCTGGGTTCCGGCGCCGGCATGGTACGCGCCTTGAAGGGCGTTGACCTGACGCTTGTTCCTGGCGAACTAACTTTGCTGATGGGGCCGTCCGGCAGCGGCAAGACCACGCTTCTTTCGATCTTGGGGTGCATTCTCACACCCACGGCGGGATCGCTAAAGATTGCGGGCGTTCCGACCGACCGCCTGTCGCCCGAGCGGCTTGCCGATCTCCGGCGCAAGCACATGGGCTTCATATTCCAGTCCTACAACTTGTTCCCAACGCTAACGGCGCTGGAGAATGTCCGCATCGCTCTGGACGTGCGCGGGCAAAGGGGTTTCCCCGCTTCGAACCGTGCCGAAGAGGTGTTGCGGGACGTTGGATTGGCCTACCGGCTGAAGAGCTATCCCGGCAATCTCAGCGGCGGAGAGCAACAGCGCGTTGCAGTCGCACGCGCGATTGCAAGCTCGCCCTCGCTCGTGCTGGCGGACGAACCCACGGCTGCGCTCGATAGTGAGAACGGTCATGCCGTCATGGCGCTATTGGCGCGCATCGCAAAAGAACAAGACCGCAGCGTTCTTGCGGTCACTCACGACCCTCGCACCCTGAGTTATGCCGATAGGGTCATAAGGATCGAGGATGGATTGATTGTTGGCGAAGAGCGTCGTCCGGAAGGACTCGACGCACCGGAAATCGCAGATCTTACGAAGAGGCGCAAGGCCCATGGTTAAAGTCAATTCGACAGTCATTACACTTGGCGTCGCCGCTGTATTGGCGGTTGCCATCGGTTACTGGGTCAACAGCAGCCTGTTGAAACCCGCAGAGCAAGACACGGCGAAACTCGCTACCGGTGAGGCGGAAAAGCCGGCGCAGGCAGCGAGCACAAAGACCGCTGGCGCCTGGGCTGCGTCCGCGACTGGCCGCGTGGAGCCCCAGAACGGAGAAGTTCGCATCGCCGCCGAAGTTTCCGGCAAGATCATGGACATTGGTGTTGATGTGAACGATCGCGTTAAGGCCGGCGATCTTCTGATCCGCCTCGATGACCGCCTGGCCCGCACCAAGCTTGAATCGGCTACAGCGCAAGAGGATATGCGGCTGGGTGAGCGCGACGACAAATCCGTAAGTGGACTTTCCAAGGAACGGCGCAATGCAGCCGATGCCGTCGCTGATGCCGAGCGGGCAGTCTTTGGCGCCCGTCAGGTGTTCGATGATGCCATGACGGAGTTTCGCGCCGGTGATGGCTCGCAACAGGTCGTCGATGATGCGCGTACCAAGTTGAGCGAAGCTGAAACGAAGCTCACCGACGAGCGTGCCAATCTGGCGACGGTGGAAGCCAAGTCTGGCATGCCTGACCCGAGCCAACTCGAATCGGCGCTGGCGATCGCGCGCGCTGACTTGGCGGCTGCGGAGCTGGCAGTTGAGCGCACGCGCGTTCGCGCGTTGACCGACGGCACGGTCCTCAATGTGATGGCCAAGGAAGGCGAACTCGCCATTCCGTCTCCTGAAAACACGCTGCTGATCTTCGGCGATCTTGGTGCACTTTCGGTGCGCTCGGAGGTCGAGGAGCGGGATGCTGCGAAAATTAGGGTTGGTCAGCGGGTAGTTGTGCGCGCTGATGCCTATCCCGATCAGGAGTTCACGGGTCGCGTGAGTTCGATTGCGCAGTCCCTATCGACGCCGCGTATCGCCACGCGCGGACCGCGCCGTCCCAACGACGTCGAGGTTCTGGAGGCTGTCGTTGATCTTGACGGCTCACCGCCACTTCTGACGGGCATGCGTGTGGACGTATTCTTCCGTCACAACGCAACAGCATCGACGGAACCGACAACGAACTAACAGTTCGATTTTCACGCACCAATCGAGTTTGTTTCGGGCGGCGTCTTAAGAGGCCGCCCGATTTGCTTTCAGCAGGCTATTCCGCAGCTATCCTGGGCGGGGCGTTCTGCGCGTCAGCCTTTAGGGCCGCGTGAACGTCTGTTGTGCCGCGGTCCGGCTCGTCCGCTGGCGTGACAAAACCTCCAAAGAGGCGCCAAAGCAGGTAGCCGACGTCATCCATGACCGTGAAGAAGGATGGCACGAAGATCAGAGACAGCACCGTCGAAACGAGAAGGCCGCCAATCACCGCAATGGCCATGGGCGAGCGAAACTCGCCGCCGTCTCCGAATGCCAGGGCGCTGGGCACCATGCCCGCAACCATCGCAAGTGTCGTCATGACAATGGGACGTGCCCGCTTGCGTCCGGCCTCGATCACCGCCTCGATCCGCTCTGTTCCCCTGGCCACCTCCTCAACTGCGAAGTCGACCAGCATGATGGCGTTCTTGGTCACGATTCCCATCAGCATCAGCATGCCGATGTAGACGGGCATGCTGATCGGGTTGTTGGTCGCCAAGAGTGCGAGCACGACACCGCCGAACGACAGCGGTAGCGACAAGAGGATGGTGACGGGCTGAGCCACGCTACCAAACAAGAGAACGAGGACGCCAAATACGATCATGAGCCCGGTGACCATGGCCATAAGGAAGCCTTCGGCGACTTCGTCCTGAATCTCGGCATCGCCCGACGGCTGGAGCCAAACATCATCCGGCAGCTTTTGCTCTTCGACGACCTCGAGAAATTTTTCGCGGGCGCTGCTCAACGCGTAGCGAGAGACAAGATCGACGCCGATCACGGCGCGCCGCTCACGATCGTACCGATCAATCGAGCTGGGCCCGCGCCCAAATTCGATGTCCGCCACCGCCGTGAGGGGGATCGATTTGCCCTGCGCGCTCGTTACGCGCAAGTTTTGGAGCCGCTGAAAATCGGTGCGGGCGTTTTCCTCGAGCTGTACGCGAATGGGCACGAGCCGATCGCCTGCGTTGAACTTGGCGAGGTTGGCGCCAATGTCGCCGATCGTCGCCACGCGAATTGTTTGCGCGATCTGGTCTGGCGAGACGCCGAGGCGCGCTGCTGCATCGAACTTGGGTAACACGCGAAGCTCGGGTCGGTCGATCGAGGTGCTGGCGGCGACGTTGTTGAAGCCGGGAACGTTGCGCAGACCGCTTTCGATCTTGTTGACCGCCTCAGCGAGCCGGTCACCATCGTGAGCAAGAATTGAGAACGAAAGCTCGCGCTCACCGCGCTCGTTCACGTACCAAGCGCGTGTGTCGGGGATATCGGCAAGCTTCTCAGAGATGACTCCCTTCAAGGTCTTTTGCGACAGCTTGCGTTCCGTCTTGGGAACCAGGTGGACAAAGAGTGCAGCTTTGCGGACCTCTAGGCTTCCCGTCGGACTGGTGCCGCCGAGCGCAAAGACGCTTTGCACCTCGGGTATCTTATTGAGGGCTTTGGTCATCTCGTCGGTCGTCGCCAGGGTATCCTCAAGTGTGGCACCTGGCGGCAGTTCGGCTGACACGACGACGCGTGAGGTATCTTCATCAGGAATGAATCCCGTCGGTAGCAGCGTCGTGGCGTAGATCGAGCCTGCAAAAAGCCCTAGGCCAACCAGCAGCGTGAGGTAGCGCACCTTCAACGTGCCTGCGAGGAAACCCGCATAAAGCCTCATCACGAGGCCGCCGCCTTCTTCTTTCTCTGGCACAGGGCGCATGAGATAGGCCGTCATCATTGGTGTGATGAGACGCGCAACCAAGAGCGAGAAGAGAACGGCGATCGCAACCGTCAGTCCAAACTGTTTGAAGTACTGGCCGGCGATGCCGTCCATGAATGAGACCGGCACGAAGATTGCGACGATCGTTAGCGAGATGGCGATCACCGCCAAACCGATCTCGTCGGCCGCCTCCAACGACGCCTGATAAGGTGATTTGCCGGTGCGCATGTGGCGCACGATGTTTTCGATTTCGACGATGGCATCGTCGACAAGAATGCCGGTGACAAGCGTGATCCCGAGAAGGCTGACGAGATTCAGCGAGAAACCGAGTGCGCTCATCGCCCAGAACGTCGGGATGGCCGCCAAAGGAAGCGCCACGGCGGCAATTAATGTCGCGCGGACGTTGCGCAGGAAGACCAATACGACAAGGACGGCCAGTACGGCCCCCTCAATGAGGGTTTCCAAGGCGGCATGGTAGTTTCCGATTGTATAGCTGACGGCATCGTCAACCCTAGTGATTTCGACGTTGGGATACTGCGCTTTGAGGTCTGCAATTTTGGCTTCGACTATTTCGGCGACCGAAAGCTCGCTAGCACCTTTCGCGCGAAACACACTGAACGTGACGACGGGCTCTCCGTTGAAGCGCGCATAAGAGCGCTGCTCGCTGGCGTCGTCGATCACGCGGCCCAAGTCCTTGAGACGCACTTCGCGCCCGCCGGGAATGACGATTTTGGTTTCGGCCAGATCCTCAACGCGCCGCGCACCGGCCAGAGTTCGGATTGCCTGCTCCTGGCCGCCAACCTCGCCTCGCCCGCCGCCGAGATCGACATTGGTTGCGCGCACCTGGGCGTTTACTTCGGCAGCTGTAATGCCAAACGCCAAAAGCCGGTCTGGATCGAGCAGAATTCGAATTTCACGGTCGACACCGCCGTAGCGCTCAACGCGACCCACACCTTTCAGGCCCTGAAGATTCCGCTTGATGACGTCGTCGACGAACCACGACAGCTCTTCGAGCGTCATGCCGGGAGAAGAGGCGGCGAGCGTCAGGATCGACTGCCCCTCAACATCGATGCGCTGGATGATGGGCTCGTCAATGGTCCGGGGTAGATCTTGGTGGATCTTGGCGATCGCATCTCTGACGTCATTCAGGGCGCGATCCTGATCGACCTCAAGCCGGAACTCCATCGCTGTTTGCGAGCTACCGTCTGTGATTGTCGATACGATGTGCTTTACGCCGGTGATGTTGGCGACGGCATCCTCGACCTCACGCGTCACCTGACTTTCGAGTTCTGCCGGTGCGGCACCCGATTGGGTAATGGTTACGGAGACAACGGGGATGTCGATGTTGGGGAACCGCGTCACCGGCAGATTGATAAAGCTCATCACGCCGAGCAGCGTCAGCACGGCAAAAAGCACGATCGACGGGACGGGCTTGCGGATCGACCAGGCTGAGATATTGAGGCGCATTATTTTGCCTCGCTGATCTTGGCACTGGGCTGAATTGCGCGCACGGTGTCTCCGTCACGCAAGAAGGTTCCAGCTTTGGCGACGATGATATCGCCTTCAGCAAGTCCGTCGTGGACCTCGACGAATCCATCGGCGACGAGTCCGGTCTTGATCTTGCGGCTTTCGACGCGGTCACTTCGTATGACCTGAACGAACGCGCCGTCGGGCCCGAACATCACTGCTGTAGCAGGCACAGCGAGGCCGCGGCTGTGTGCCGTGGTGATCACGCCGCTGCCGAAACTGCCTATGTGGAGGCTGGGATCGTCGCCCAGGAAAATGCGCACGCGTCCAAGTCGCGTGGCGTTGTCGACTTCGGGAGAGATAAGACGCACCGTTCCCTCGACATCACCGACACCGGCGACGTTGACGCGCGCCTTTTGGCCGATCTTGATCTTCACCAGTTCCGTCTCGAGCACCTCAGCGTCGAGTTCGACCTCGCCGTTGGCGATGATGCGGAACATTGGCTGTCCGATCGAGGAGGCCAGTCCGCCGATGCGCGCAGTGCGGCGCGAGATCAAGCCATCGGCCGGGGCTTTCACCTGTGTATTGGAGCGGCGCCACTCAAGCTCGCTCCGCTGTGCTTCGACCTGGGCCTTCTCTGCTTGTGCGACCTTGAGGCTATCGCGGGCGGCGACAAGCTGGGCCTGCGTCGTCTTAGCTGCAGCATCGCGCTCGTCATAGGTGCTGCCCGACAGATAGCCTGAATTCTTCAGCGGCTTGGCACGTTCAAAGGCAGACTTGGCTTGCTCGAGCCGTGCGGTTGCCTCAACGATCTGGCTTTTGGCACGCGAGATGGCCGCTTCCGCGCGTGCCAGTGCTGCATCGTTCTGTGCAAGTTGGGCGTTCAGTGAAATTTGAACCAGTATTGCGAGAACGTCGCCTTTCTTGACCTGGTCACCCTCGTCGACTTTGAGTTCGAGAACGCGAAAGCCCTCCACTTCTGGTGCGACCAGAATCTCATCGCGAGGCACGAGCGAGCCCGTGACTGCGACCGTCTCGGTGAAGGGGGCAGCTTCAGTCTTGAGCACCGAAACGGCAGGCGGCGGAGTGCCCTTAGGCTCGGTCTTGGCAGCCTTTGTGTGTTCGGTTCGCCATTCTTGGAACGCCGCCATGGCTGACGCCAGATTGTCTCGGCCCGCGTAGCCTCCAGCCGCCAGCGCGGCAAGGACCAGCAATGTGATGAGCAGCTTTTTCATCGGCTGGGCTCCAACGCTTTCTTTTCAATGGAAGGTGCAGGTGCCTCTGCAGGGGCCGGATTGAGCAGCTTGCCAACGAGGTCCATGACGGCTGGTACGACCGTCTGAGGGTCAAAGTCAGGGTCGATCGCACGGCGCCAGAACGTGCCGTCGCCGATAATTAAGAAGACTTTTGCCAGCGTCGGAATGTCGACGTCGGGGGAAATCCGTCCCTCAGCGGCAAGCCGGCTGAAGAGTTCCTCGAAGCTCTTACTTACGTAGCGGTCAACGGAACGATAGATCTCGCCGACGTGATCGTTGCGCGTCGATTCCAGACCGATCTCAATGCACATGGTGCGCTTGTAAGCAGGCTCTTCCGCAAAGTAGTGCTCGCCGAGCGCTGACAGCGCTTTCATGAAATCTGGTGCGTTTGAGACCTCAGCGAAGCGCTCTGCAAAACCGGCGCGATCGCGTTCTGCAATGCCCGCGATCAGATCCTCCTTCGAGGCGAAATACACATAGAGGGCGCCCGGACTGATCTGCGCTTCCTTGCAGATGTCCTGCATCGTTGTGCGATGGAAGCCTGCGCGCGCAAAGCAAAGCTCGGCTGCGTCGAGAATGTGCTCGCGGCGGGCGGCCTGGGTGGCTGGTTTGAGTTTTGGCATCGGTGTTTCGGCGCTCTGGAGTGGTTAACTATGTTGAAGATATGGGGGTGTGCGGACGAAAACAAAACGAACGACCGTTTTGTTTGCACAGGATGTTGGCAACGTCAAGGCGTGATCAACAACTCTCCGACGGGGGGCCCTTACCAGTTGGATGCCCTGGTTTTGCGGCCAACCGAAGCGATCGCGGGGAGGTTGCCTAGGGGGGAGATCCAAAAGGGGTCAGGGCGCGCAGGGGACCGCGGAAAACACGCAGACGGTGCCCTCGGGCCCAGTCAGGCACCGCTCCTCGGCATTTTTGGCCTTGGACCAGGTTGAATATTGGGTTCCCAGGTCCGGCGTTGCGCGTACCTTTCGACGCCAGTTGGCGCGGGCCTTCGTGCGCGCGAGCCATTCAAAACTTGCCGGTTCTCCGCGCGCCGTCACAAGGTCGGTTGAACAGGTCTGAGCCTGTGCGGGGCTGGCCGGAAGGCCTGAGGCCGCCACGAGGCCGACACCAGTAATCAATGCTGCTGTAAGTCGTTCGTGTCGCATCCGCTGTCTTCGCCAACGATTGAAGTGCACGTGCTTCAATACTGCATCAACCAGTTGATCGTTGCATAGGGTTCCGTCTCAGCGTTGGCGTCGTCGAAAAAGTGCCCAGCTATGCCGCCCGCAAGAGAGATCTCGCCAGTTTCCCACGCATAACGAACGAACGCGCCCCAACGGGCGTCCTTGTCCAGTTCATTTCCGTTGACGAGCGTTTCCAGACCGATCGAGACATCTTCAAACACGCGGTAGCCGGTGCGAACACGTCCGGCATACGTCTCATAGGCGCTAGTCCAGTTGAGATCGAGTGATGACCAAGCATTGGAGCCCATGTTGAGCCAGAGCTCGGCGACGGCCTTTGGCCCGTATTCGACCCCTTGCACCGGGTTGTCCGGATCGATTGGGCTAATGTCGTGCCGTATCGCCGAAACACCGACAAAGGCCTTCGCCGTCAGCGGACCGAGTCTCTTCAGGTAGCCTACGAGCGCATCGGTAAAGAACGTTTGCGCGGTGAAAGACTGAAGTGCGCCGCCACGCACGCCGCTATAGCGATATTGGCCATAACCCGTTGCGGCACGCAGGCGCAGCCCATCACTGAACATGTCGCTGTTGGGTGCAATGGTTGCGCCGGAATAAAGAAGCCAGTTGTGGCTGGAGACGTCGGCGCCCGCCCAAACCTCGCGCCAACCGTACTGAGGCGGGTCATCAGCACGCACTGGGGTGCAGAGCTGGCACAACAATCCCGCCACCCCGACCATACGGCTGCAGGCCAAGGTAAAACGCAACGCAACTGTGGTCGCCTCCCCCAGGTACTGTCTCAGTTTGAAATTCACATAGGTTGACTAGGAAGGCGAACGAGTTACGCGCTACGCGAGCGCAGCTTTCCAAAACACGCGTTCAATCTCACGATGAAGCTGCAGAAGTCGCGCAGAGTCAACCGTAGTTAGAACCGCGCAAGGGGTTTGGATAGCGATGGGATCAACGTCACGGGAAAGCAGATGACAGTACGAGTGATGCAGGCCGCTGCGTCTTAGCAACAGCTTGTGAAGTCACATCAACGACCAAGAGGTCTAGATAGTTATCCCCTGCTTTCTTATGTGATGGGCACCGATACAGTCATTCTTCGGACCGGTTCGAGTGCTAGTATTTTGAGCAGAGGGCCCAGGCCCTCGAATGAGACGGTCGCAGCCCAGGCTCCCCCGCCGAGACAAGGCCGTCCAGACCCAGGGAGGCGTACGATGGTTTCTGTCGCATCAAGCGCGCAGGCGAACGCCAGTTCGCCCTTACATACTTATCTTCACCTTTGTTTCAGTGGCCTTGAGTCCATGGGCGAAGCCTACGACCCTATTGTAAAAAGCTTCGGCCGTTGTCAGCTCGAGACGTTGGGGCTGTTGAACCGCCGGAGCCAGGCGTACTTCGATTTTCCCGGCCGGCTCAGTCGGTGCCGGACGCCGCAAGATTTTATGAACGAGCAAATGCATTTCTGGCACACGGCATTTCAGGAGTACTCGGAGTGTGCGGGCAAAATGGTCGAGGCCCTGGAGCCATTGGGGTTCAGCGCATACTCTTTTGGATCCGCGGCTGACAAGGTGCGCGATGCCCACGAGTACATAACGTTTCCCGACCCAGTCGAGCAGCAAAGACCAGCTGAGCGGGTCCGCCAGCGCAAAGTCGCTTAGACGGCGGGGACCATACCAAACGTTGCGCGCAGGTGAGGCAGCATGGCGCGAGCGCACTATTGTGTTCGCGCCAATTGCTGCGCGCGGTTGCGCCTACTTTAATTCGTCAAGTGCCGCACTGAACCCGGCGAGCGAAATGGGGATACCGATTCCGGCTTCTTCTGTTTGGAAGATGATGAAGATCGCCGTCTTACCATTCTTGAGCTGTTCGATCAGCTTGTCTTCGAGAACAACCTGGGCATAGCACGCGAAAGAATGGCAACGCAGGAATGGCGCGTTGCCGACGTCCTTGTCGTCGATCTTCAGACCGAGTCCGGGCGGCAGAAGCACGCCGAGTGGTGCAAACACCCTCAAGACGCGTGTGCCATTCGAGAACTTCTGAAAATATACCGTCAGGCCGATGTTATTGCGATCCTCGGCCGTCACGCTCTGTACCAGCGCGCAGACTTCGTTTTTGGCGCCGGGTGGCGGCTCTTTGCACACGATCTGCCAGTCGCCGTGCTGCGCCTTGACGGTGCCTTCCTGTGCGATGGTCGAGGGGCAGACGAAGAACAGGGCGGCGATTGCCAAGATGTGTCCGCCGCAGTGCAGCAAAGACTTCAGTGAACGGCGCACGCTCCAGCGTGTGAAAGCGTGGGCGAGAAGGTCGTACCGCACACGGGTGCTCCTAGGGTTTGGTAGGGTGGGACGCGGGACCGGTTCGAGCGCTAGCCTGCATAGGATCTAGCCTGCATAGGATGAAGGTTCATCCCCTCAAATCGTACATTATCTCGTCGGCTGGGATTCGGGCCAAAGTTTGGATGGTGCCGGGCTCTGCGCGGCCTGCCGACATAAGTCAGGATATTCAGGACACTCCGCGCGTGGATATGCCGCATAAAGCTTGACTTGAGACATAGAAAACGATTGTGCTCTTTTGCTGAGCAGGGAACCTGTGTCTTGCCTACGGGGGTGTTCATCGGCATAGGTTTAGGCCTGATGCCGGGAGGCCATGGGTTTATTTGCCGGAGACAATCACGCAGGTGATCTGTGTTGGGGAGGAGACTCGGTCGCAGAGCCGAGCAGCACTAGGAGCGGACGAATGTTGAGACGACTGCTTTGCTCGGCGCCAGCCTTAGCGCTTGCGAGCCTGTTTCTCTTGGCGGCACCTGCACTAGCCGGCATGGGGCAGCCATCGCCGGGCGAGATAGGACTTCAGGCAGCGGCCTCGCCGGTTTCGGAAGAGATTCACAAGTTATACAATTTCGTGAACATTATCATCGTGACGATCACCGTTTTCGTGCTGCTCCTGATGCTCTACGTGATGTTCCGTTTCAAAGAGAGTTCGAACCCAAACCCATCGAAGACGGCTCACAACACAATTCTTGAAGTTGCCTGGACCGTTATTCCCATCCTCATCCTTGTGGCAATAGCGATCCCCTCCTTCAGACTTCTTAACTTCCAATACAGCTATCCCAAAGCTGACCTGACGCTAAAGGCGACCGGCCACCAGTGGTACTGGGAACATGAGTATCTCGATAACGGCGGCTTCAAGTTCGAGACGCGCATGCTCGATGATAGCTCGCGCGATGAGCTGATTGCTGAGGGCATCCCGGCTCCGCGATTGCTCGCCGTCGATAACGAGGTCGTCGTTCCCGTCAACAAGGTCGTCAACATGCTTGTGACGGCGGCGCCTGATGGTGTCATCCACGACTGGACGATCCCCTCCTTCGGTTCAAAGGTGGATGCCGTCCCCGGACGCATCACCAGCACGTGGTTCAAGCCAACGCACGAAGGTATTTTCTACGGCCAGTGCTCGGAACTTTGCGGTAAGGATCACGCCTTCATGCCGATCGGCGTGCGCGTCGTGAAGGAAGAGACCTTCACGGCTTGGCTGGATGCGATGCAGGCCGCCAATCAGGCTGGCACGGATGCACGAGCTGAGCCAGACAAGCAAAAGCGCCGCGAGAAACTGAAAGAGAAGAAAAATCTTCTCAACAAGGCGAAAGACCTCCTCAAGGAGGCCGCTCTTGAGCAGGCAGGCTCGCGCAAGATTGCTGAGGCTGCCGCGCCGCAAGCGCAGTAATTCAAAAAGAAGGGGCGAGAGCTCGATCATTCCCGGGCGATAGTCGGGACAAAACGCACTAACCGAACGGACAGGGCGGACGCACAATGGGAAGCACGACACAAGCGGCTCATGACGATCATGAACATGAGCCTTACGGCATTGGACGATGGCTGTTCTCCACGAACCACAAGGACATCGGCACGATGTACTTGGTGTTCGCAATCTTTGCGGGGCTCGTGGGCGGTGCGCTTTCGATCGGCATCCGTCTGGAGCTTCAAGAGCCCGGCCTGCAGTATTTCGCCAATGGCCACCTCTACAATGTGTTCGTGACTGGCCACGGGCTGATCATGGTCTTCTTCATGGTCATGCCAGCTATGATCGGCGGATTTGGCAATTGGTTCGTGCCGCTGCAGATCGGGGCGCCGGACATGGCTTTCCCGCGCATGAACAACGTCTCGTTCTGGTTGCTGCCCGTCGCTTTCGCGCTGCTGCTGACGTCGTTGTTCGTAGAAGGTCCTCCGGGAGGCAATGGTGCCGGTACCGGATGGACGGTTTATGCGCCGCTTTCGACATCCGGCCATCCAGGACCGGCGGTGGACTTCGCAATTCTTGCTCTCCACTTGGCGGGTGCTTCGTCAATTCTCGGTGCCATCAACTTCATCACGACCATCTTCAACATGCGTGCGCCGGGCATGACTCTGCACAAGATGCCGCTGTTCGTATGGTCGGTTCTCGTGACGGCGTTCCTATTGCTGCTGTCGCTGCCCGTGTTGGCCGGTGCCATCACGATGCTGCTGACGGATCGCAACTTTGGGACAACATTCTTCTCGGCCGCTGGCGGTGGTGACCCGTTGCTCTACCAGCACTTGTTCTGGTTCTTTGGCCACCCTGAGGTCTACATCCTCATTCTGCCAGGCTTCGGCATGATCAGTCAGGTCGTGTCCACGTTCTCAAATAAGCCGGTGTTCGGCTATCTGGGTATGGCCTACGCGATGGTGGCCATCGGACTGGTCGGCTTCATCGTTTGGGCGCATCACATGTACGCGGCCGGCATCAGCCTCAACACGCAGGCCTACTTCGTGTTTGCGACCATGGTGATTGCGGTCCCGACGGGCGTGAAGATCTTTTCGTGGATCGCGACGATGTGGGGAGGCTCGATCCAGTTCCGCGTTCCGATGATCTGGGCGCTCGGTTTCATCTTCCTGTTTACGGTTGGTGGTGTCACCGGTGTGATGCTGGCCAATGCGGGCATCGACCGCGCGCTACACGACACCTACTACGTGGTTGCGCACTTCCATTACGTGCTCTCGCTTGGCGCGGTGTTCGCCATCTTTGCCGGCTGGTACTACTGGTTCCCGAAGATGTCGGGCTACATGTACAACGAGACGCTGGCGAAGCTGCACTTCTGGTTGACCTTCATCGGCGCCAATTTGCTGTTCTTCCCGCAGCACTTCCTCGGGCTGGCCGGTATGCCGCGTCGCTACGTTGACTATCCCGATGCCTTCGCATTCTGGAATGCCGTCTCCTCAACCGGCTCGTACATCACCGCGGTTGGAACGATCGTATTCCTTGTCGGAATGGTGGCGGCATTCGCTGCCCGCAAGAGGGCCGGCGACAATCCTTGGGGTGCGGGCGCCACGACGTTGGAGTGGACACTGTCCTCGCCACCTCCGTTCCACTCATTCGAGACGCTGCCGAAGATCCAGGCTTCGCAGCACTGAGGAGTGGTCACTTGTTTCGAACGGCAACGGGCGGGGCGGAATGTTCCGCCCGTTGCGGTCGAAAGCTAGAAGCGCGAGCCTTGGAGCCGCCAGCCGGACGGCGGCACTAAAGGACGCTACGATGCCAAGCAGGGCGGTCAGATCTCGTCCTGCGAGGCAAAAGGTTGAGAAAGATGCAGGGAACGAGCGTCGAGAGCGAGGTTGAGCGGATTGGCTCTACGTATGAGCCAGGCGTCGGCGAGTTCGTCGAGCTGATGAAGCCGCGCGTGATGTCGCTGGTCGTTTTCACTGCGTTGACGGGCATGGTCACGGCCCCAGGGACCATTCATCCCTTTATTGGCTTGGTCGCGTTGCTGGCCATCGCAATGGGCGCTGGTGCTTCTGGCGCACTGAACATGTGGTACGACGCCGATATCGATGCGCGGATGGCGCGTACGGCAGCGCGTCCTATTCCCCGCGGGCGGCTCACCGGCGATGAGGCCTTAAGCTTCGGTACCGTCTTGTCGGTGTTCTCGGTGCTGACGCTCGGCGTCCTGGTGAATTGGACAGCCGGTGCGTTGCTGGCCCTTACGATCGGCTACTACGTCTTCATTTACACGATGTGGCTGAAGCGGCGCACGCCGCAGAACATCGTCATCGGCGGTGCAGCAGGCTCTTTTCCGCCAATGATCGGATGGGCGGCCGTGACGGGCTCAGTCAGCATCGAAAGCGTCGTGATGTTCCTCATCATCTTCATGTGGACACCGCCGCATTTCTGGGCGCTGGCTTTGTACCGTTGCCGCGACTACGAGCGCGTCGGGGTTCCGATGCTGCCCGTTGTTGCTGGCGCCGCCGAGACGCGCCGCCAGATTCTGCTCTATTCGCTGATCTTGGCTCCACTGGCCGTTGTGCCTTGGTTCATTGGGCTGGGAGGCACGGCATACGCGATCGCCTCGATCGGCCTGGGCGCGGTCTTCGTTTACCTTGCCTGGAAGGTCTACAGAATTACTGAGGGCCGCGAAGCCGATCGGGTCGCGCGCCAGCTCTTTGGATTTTCGATCCTCTATCTGTTCTTGTTGTTCGCGGTTCTGCTCGTTGAGCACGCTGTGACCCGCTGGATAGCTTGAGGTCGACGACGGTGACACTCGCCATGAACAGCAACGCTGAAGACGAGCAGGGCCGCCGCAAGAGGCAACGCATGCGCTCGCTTGCCATCGCGCTGGCTCTCGGCGGTCTCGTCATACTGTTCTATTTGGCAACGATCATACGCCTCGGCGGAAACGTGATGAACCGGCCGTTGTAAGGCGCGATGGGAGCTTTGAATTGACCGAGCCGAACGGCAGCGAAGCAAATCAGAAAGCGGTGGCAATGCGTCACCGTGTGATCGCTGTGTCGTGCGCCGCCGTTGTGTTGGGCATGGTCGGGCTCTCCTTTGCCGCGGTTCCGCTCTATCGTCTCTACTGTCAGGTCACGGGATATGCAGGTACGACGCAGCGCGCCGAAAAACCCTCCGATCGCGTGCTAGACCGCACCCTCACCATTCATTTCGACGCCAATGTCGCATCGGATCTGCCATGGCGCTTTGAACCGGTTCAGCGAAAACTCGACGTGAAGATTGGCGAGAGCGCGCTGGCGTTCTATCGGGCCACAAACACGTCGACAAGGCCGATCACAGGGACCGCCGTCTTCAATGTGACGCCGGAAGCCGTAGGCATTCACTTTAATAAGGTTCAGTGCTTCTGCTTTACCGAGCAGCGCCTGGA
Source organism: uncultured Hyphomicrobium sp. (assembly GCA_964620915.1). Classification (GTDB taxonomy): domain Bacteria; phylum Pseudomonadota; class Alphaproteobacteria; order Rhizobiales; family Hyphomicrobiaceae; genus Hyphomicrobium_A. The sequence continues at coordinate 23,334 of CAZUKP010000020.1, read as the reverse complement.
GCCGGGCGAATCCGCGGATATGCCGGTATCCTTCTTTGTCGATACCGCTTTTGCCGACGACGACGACACCGCTCACCTATCTGAATTGACGCTCTCCTATACCTTCTATGCAGTCGATGAGCCCAAGCAGCTTGGCCAGACGACCGCTGACAAAAAGGCGAGTGGAGGCTAGAAATCGATAAGCAAGAGCGCTGAGTGCAATCAAAAAAACATCGGCGCGATGTAACACACGACTGGGAACACCTAACGGGGACTACGGGAGAAAGACATGGGCGCGCACGCCAAGCATCACGATTACCATCTCGTCAATCCAAGCCCTTGGCCGATAACCGCCTCTATTTCGGCGTTGGTCATGGCTTTCGGCGCCATCATTTGGATGCGCTCGCTTGGGGGCGGTGCCGGCCTGTTTGGCGTGAACGGACCTTGGGTCTTTGCAGTGGGTGTACTTGGCGTCGTTTCCAGCGCCTTTGTCTGGTGGCGTGACGTCATCCGTGAAGGTGCAGAGGGCGACCATACGCCGGTTGTCCAGCTACACTTCCGCTATGGGATGATCCTCTTCATCGCATCGGAAGTTATGTTCTTCCTTGCCTGGTTCTGGGCCTATTTCGATGCCTCCCTCTTTCCTGCCGGCGTGTATGATCTTCTGAATAGCGACACCACAGTGGGAATGGTCGTGCGCGATCAGTTGCTCGGCGGGCAGTGGCCGCCTGTGCCGGCGGATGGAACGGGCGTAACGATTCCGGCGAACGGCGATCCCACCCCGGGTATCTTCGAACATACCTTCGATCCGTGGGGCATTCCGCTTCTCAACACGCTGATCCTGCTCACCTCGGGCGTCACCGCGACCTGGGCGCACCACGCGCTCCTGAAGGACGACCGCGGCTCTCTGGTTCTCGCGCTCTTCCTGACGGTCGTTCTCGGCATAACCTTCACGGGCCTGCAGGCATGGGAATACATCCATGCCGCGTTTAGCTACGGCGGCCACATCTATGGCTCGACGTTCTTCATGGCGACAGGCTTCCACGGTGCGCACGTGATCATCGGAACGATTTTCCTGATCATTTGCCTACTGCGCGCAATGAGTGGCCATTTCACGCCGAAGGGACATTTCGGGTTCGAAGCCGCCGCCTGGTATTGGCACTTTGTTGACGTGGTTTGGCTGTTCCTGTTTGCCAGCATCTACGTCTGGGGCGCAGGGCCAAATCCTGGGCATCCTGTGCAGCTCTAAGGACAAAGGCGCATCAGAAACGAAGGGCGGCGCTGGGAAGAGCGCCGCCTTTCTCATTGGCGGTTCCTTGGCTAGATTGAGGGAGGCGTCTTTTTGGGAGTGTGGGTGTGACCACCAACAAGACCTCTGTTTCCCCCGTTGTTGCAGCACTGCTTGCGCGCTGTCCTCGCTGCGGCAAGGGACCGCTCTTCAAGAACGTCCTGGAGCTGAGGGATAAGTGCGGGGCGTGCAATCTGAACTACCACTTTATCGATACCGGAGATGGCCCGGCCGTCTTTGCGATCTTTATCCTGGGGTTTGTGGTTCTCGGCCTGGCCCTCTATGTGGAGTTCACCTACGAGCCGGCGGTGTGGGTGCATGTCGTGCTATGGGGAGTGTTCACCCCGCTCCTCGCGGTTGGCCTGCTGCGTTTCCTCAAGGCGCTGCTGACCGCCTTGCAGTACAAGCACAAGGCTGAGGAGGGGCGCCTTGCGTCGGACTGAACCCGGCATGGTGCGCGCTGTTACCCGATGTTCAATGAAATGAAATCAAAGGGCTTGCTTTGGCCGGCGTTGATGACCGTTCTGGGCATTGCTCTCCTGCTCGGCCTTGGCACGTGGCAGCTCAAGCGTCTTGAGTGGAAGCAGGGTCTGATCGCCGATATCGCGGCGCGTTCACATGGTGAGCCCGTCGCCCTTGCCAACGCTGAGGCGCGCAAAGGCAGCGGCGAAGGCATCGAATATCTGCGTGTTGCGACGAACGGCCATTTCCTGCACGACAAGGAGATCTATCTCTACGCCCACGACAGTCGATATGGACCCGGCTATCACGTCATCACGCCACTGGTCATGGCCGATGGAAGCGTGGTCTTCGTCAATCGGGGTTATGTCCCCCTCGAACTTAAGGACGCTGCCAAGCGCCCCGAGGGGCAGGTTTCCGGTGAAGTCGAGGTCGTGGGTCTGGTTCGCGCGGCAGAAATCCCCGGGACCTTCACGCCCGCCAATGACGTCGACAAGAACATCTGGTACTGGCGCGATCTGGACGCGATGGCGGCCACGGCCTTTGGCGCCGACCAGCCTAGATTGGCGTCCTTCATGGTTGATGCGGAAGCCGAGCCGCCGCCGCCGGGGGGCTGGCCGCGGGGTGGGACGACGCGCGTTGAGCTGCCCAACCGCCACCTGGAATATGCACTGACCTGGTATGGGCTCGCTGCCGCCCTCCTTGCCGTATTTGTCTTCTTTGCTATCTCTCGGTTAGAGCGGCCGGTTGGCTGACGCAGGTGCCCTGCACAGTCCGAACGGCGCAATCTGGGCCTGTTTCTACGGCGTCGTTGAAAGTCGCCGGCGCTTGCTTGTTCCCCGCAGCCCTGCGCACTAGGGTGCGAGCATTGGCAAGTGGACCCCCTCAAAACAGAGGTCACGACGTTTGAACTACATCTCGACCAGAGGTGAAGCGCCAGCGCTTGGATTTGAAGACGTGCTGCTTGCGGGCTTGGCGCGCGATGGCGGGCTTTATCTGCCCGAGGATTGGCCCACGCTCTCCCGAGATGCGATCGCGGCCTTCTCCGGCAAGCCGTTTGCCGAGATTGCCGCCGAAGTCATTCATCCCTTCGTCGGAGAGGCGATAACCCGCGCTGAGCTCTTGGCCATGACGCAGGACGCCTATGCCCGTTTTGACCATCCCGAGGTCACGCCCCTCGTCCAGGTCGGGCCCAACCGATGGATCCTTGAGCTATTCCACGGCCCCACACTCGCCTTCAAGGACGTGGCGATGCAGCTCTTGGCGCGCCTCATGGACCATGTCCTGGCAAAGCGCGGCGAGCGCGCGACCATCGTGGGCGCGACATCGGGCGACACTGGTGGTGCGGCAATCGAGGCGTTTCGCGGCTCACAGCGCGTCGACATCGTGATCCTGTTTCCTGAGGGGCGCGTGTCCGACGTCCAGCGCCGCATGATGACCACGCCCAAAGAGTCCAACGTTCATGCCGTCAGCGTGCGCGGAACTTTCGACGACTGTCAGGCTCTCGTGAAAGGAATGTTTAACGACCACGCCTTTCGCGATCGCGTTCGATTGTCCGGGGTCAATTCGATCAACTGGGCGCGCATTGCCGGACAGATTACCTATTACTTCGCGGCTTCTCTTGCGCTTGGCGGCCCGAACCGTGCGATCTCGTTTGCCGTTCCGACTGGAAACTTCGGCGACATTTTCGCCGGCTATGCGGCAAGGTGCATGGGTCTTCCCATCGCGCAGCTTGTCATCGCTTCCAACGTGAACGATATCCTGCCGCGAACGCTCGCAACCGGTGCATACGAGATGCACGGTGTTGTCGCCACCTCATCACCGTCCATGGACATCCAGATCTCTTCCAATTTTGAGCGCTATCTGTTTGAGGCTTCGGGTCGGGATGCGGCTCTCATCAGAAAAAAGATGCAAACATTGAAAGATACCGGCCGCTTTGAGTTGGGCCCTCTCCTGGATACATTCCGGCACGACTTTGCCGCTGCTGCAGCCAGTGAGGACGACGTTGCCGACGCGATACGCAGCCTCAAGGCCGAACGCGGATACCTTGCCGATCCTCACACGGCGTGCGGTCTGGTCGCCGCTGATCGGGTGATTTCGGCTGACAGCGATTTGGCCCAAGTGGTCTTGGCGACCGCGCATCCAGCCAAGTTCCCAGATGCGATGGAAAAAATCGTGGGTGAGCGGCCGGTTCTGCCCGCGCACCTTTCCGGCCTGCTCACGGCGCAGGAGCGCTTCACGACGATCGACAACGACCTCGCTCAGATTGAGGCCACAGTTGAAGAGTCTGTCCGCGCATACAGCGAGGGACAGGAATGAAACCAGAGGTTACCACGCTTACAAATGGCCTCAGGGTCGTGACCCATCGTATGCCGAATTTGGAGACGGTTTCTTTAGGGTTGTGGGTTGCGACCGGCGCACGTCACGAGTCCGATCGCGAGCACGGCATCTCTCACTTCTTGGAGCACATGGCCTTCAAGGGGACTGTAGAGCGCACAGCACAGCAAATCGCGGAGGAGATCGAGGAGCTCGGTGGCGACCTCAACGCGGCGACCAGCCTAGAGTCGACGGCCTATTTCGCGCGGATCTTGAAGGGCGACGAGGAGGTTGCACTCCGCATCATTGCGGACATCGTGCAGAACCCGACGTTTGGGGCCGACGAGCTGGAGGGAGAACGTCAGGTGATCCTTCAGGAGATTGCCGCCACGCGCGATAGCCCCGACGACATGGCCTACGATCTGCTCCAGGAAGCGGCATTTCCCAAGCAACCGGTCGGGCGCGCCATCCTTGGTACGCCAGGCAGCGTCAAGCGCGTTACGGCAATCGATCTAAAGGCCTTCCTGAAGGCCCGCTACAAGCCCTCAAGTATGGTTATTTCGGCCGCCGGAGCGGTGCGCCACGCCCGCATCGTCCGCCACGCTGAGGCCCTATTCGGCGGGCTCAGTGGGAGCCGACGAACGGTGGGGGGACAACCGGCCATTTACGTCGGTGGAACACGTGCGTCGCAGAAGCCCTTCGAGCAAAGCCATCTTCTGGTGGGTTTTGCCAGTCCGTCATACCGAGAGGACGAGTACTTCACCGCCCAAGTGTTCTCCGGTCTGTTCGGTGGCGGCATGTCCTCCCGGTTGTTCCAGGAGGTGCGCGAGAAGCGAGGCCTTTGCTATGCGATTTATTCAAGCGCATGGGGGCTCAGAGATGCCGGGTTGTTCGGGATCCATGCTGCAACGGGAGCGGACATGATGAGCGAGCTCATCAGCGTCATCGGAACGGAAATGAAACGGGCCGCCGAAAAAGCCCCGAGCGAAAAGGAACTCGCGCGCTCTAAGGCACAGCTCAAAGCCGGCCTTTTGATGAGCCTCGAGAGCTCATCTGCGCGTGCCGAGCAGATGGCGCGCCAGCTCCTCAGCCACAATCGAATTCTCTCCGCTGGGGAACTCATTCAGAAGGTCGACGACGTGACGCCTGAGCGCGTACGCAAGTTCGTCGAAAAACTTGCGGCCAGCGCACCATCGATAGCGGTTGTCGGTAGTGGCAGCCGATCACGTAGCCAAGCGAGGCGTGCACAAAGCATTGCGGTAATCTAGCCCTTCAAGGGAGCACGCATGGCATTCCTGAGGTCGAGCAGCGGACCGGACATTCCAGAAGTCGTGCGTGGCAAGAACGTCTGGCTTCGCGCGCCGTCGATGGGTGACTATGCCGCTTGGGCCGAACTTAGAAATAGAAGCCGTCAGCACTTGACGCCGTGGGAGCCTGTCTGGCAGCGCGATGATCTGTCCAGAGGCGCCTTCCGCCGGCGTGTGCGCTACTACCAACGCGAAGCGCGCGAGGGTACGGGGTATTCCTTTCTGATCTTCAACGAAGTTGAGAATTGCCTCGTTGGCGGCCTGACGCTGTCTAATCTGCGCCGCGGGGTCACACAGGCCGCGGTGCTCGGCTACTGGCTCGGCCAGCCCCACACCAAGCGCGGTTACATGACAGAGGCTGTGCGGGTGATTTCAGGATTTTCGTTTTCTGACCTGCATCTACACAGGCTGGAGGCTGCGACCATGCCGGCCAACGGCGCATCGATGCGGGTTTTGGAGCGCAACCATTTCCGGCGGGAAGGGTTTGCGCGGCAGTTCTTAAATATTAGCGGCCGTTGGGAAGACCACATTCTATATGCACTTCTGGCTGAGGATTTGTACCGTAGTGATTCGGCGGGTCGGGAGACGGTGACTGCATGATGCAGTTGTTCGCGAGGGCAGGGCGAAGAGGCGGGCGCGAATGCGCCTGCCCGCGCGTTGCGCTGTCGGCACTGCTTGCGGTGTTCTACTTGCTTGTGGCCCTGCCCGGTTCTGCCTGGGCTCTGAAGCCGATCGTCGTCGCTCCGGACGAGGATCGCATCGAGATCACCACACTTGGCGAATACTACGAAGGTCGCGGCGATAGCCTTCAAGTTGAGACGGCGGCCGGCGGCGACGGAATGACGGCCCGAATGACGGTTGGGGCACAGACGGCTGGCACTAATCCCAACTGGATCGTTTTTGCGCTCACCAATCAGACCGACAAACCGATCGAACGGTGGCTGACGGCAGAACGCTATGAGATTATTGGCTCAGGCGCGGTTTGGCCTGATCTTGATGCCCGCCGCATCGAAGCGGCAACGCCTTCGGTCGGGTTCGTGCCTGAGCGCATCAAGAGTGATCACGCGGACATCTTTCGAATAACGCTTGAGCCGGGCCAAACCATTACGTACGTGGTCGAGCTTTCATCGGAGCGTTTTGCCCGCATCTTTCTCTGGAAGCCACTCGAGTATCAGCTCGAGTCGCGTGAACGTCAGCTCTTCAATGGGATTATGTTGGGCCTCACGGGCCTTCTTGCAATCTTTCTCACTGCCATTTTTGCAGCCAACCATAAGGCGATCTTTCCCAGTGCTGCGCTGGTGGCTTGGTGCGTTCTTGCCTACCTCTGCGTTGACTTCGGCTTCTTCCACAAGCTGTTCCAGCTCAGGCCGGAGGACAACGCCGTATATCGAGCGGCGAGTGAGGCCGCGGTGGCGGCAAGCCTTGTCATATTCCTGTCTGTCTTCTTGCGGATCGCCCTCTGGCATGGGCTCATCCGGATGCTGTTCACCGTCTGGATTATCGCCCAGCTCACCCTCGTCGCCGTTGCGGTGATCGATCCTCGGTTGGCCTCCACGTTCGCTCGGACATCGTTTCTGGTGATCGGTGCGGTCGGCTCCGGCTTCACACTATTCCTCGCCTTGCGCGGTCAAGACCGGGCCTTGTCGCTGATCCCCACCTGGATCCTGTTTCTGATTTGGATCTTTGGTACCGCGATGACGCTCACGGGCCGCCTATCCGGCGAAATCGTCGTTTCGGCTCTCGTGGCCGGTCTTGTGCTGATCCTGATCTTGATCGGCTTCACGGTGACACAGTTTGCATTCCGCTCGCGTGAGCCGTTTTACGGTGCGGACCCGACCGAGTTGCAGCTTCGCGCTCTTGCCATCGATGGTGCGGGGTCCGCCGTTTGGGAATGGAATGTGAGGCGCGATGAAATCAAGGTCAGTCCGGAAATCGAAGTGTCTCTTGGGTTGAGCCAAGGTGAGCTCTCCACCAAGGTCGAAGATTTCGTCAAGCACCTGCATCCCAGCGATCAAGAGCGGTTCCGATTGATCCTTTGGTCGATTCAGGAGCGCGCCGGTGCGCGAATCCGCACCGACTTTAGAATGCGTCATGCCGATAACAGCTACAGGTGGTTCGAGTTGGAGGCTGCGAGCGTGCCGAGCGCGGATCAGCGCTCGTTGCGTTGCGTTGGCCTGATGCGTGACGTAACCGACAGCAAACGCGCACACGAACGCCTCTTGCACGACGCTGTCCATGATAGCTTGACCGGACTGCCCAACCGGGAATTACTGTTGGACCGTTTGAATGTTGCTGTCCTGCGGGCCAAGAGCGACGAAAAAGTCCGTCCCAGCGTCTTCTTTCTCGACATCGACAAATTCAAGACCCTCAACGTCTCGTTCGGGTTGGTGGTGGGCGACAGCCTCCTGTTAACGGTTGCCCGGCGGCTTCAACGGCATCTGGGCCCGCAAGACACACTGGCGCGTGTCGGTGGCGATCAGTTTGCCGTTCTTCTTGCCGAGCGCCAGGAGCCGCGTGAGTTGGCCTCTCTTGCCGAGCGTATTCGCAGATCCCTGCGCGCGCCGATTAAGATTGCGGGTCAGGAAATTGTGCTCACGGGATCGCTTGGTCTGGCGGTTTACGACGGCGAGCAATCAAGTCATCTCAACCTCTACAAGGAGGCCGAGATCGCCATGTATCGCGCCAAGCGGGGCGGTGCGGACCGAATTGAAATCTTCCGACCGGAAATGCGCGGTGCCAGCGACGATCGCGCGGTAATGGAAGGCGAGCTGAGGAATGCGCTGGAAAAGAACCAGATCAAGGTCGTCTACCAGCCGATCGTCTATCTGCCGACCGAAGAACTCGCAGGTTTCGAGGCGCTCGTGCGCTGGGAACATCCCAAGCGCGGACTGTTAAACCCGACGGACTTTGTACCCGTCGCCGAGGACTCAGATCTCATTGTGCGCCTGGGCTCGCATGTCCTATTAGCCGCTGCGCACGAAGCGGCGCGCTGGCAAAAAGAATTGCCGCGAGACGAGCATCCGGTGTTCGTGAGCGTCAACATCTCAAGCCGTCAGGTGTTCAACCAAAATCTCATCCAAGAGATTCGTCATATCCTCGGTCGGAACATCGTTCCCAAGGGTTCTTTGCGGCTTGAAATTGCCGAGAATCTTGTGATGGAGAATCCAGAGCAGGCGACCGAGATTCTCGAATGGCTGCGCGGTGCTGGCGCCGACTTGGCTCTCGACGATTTTGGAACGGGATATTCTTCACTCGCCTATCTGCAGCGCTTCCCATTCGATACGATCAAGATCGGTCGCGAACTGGTGCGATCGAGCGGTGGACCAGGATCAGGTTCGCCGATCGTGCGCTCGATGGTGGCGCTCGCGCAGGAGCTTGGAAAGAAAGTCGTCGCGGAAGGTGTCGAGACGCAGGAGGATGTCGCGTTTCTACGGTCCATCGGCTGCCAATATGCCCAAGGTTTCTACTATGGGGAGCCGATGTCCGAGCGCGATGTGTTTCAACTTCTCAAGATGGTGCGCACGGCAGAAAAGAAGCTGCGACCGCGCAGTCTTTTCCGCACCAAACCGCAACCGAAGCCAGCGGAAAGTCCAAAGGACAAGACAGTCAAAACCAAGATGGTGCGCACGAAGGCGCGTCCCGTGCCGGGCGTGGCCGGTCCAAAAAATGGCGAAGCCACTCGGGGTCCCCCGCCTTATCAATCTCCCAGCACAGATATGGAGCGGCAAGCGCAGCCCCCGCCGCGGCAGCACGGCCGCACCAATGAGCACGTGCCGCCGCCGCCGCCGCCCTCGCGGGGCGAGCAAGGCGCTCGTTTTACATCGCCGCCGCCACCACCGAATGCCCAGGCTGATGAGGGGGCAGGCCGCGACAAGTCCCAGCCCACGACGAGGCCTGGACCACGCATACCTGCGCCGCCGCCGGTTCAGCGGGCGTCGCAGGGCAACGGTGGTCACGCAAGCAGTGAGCCCGGCCGGGAACTGCCGCCCGATCCCGACGCGATGCTCGCTGCGCTGAATGCGCAATCTGATGCTCCCACAGCGGAAGAACGCCTCGGCTCTGCCTTGTCGCAACAGCCGGACCCCTCTGCCGGTCAAGCGTCTTCGAACACCAATTCACTGCCGGACCTGACAGGGCTACCCCCACACATGGCCGCAAGTCTTGCCAAACTTGCCGGCGTTCCCTGGCCGCCTGAGCAGAGCGGTGACAAGGGGGCCCAGGCATCCCCAAGACTGAAGCAGCGAAGCCGCGAGACTGTGTCCCCCGCCACCGGGCGGAACAAATAGCCGGGTTGGCAACAAGGCCCGCGCAGCCTACTCGCGCGCTGGGCGAGACGCGCTCAAGCGTGGCCTGCGTCGCCAACGAGATGCGAGGGGTCGATGCCGATCTTAGCGAGGGCGCGCGTATATTTGTCCTCGATGTCGTGATCGAAAATCAGGTCGATGTCTGCAGGGCAGTTTAGCCAACCATTCGACTGGATTTCGCTCTCAAGCTGACCAGGAGACCAGCCAGCGTAACCTAGAGCCAGCATCGCGCGGTTGGGCCCTTCACCTGTCACGATGGCTTTTAGAATATCGATGGTTGCAGTAAGGCAGACGCCGTCCTCAATGGGCAACGTGGAGCCCGTGGCGAAGTAGTCGGAACTATGCAGTACGAACCCTCGACCGCTCTCGACCGGACCGCCGACATGAATCTCCATGGTGCGGATTTCATTGGAAAGGCTGTCTTCGTCTTCAGCTGGCAGAATATTGAGCCGCTTGAGAAGGTCGGGAAAGCTGATGTGCGATGCGCGTTGGTTAATGATAAGGCCCATCGCGCCATCTTCTGAGTGCGCGCAAAGGTAGATCACCGAGCGGGCGAAACGTTTATCCGACATCAGGGGCATCGCGATGAGGAGCTGCCCGTCTAGGTAGCCGTCATCGCCGTCAGGAAGGTGTGAGCTAGGAATGTTCATCGGCCAAGACTAGCGCGTTGGCAGCCGGACTGTGAAGCTCTCAATTGCAGATGGCGGCGAAAGATGGTCGCCATAAATTTGGGGGTTTGACGTGGCCTTTTCATGAACTCGTGATTTGCGGAGCAGCGCCGAGACGCTAGAACGCCCGTGAGGGCTGGAAGCTGAACCAACTGAGGCCTAAATTCAGTCGATGAAACAATTTCTAACTTCAGTGGCTCTGGCCGTTTTGTGTCTTGGCACACAATTTGTCGAAACAGCCTTTGCCGCGACAGGGCAGCTTTCCACACCGTGGGTCGAAGGACACAACTCGCGCGTCCGGCTCATCGCGGGCGGTAGCACTGAGAGCATCTCAGGTCTTGTGGCCGGCGTCGAAGTGCAAATGCCAATTGGATGGAAGACTTACTGGAGGAGTCCCGGTGACGCCGGAGGGGTACCCCCGGCATTTGACTGGTCGAAGTCGAAGAATCTGGCGAAGGCTCAAGTGCTCTATCCGGCGCCGCAACGATTCACGGACCGTTCGGGCGACACCGTTGGATACAAGGACATGGTGGTCTTTCCCGTTCAGCTCGTCCCTGCAGATCCGGCAAAGCCAATCGAGCTGCGTCTCCAGTTCGACTACGGCATCTGCAAAGACATCTGTATTCCTGCCGAAGCCGCGCTTTCACTGACGATAGCGGCAAACAGTTCAACTGCTGTGCCCGTGCAACTCTCGGCCGCCCTAGATAGCGTTCCGCGAAAGGCAGATGATGCTCAGTCGAGCAGGCCGTCCTTGACGCGGGTGGTGAGCGAGCTTGGCTCAAAGAGGCCACATGTCTTGCTCGAGACAGAATTCCCCACAGAGGCCACGCATTTTGATGCGTTCGTCGAGGGTCCGCCGGGTCTCTATGTGCCTCTACCCAAAAAGACAACAGACAAAGGCGATGGCCGCGTGACGTTCGATCTGGACCTGTCAGAGGGCGTCGACATCGAAGAAATCAAGGACGCGACGCTCCTTCTAACGCTCGTGTCCGATACCGGCCAATCGGAAACGGCGTTTAACATACGCTGATCGGCAAAGCTGGGACTCGCGCCTGACATCTCGGTAGCCAAGCTCTCTTTGTGCCTATAAAGATCGCGCTGGCAAAGGCAAAAGAGGTTCTCAAATGACAATCAGCGTCGGCGCGCGAATTCCAGAAGCAACGTTCACTGTCATGGGCTCAGAGGGTCCTGCACCATTAACGTCGGCTGAGGTGTTCGGCGGCAAGAAGGTGGCTCTCTTTGCGATTCCTGGCGCATACACGCCCACGTGCCAACAGCAGCATGTTCCCGGCTTCGTTCAGCGCATCGAAGAACTAAAGGCGAAAGGTGTCGATACGATCGCCTGTACGGCCGTCAACGACGTGTTTGTGCTGACCCAATTCGCGAAAGACACAGGTGCGGCTGAGACGATTCTTATGCTGGCCGATGGCAACGGTGATTTTGCCAAGAAGATTGGTCTCGATATCGACCTGTCGGGATTCGGCCTGGGACTTCGCTCAAAGCGGTATGCGATGCTGGTCGACGACGGCGTCGTCAAAGTATTGAACGTGGAAGATGCGCCGCCTGATCACGACAAGTCGAGTGCGGCAACACTTTGCACGCTCATCGATCGATCTCTCTAGAACACGCTTCGCGAAACGCCCTCAGCTTTGGAATGGCGCCATTGCCATGCGTGCCAACTCGTCGGCGCGCTCGTTTTCGGGATGACCGGCGTGACCGCGTACCCAACGCCAATCGATGTCGTGACGTAGTCTGGCCTCATCGAGGCGTTGCCACAGCTCCGCATTCTTCACCGGTTTCCGGTTCGCGGTGCGCCAGCCATTCGCCTTCCAGCGGTTGATCCACGCTGTGATGCCGTTCTTGACGTACGAGCTGTCGGTGTGAAGCTCGACTTGGCTTGGCCGCTTGAGTGCTTCAAGCGCGCTGATGGCGGCCATCAGCTCCATACGATTATTTGTTGATTCCGGCTCGCCACCTGAGATTTCCTTGCGGCGGTCGCCGTAGATCAAAATGACGCCCCATCCGCCTGGGCCCGGATTTCCCGAACAGGCCCCGTCCGTATAGATCACCACAGGCTTGCTCGAGGTCATGGGTTGGATTCCCCGACTCCATAGTCCTCGATTGCGCCCACGCTTTGGTGGAAGCGGAGTCGGCGCACATATTCGGCCGGGTCCTTCGGACTTACGAGCGCGTCCTTAGGCGTATTCAACCAATCATAAGTTCGCGTCAGCAGGAAACGCATGGCAGCGCCGCGTGCCAACATCGGCATTGCGTTGCGCTCATCCTGGGTCAGGCGTCGCACCTCTTCGTAGCCCCGAAGGAAGGCTCGACCCTTGGTAATGTTGAAGGAAACGTCCTGCTCGAAGCACCAGGCGTTGAGGCATACCGCGACGTCGTAAGCGAGGGCGTCATTGCACGCGAAGTAGAAGTCGATGAGACCTGAAAGTTCGTCCCCGAGGAAAAAGACGTTGTCGGGAAAGAGATCCGCATGGATGATCCCTTGGGGAAGATTTGTGGGCCAACCCGCCTCCAGCGTCTGTAGCTCACCTTCGATCAAGTCCTTGAGGTCGCGCGATATTTCGTCCGCGCGGTCTGCGAAGCGACGATAGAGGGGGCGCCACCCATCAAGTCCAAGGGCGTTGGCGCGTTTCAATTCAAAACCTTCCGCGGCCAAGTGCATTTGAGCCAACGCACGCCCTACAGCGAAGCAATGAACCGGTGTGGGGCGTCGCACCCAGAACCCTTCAAGGAAGGTAATGAGGGCGGCGGCACGTCCGGAGATCTCATTGAGGTTGCAGCCTTCAAGATCGCGGACGGGCGTGGGGCAAGACACACCGCGGCTGGCCAGATGCTCCATGAGACCAAGGAAGAACGGCAGATCAGCCTGAGCCACACGCTTTTCATAGAGCGTCAGGATGAAAGCGCCGCTCGTGGCGTGGACCATATAGTTGGTGTTCTCGACGCCCTCGGCGATGCCCTTGAAAGACAAAAGCATGCCGAGTCCATAGCTGGCGATAAAGGTCGCAAGCTCTTCGTCGTTGACTTCGGTGTAGACCGCCATTGAGTTCTCTGGCCTCGGGATTGGGCGTGCGTTAGGTGCCCGTTGCCGCGCGTAGTTCGCGCGGAACGTTAAAGGCAATGTTTTCCTGGGCCGTTACGATCGTCTCAACGTTGACGTTGAAGTTCTCGCGCAAGGCATCAATGACTTCTTCGACGAGCACTTCGGGGGCGGACGCCCCTGCGGTAATCCCCACGCTCTGCACCCCGGCAAGGTCGTCCCACGGAATATCATCGGCGCGATCGATCAGGATGGCTCCGGCGCAGCCTGCACGCTTGGCCACCTCAACAAGGCGCAAAGAGTTTGAGCTCTGTGGGCTGCCAACGACAAACAGGCGGTCGATCTGCGGCGCCATCGACTTGACTGCAGCTTGCCGATTGGTGGTCGCGTAGCAGATGTCCTCCTTGGCCGGAGCTGCGATCTGCGGGAAGCGCACTCTCAGGACACCGACGATTTCGGCGGTATCGTCGACGGAAAGCGTCGTTTGGGTGACAAACGCCAGCTTTTCGGGGTTGCGCGGCTGGAACGACCTTGCGTCATCCACCGTCTCAATAAGCGTCACGGCCCCGTCGGGCAGCTGCCCCATCGTCCCCACAACCTCTGGGTGCCCCGCGTGGCCGATCAGAAGGATTTCCGACCCATCTTCATAGAGCCGGGCGGCCTCGATATGGACCTTGTAGACGAGGGGGCAAGTGGCATCCAGAACGAACAAATTCCGCCTATGGGCTGCTTCCGGCACCGACTTGGCCACGCCGTGTGCCGAAAAGATCACGGGCTGATCGGTCTCAGGGATCTCGTCCAATTCCTCCACAAAAACGGCGCCTTTGCGCTTCAAAGAATCAACAACATAGCGGTTGTGCACGATTTCGTGGCGGACGTAGACGGGGGCGCCATATTTGGCGAGGGCCAGTTCAACGATATGGATGGCCCTATCCACACCGGCGCAGAATCCGCGTGGCGCCGCTAGATAAACGGTCAGGGGCGGCCGTGGAATGAGCCTTGCTGGAGGGGCAGAATCGGTCATTTGTTGGTCTACTCGCCAAAAACCAGGCTGGCTATGCGCTTGGCCCTGGTCTCTCTGAGGTGATAAATTTGAGTCGGGACAATACAGGAAGGTTCTGTGACAGGCCTAGGGTTTTGCCTGGGCCGGCAAGTCGCAGACCTGAGTGTTGGGTGGGACGGGACGCAATGACGCAATCCGCAAAGACGGTTGTGCGTGTGGGTATGCGTACCTGCTTTTGCGGCCTGTTAACCATCCTCGTCGCTGGCTGCGGCCTTTCCTCGATCACGTCGGGTCTGGGAACAAGTGTTTTCGGCAGTTCCTCATCACAGACGGAGCCAGCGCCTGGCGTCAGCGAGGAGCAGCTTCTTTCTGCTGCAAAGGCCGACGAAGGGGTCATCACAAGTCCCGTCGTGGGCGAGATTGCGCATGGATGCCCCCGCCTGAGCGTGTCGCCTCGCGGGAGCCATCTGACGATCTATGAAGAGGGTCGGGTTGGTGACGGCCTTGCCATCATGCACCGCGGCGAGATTACGAAAACCGCGCGCGAATGCCACATCGAGCCAGGCCGCGTCACAGTGAAGTACGGTTTCTCGGGGCGGGTGCTTCTCGGTCCGCGCGGCAAATCGGGCAACCTCACGTTTCCAATCAGTGTCCGGGTGACCGATGCCAAGCGTGAGCAGATCACGACTGACAAGATGCAGGTCGCTGCGGCCGTCGCAGTCGACAATCCAATCGGATACTTTTCTGCGGTGCGCTCGGTGACCTTCGATATTCCTGAAGGGACACGCCCCGGCGAGTTTGTCGTTTTTGTCGGGTTTGACCAAGCTGCTCCTGGCGCTGGATAGCTCACGCGAGCTGCCACGGCCCGATCCGATCCGGGCCGGACTTTCTGAAATCATTTGAAGAATGGTAGCGGGACCCGGACTCGAACCGGGGACCTACGGATTATGATTCCGCCGCTCTAACCAGCTGAGCTATCCCGCCGTTGAACCGGAGCAAATTTCGCTTCGTGGAAGCCTCCGGTGCGCCATCCCGAGAGTTCGCATTCACTCAGATCGTGCCAAGCTCCAGGGTGGAGCCCGGATTTAGTCGATTGGAGCAGGCCGCGCAAGGCCGTCAATCGCCTGTAGGGGTGCCCCTTTCGGGCAGGACGGCCCATACCACCCTGATCAATCCCGGAAGTAGACGGGACACTCCGCCAACGGCGGGTTCTGGGCGTCCTTTTCAGACACCGTAACGTTGGCTCCCGCCACTGGCCACTCGATCCCAACATCCGGGTCATCCCACTTGATACCGCGATCGCACTCGGGCGCGTAATAGTCGGTGACTTTGTAGAGGACCTCTGTATCCGGCTCGAGCGTGCAAAAACCATGTGCAAAGCCAACAGGCACCCAGAGTTGTGCCCAGTTCTCCGCCGAGAGCAGTGCGGAAACATGCTTGCCGAATGTCGCTGACCCGTGACGGATGTCGACGGCAACATCGAAGATGGCGCCGCGTACAACGCGCACGAGCTTGCCTTGCGCGTGCGGGGCGACCTGAAAGTGCAGCCCTCGGATGACCCCCTTGGAACGGGACAGCGAGTGGTTGTCCTGCGCGAAGTCGACGTCGATGCCCGCCTGTGCAAGGGCCTTATGATTGTAGACTTCCGAGAAGAAACCCCGCGCATCGGAAAAGCGCTTTGGCACGATCAGTTTCACATCGGGAATGTCTAAGGGGCGTACGTCCAAATTCTCACCTTTCACGACCTTGCTCTTTTGAGCGTGCGCCTGGGAACGACAGCTTCTTGCGCGTCCCATCGGCGAATGCAACAGCAAGAATGCGATGGTCGATGTTGTTTGCGGTTCGACGTAACGCGATCAACGGCTTGCCGATCACTGGAACATGTGACCTCGGGGTGAAAAGCCGAGCATATTGACTATAGAGCCGCATTGGATGTTAGGTTTGCCGGCGGCATCCACGCCTTGGTCCCGCACACGCTATGAAGCTCTTACAAATGTCGATGCAGCTCACTCCATGAGACTTCCGCTCCTTGCCCTCCTGGTGGCTGCAGCCTTTGGCTTGGGTTCATGTGACGCCCCCGAAAATTCGGCGGACAAAGCGATCACGATCGGCGCACTTTACGATCTCACGGGCTCGCAGGCAGGCCTCGATATCCCCTCGGCCAACGGCGCGCGGCTCGCTGTTGCGCAAGCCAATGCTCGCGGCGGCGTGTTGGGCCGCCAGCTACACCTTGTTGTTCGAAATGGTGAGAGCGACCCCGACGTCGTCAAGGCGCGCACCGCCGAGCTCCTCGAACGATATCCGCGCATGAGTGCGCTCATGGGGCTGTCCGACACGGATATGGTGCTTGCGGCGGCCACTGTGGCGGCCAGTGATAAGCGATTGTTCGTGACGTCGGCCGCGACCTCACCGCTGTTGCCACAGGAGGTGCCCACGTATCTTTATTTGGCGTGCTTTGGCGACAATGTTCAAGCGGCCGCCGCTGCCGAATGGGCTTACCATGATCTCGGTGCGCGCACGGTGTCTGTCCTCTTCAATGACACCATGTCCTACACGCGATTGCTCCACACCTATTTCCAGGCGCGCTTTGCGCAGCTCGGCGGCGTTGTCCGCGATATCAAAAGTTACACCTCGGATAGCCTGGCGGAAGCGGTGAAGGCACTTGAACCTGCCGATGTCATCTACGTTGCTGCGGGACCGTCGGATGCGCCAATGGTTTCTGTGCAGTTGCGCAGCTTAGGTATCTCCACTCCCATCCTTGGTGGTGATGGATTTGACGTTGACGATGTTTGGCGCAAGCACGCGGACATTTCCGGCGTCTACTTTACGACGCACGCCTATCTGGGGGCCAACAACCCTGATCCGCGCGTGGTGGCCTTCCGCAATGCTTATCTCGCTGCCTACCCCGATAGCATTCCGGATGCCTTCGCCGCTCTTGGCTACGACACGGCAAATCTTCTCATAGCAGTCATCAAAGATGTCCAAAGCGCTGATCCGCAGGAGCTGGTCAAAGGCTTGGGCGAAATTAAGGACTTTCAAGGCGTGACAGGCACCTTGAGCTATCCGCCAGGAAGCCGCATACCTACAAAATCAGTGACGATCCTAGGTATCGAATCAGGCAGGCGCGTTCTGGTGCGTCAGTTGACGCCAACGAAGGTCCCCCAACCGTGATCGATCATGGCCAATTGGCCCAATAAGAGGCACTGACCGCATGTGGAACGAGGACGGCGGAATTGTTCAGGTGGCCGGTATCAGGGATATCGGCGAAGCCGAGCTGCTGGTCGATACTGGGGTGAAGTACGTGGGCCTGCCTTTGCGGCTCGTGCACCGGCCGGATCATCTGAGTATCGATGAAGCTGTGAGCATTGTGGCAAAGCTCGGTGGGAAGTCCCGTTTCTTCCTGCAGACATTTCTTGATAATGCCGACGAGATTATTGATCTGGCCCGCAAGCTGGGCGTCGGCATTGTTCAGCTTCATGGTGACCTGAGCCTCGCCGAGCTTCAACGCTTGCGTGCCAACCAACCCGACCTTCAAATCATAAAGAGCCTCGTCGTACGCGGCGACAATCTCAAGGAATTGCTCGAGGAGATGGCGGGCAGTTCGCCGATGGTCGATGCTTTCATCACGGACACGTACGATCCCACGACCGGTGCAACTGGGGCTACGGGGCGCGCCCACGATTGGACGATGAGCCGCAAGATCGTCGCGTATTCGTCTCTCCCAGTCATCTTGGCGGGAGGATTGACTGCCGAAAATGTGCGCGATGCAATCGAGGCGGTCGATCCCGCCGGTGTGGACGTGCATACCGGAATCGAAGGGCCTGACGGGCGAAAGTCCCGCGAGCTCACAGAGCGCTTTCTCGCCGAGGCCCATTCCGGCTTTACCCGCGCCTAATAGGCCAATCCACCGATCCTAACGATCCTTATCCTCGGCAAAGCCAGTCGAATTATCCTCGCTCGGTGCAATGGCGTTGGGCTGCCCGCTTCGCAGATGGCTGGTTCCTAGACGCAAAGAGGCACGTTGGCCTGCGTCCGGCGCCTGCTGAAACCAGCGAAGTGGTATTGGCGACCTCACCTTCTCGCCACCTGTTCCCCCGGAGACAGCGCTCATCCTCCGCGCCGCTTAGGTCTTCGCGTTGGACAGTCAGTGGAGAGCCGAGTCGAGCATCATGCTTCAGCAACCCTGGAAGACCTCCGATTTCGCACCGGAGGTAAACATCTATGTGGATTTCGATGGGACGATTGCCCCAGCCGAGCCCACCGATCAGCTCTTCGATCGTTTCGCCGATCCTGCATGGCGCGCGAACGATACGGCTTGGTTGGAGGGTCGCCTCACCTCTTGGGAAGCGACGGCACGCAACGTTTCATTGTTGCGCGCGTCGCCGGAAGAGATCACAGCATTCCTGCGCGGCATACCGATCGATCCGGCCTTTCCCGCCTTCCTGGCGCTTTGTCGGAATATGGACGCGCACGTCACCGTCATCTCTGATGGGCTCGATCTCGTCCTGCGCACCGTCCTCGGTGCGGCGGGGATCACTCTGCCTTTTGCCTCCAATCTCCTTGTCTGGAAGGGCCGCAATCGCTGGGAAGCCCGTTTTCCGCACCGGCGTAAGAACTGCCGATTCAATATGGGCAACTGCAAGTGCTCTCATCAGGTGCGCCGCACGAGTGGGTTCAGCGTGATGGTTGGCGACGGCCGATCGGACTTCTGCATCGCAGAGCAGTGCGATCTCGTCGTCGCCAAAGGATCGCTCTTGCGCCGCTGCAAGGAACAGGGGTTGGCGCACATCGCGATGTCAGATTTCGCCGACGCAAACCTGGAATTCTCGCGCTGGCTATTCAAGACACGCGACGGCGCAAGACAACCGATCGCCTATTCACCCTCCGAAATGCCAGGTGCAACGACTTGAGCACTGGCCCGGCAACAGCTTCGCCTTCAACCCGTAGGAGTTAGACAGAATGACCAGTTTCGTGACGCCGGCAGGAGAGCGCAGCTTCGCCTTCGAGCGTGGCAAGACAGGCGTTCTCCTTCTGCACGGCCTGGGGGGCACGCCAGTCGAACTGCGGTTCGTGGCGCTGACCTTGGCCCGCGCAGGCATCACGGTGTCGTGCCCGCAGCTTGCGGGACACTCCGGTGAGCCCGGCGTCCTTAAGGCATCGTCATGGCGCGACTGGTACGCAAGTGCCGAGACCGCGCTCGATCAGCTTCGGTGCCACTGTGACACTGTTGTCGTCGGCGGTCTGTCGGCAGGTGCGGTGCTCGCCCTCATGTTGGCGGCCGAGCGCAAGGCGGACGTCAGTGGCGGGCTATTGTTCGCGCCGACGCTATGGCTCGACGGATGGGGTGTGCCCTGGTATGCGCGGCTGTTCAGCCTGGTCCAACAAAAGTCGCTTGCCAATTTTTTCGATTTCACCGAACGCGAGCCGTTCGGCGTCAAGGATCCGCGCATGCGCGCACTCGTGACGCAGGCAATCGAAAGCGGTGATAGCTCTCAGGCGGGAATGCTCTCGGTTCCTGGTGGGGCGATGTTTGAGCTGCGCGGCCTGGTCAGCGCGGTTCGCCAGCGCATAGACCAGATCGATCAATCCATGCTCATCGTGCACCCGCGTGAGGACGACCGGGCGAGTTTGAAGAACTCGCTTTGGCTCCAGCGCAATCTCCGGGGCATTGTTGACATGGTGGTCCTCAATGATAGCTACCACGTAGTGACGGTCGACCGGCAGCGCCACGTCGTTGCTGAAAGATCTGCAGCGTTCGTACAAGGAATCGCACGCAATCGCGCGCCGCTTGAGGCTACGATCGTCGACATGCCGTTGGCTGCGAGCTAAGCCGAGGCGCCGGCGGTATCGCCGTCGGCGCCCTTGCCGCGAAATCCCGTGGCAAGCACGTAAAGCTCGGCTGAGTCCTTGCGGCTGGCGGGTGGTTTGACGTGACGTACGGTTGCGAAATTGCGTTTCAGCATTTCGAGAAGCGTGCGCTCAGTCCCCCCCTGGAAGACCTTGGCGAGAAATACGCCCCCTGGGCTCAAGACGTCGACGGCAAAGGCGGCCGCTGCTTCGGCCAGCGCTATGATGCGCAGGTGGTCCGTCCGTGTATGACCGGTTGCCGGTGCGGCCATGTCGGACAGAACGACGTCGGCGCCGCCATCGCGCAGAAGCTCTTTCAAGCGTTCCTCGGCACCATCGTCCATGAAGTCGAGCTTCAGGATCTTAGCGCCCGTCAGGGGTTCGACTTCGGTGATGTCGATGGCGACGACTTGTCCTTTGCCCGAGACCGCATTGACGCGCTCGGCTGCGATCTGGCTCCAGCCCCCCGGCGCCGCGCCGAGATCGACAACGCGGTGCCCCGGCTTAAGGAAATGATACTTGTCGTCAATCTCCTGCAGCTTGAAGGCTGCCCGCGAACGGAATCCCTCCCGTTTCGCGGCGGTAACGTAAGGATCGTTGAGCTGGCGTTCGAGCCAGCGTTGCGAAGAGGCTCTGTGTTTGCGCGCCCGCTTGAGCTTCACATGTAGCTGGCGCTGTCCACCGCCCGCTCCACTGCGGGGCTTCGTCATCTGAAAAGTCCTTAGAGAATGTCTTTCGCCTAGCGCTGCCCACTCTGGCGGGGCCCGCGACGGAACACGCCGTCCTCGTTCATCAGCGTCATCAAGATGCCCTCGCGCAAGCCGCGGTCGGCGACGCGCAGTCGCTCGCACGGCCACAGGCGCAAGACGGCTTCAAGGATGGCGCAGCCCGCCAGCACGAGGTCAGCCCTATCGCGCCCGATGCAGGGCTCTGCGACGCGCTGCTCGTACGTGCGCGAGAGCAGATCGTCGGTTACTGAGCGAACATCCTCAACGTTAAGCCAACAGCCGTCGACTTTGTTGCGATCGTAGCGGCGAAGGCCGAGTTGGATGCCGGCAACCGTGGTGACCGTTCCTGAAGTTCCCAACAGGTGAATACGTTTGCCCTTGAGGCTCGAACTGAGAGAATGGGCGGCATCGAAGGCCCGAAGCTGGTCCAGCGTATAGGCGACCATTGCTTCGAAATCTTCTGGCAGCACTTGGCGTCCGCCGAATTTCTCTGCAAGCGTGACAACGCCGACGGGCAGGGACGTCCACGCAACCATGCAGTTTTGTATGTCGACCCGATCGGCAATGGACCTGTTGTTGGGTGCCCGCCGCTTCGAAAGATCCAAAAGTATCAGCTCGGAAGACCCACCACCGATATCGAACACCAAAACGTTGTCGCAGCTTTGGTCTATGAGAGCGGCAGAGCCCGAAACGGCGAGCCGCGCCTCCGCCTCTCGACTGAGAACTTCGAGGTTCAGCCCCAGCCTCGCGCGCACCCTTGTTAGAAATTCAGGACCGTTGCCTGCAATGCGGCAGGCCTCTGTCGCTACCAAACGCGCTCGATGCACGCGGGCGCGATGCATTTTGTTGGCGCAAACTTTGAGCGCTTCGAGCGTGCGCGACATGGCCGCTTCGGAAAGATGGCCCGTTTGGCCCAAACCCTCCCCAAGCCGGATGATCCGCGAGAACGCATCGATGACGCGGAACCCACGCCGTGTCGGCTTGGCAAGCAGAAGGCGACAATTGTTGGTGCCAAGATCAAGCGCGCCATAGACCAAGTCTCGATCGGTGATGGCGCGCTGCGGCATCTGCCGCGGCGGGCTTTTGGCGGCCGGCGTGTCCCTCTGTGCATCGTTGGCTTGGCTGGGTTGTCCAGGCGAAAGATTTGTCAGGTCGGCCTGCGGCGTGCCGCGAGCTGTTGCTGCGGCCTCTGGACTCGCTTCAGGGACCTCTCTTGCCCCACAGTCGTCAGGTAAGCCCTGCAAAGTCCAAAACTCCAGCGCCTGGCCTTAAACCTACCGGAGGTTCCGGTGGGCCCGTTCATCAGGCGTCTCCTGGAAGACACTTGTGTTACACTTTATCAGCAATCGCGTTGGCGTAAAGCGCGCGTTCAGTGGCTCGTAAGCTTCTTGGTTTAAGGGGCAAGTTGGCGGGTTGGGATCTCGTTGCCGATGCGAATCAGTCTGTTAGCACCCCTTAGCCTTCTTGCCGCTGTGCCGGCCATCGCGGGCGACCTTTCATCCGAACAGCGCGACCGCCTCCTCACGGCCTATCCAGATCACCTGGAGCGCATCGAGGGAGCCGAGCTCGTATGGCGCGATGGGACCCGCACCCCACTCGATGACGGGGATACTGGCAAGTCGTTTCAGGCGTGGTTGAACGATCCCGACGTCGAGGACATGCTCGCTGTTCACTATCCTCCCGGAAAACTGGATACGCCACCACCCGAAGACACTGATCCGGGCCGGGCCCGCAACACCGCTTTCTTCAACAAGATTTATGGCGATTGCCGCAACGGTGAGGTGGCCAAAAACCTCAAGACAATCGTTTGGCTTCCCAAGAAGGCCGGCCAAAAGTTGCGGGTCACCAAGATCAACGACGTGGCAGACAAGTTGGAGGCCGTGAGTCGCGAACTCGACGCGCTTCCCGCCAGCTTCAACGCGTTCTTGGTCCCCTCGGCCGGCACCTACAATTGCCGCGCGATCGCAGGCACCGACCGCCTCTCAGCGCACAGTTATGGCATCGCCATCGATATTGCCGTGCACCGCGCTCACTACTGGCGCGATGCCAAGCCCGGTGCGCACGGCAACTACGTCTACCGAAATCACGTCCCGATGGAGATCGTGCGCATCTTCGAAAAGCATGGGTTCATCTGGGGTGGCAAGTGGTACCACTACGACACGATGCACTTCGAGTACCGGCCCGAGCTTTTGCCCCGTGTGGGCCAAGAATAGCTGCTTTTATTCGGGGGGCGAGCCTGCTTGTGGGCCCACCTGGAGGCTTTGTTGCGAGGCGCGAAACGAGCTGTTATATGCGCTCGACCAGGTGGCTGAGGCTGCTTGCGATCCCGGCATTGGGGGATCGTCTAATGGTAGGACTGCAGACTCTGACTCTGCCT
>CAZUKP010000019.1:0-52787 GCA_964620915.1 uncultured Hyphomicrobium sp. | reverse complement strand
ACCAGGGTCCGTGGCTTTCTCGGACTCACTACCCCGCTGCCGGGTTGAGTTGCGGGCCCTGGTCAAGTCTCCATCGGATGGATCTTGCCGAGACTGCCCGTCATTCTCTGTGACGCGCTGAGTTGACGCTATTTCAAAATGCGCCTTTGACCCAGAACTCATTTAGAGGTCGTGCGCAGTGCAATACGTGCGCGCTTACTTAATCTTCGCTTCGCTTACTTAATCTTCGCTTCCTTGAACTCCACGTGCTTTTTCACGACTGGATCGTACTTCTTAAAGACGAGCTTCTCAGTCGTGTTGCGCGGGTTCTTCTTCGTAACATAGAAAAAGCCGGTGCCAGCGGTCGAAAGGAGCTTGATCTTTTGTGTGATTGGCTTGGCCATGGGTATCGGACCTGGAAATGCTTTGCGGGTAAGCCGTAGGGAGCGGCAACATAACCTTCGCGGCTTGACTGTCAAGCGAGGCGATTAGGCACAGACGCTGCGGAAGGTTTCTACTCAGCTCGTGCCTGGCTCAGGCTCGGGGTTTGCTGGATCGTCAGCCTCGGGGCCTCCAAATCCATGCATTCTAAGCGCCCATTGCAGCCCGACCAAAGCACCCTTAATGCGTGGCAGCAGCCACAGGCTGATACCGATGGTGAGGGGAATCCACATCAGTGCGTGAACCCAATAATTCGGGCGAAAGTAATCCTCAACGATCATGACGCCAGCGACGATAAAGTGCCCGACGATCAGAATGTTGAAGTAGGCGGGCGCATCATCCGCCCGATGGTGGTGCAGTTCTTCCGCGCAACTCGGGCATTGATCCGCCACCTTGAGGTAGCTGTTGAAGAGGGCACCTTCGCCACAGGCCGGGCACTTGCCGGCGCCGCCACGCCGCATCGATTGTGAGATCGATCTGGCAGACCCCGTGTCGGACTTTCCGGTCGATGTGGTTACTGTCATAGCGCATTACCTTGCGGGTTGCGGTGCTGGCGTCAAGGGACCAATGATCGCATTCCGGCCAACGAGCTACCGCCGCCTGCGAATAGAGCGTTTACCGGCCCGCAATTGCCCACCACGGCCCGCACCGCGCATTCCTTTCTTGCCTTCGCTCAGCATTTCAAAGCGTAGCGCACCGGCGCTCGGGATGGCTTCCACAAGCCGCACCTCTACAGTCTCACCGAGACTGAATGTTTCGCCGGAGCGTTGTCCGACCAGCGCGTGCAGAGTCTCGTCGTGATGGTAGAAATCGCCTTGGAGCGATGAGACGGGTACGAACCCGTCGGCGCCGGTATCTCGTAACTTCACGAACAATCCAGACCGTGTCACTCCAGCAATGCGCCCGTGGAACGTTGCCCCGACTCGATCGGCAAGATGCGCTGCAATCAATCTGTCGACCGTTTCGCGTTCCGCTGCCATAGCGCGTCGCTCCGCAGTCGAGATCGACTCCGAAATGTCGCCAAGACGAGAGATTTCGTCGTTGTCCAGGCCTCCGTCCCCGAGCCGCAACGCGCGCACCAGGGCCCGATGGACCAAGAGGTCGGCATAACGCCGGATTGGAGAGGTAAAGTGTGCGTAGCGGCGCAGGTTTAGTCCAAAGTGGCCGATGTTCTCCGGGCTGTATTCAGCCTGCGATTGTGAGCGCAGGACAACTTCGCTGACGAGCTGCTGAACGGGTAGCTCTTTGACGCGCGCCAGTACGCGATTGAAGTGTGTTGGCTTCAATGTGTCTTGCGGCGGCAGTTTGAGGTCCAGCGAGGCCAGGAACTCGCGCAGGCTCTTCAACTTCTCTTTGGTCGGCTGGTCGTGAACGCGGTAGATGAGGGGAGTACGTCTGGCTTCCAGCTCTTCGGCAGCTGCGACATTTGCTTGGATCATGAACTCTTCGATCAGCCTATTTGCCGTAAGCCGCTCCGGAGTGACGACGCGGTCGACTTGGCCCTTGTCGTCAAGAATGATCTTGCGCTCAGGTAGGTCTAGATCGAGCGGCTCGCGTTTGTCGCGAGCTTGGGCGAGCGCTGCATAGGCCGCCCAGAGGGGCCTGAGGACGCGCTCCATAATCGGCTCGCACTTTTCCGTTGGATTGCCGTCGATGGCGGCCTGCGCTTCCTGATAGCTCAGCTTCGCAGCCGATCGCATCATGGCGCGCTGGAATGTGTGGCCAAGCTTGTTGCCCTGGGCGTTCACCACGAGGCGTACGACGAGACACGGCCTGTCTTCCCCTTCGCGCAGCGAGCAAAGGTCGTTTGAAATGCGCTCCGGCAGCATGGGGACGACACGATCGGGAAAGTAGACGGAATTTCCGCGGATTTGGGCTTCCCGATCAAGCTTTGTGCCACTCCGCACGTAGTGCGCAACATCCGCGATTGCGACGAATACGATCCAACCGCCTTCATTTTTCGGATCGGCATCTGGCTCAGCGTAAACGGCATCGTCGTGATCTCGCGCGTCCGGTGGATCGATGGTGATGAGCGGCAGGTCGCGAAGGTCAACGCGCTTTGCGAGCGTCGGGGGTGTAAGTGTTTTCGTTTCGGCAAGCACACTTTCGGGAAAGTCGTCGGGGATACCGTGTGCGTGAATTGCGATGAGGCTGATTTGTCGCTGATCAACCGGATTGCCGATCGATTCCAAAATGCGGGCCTGCGACACATGCATCCGGCCTTGGCGTACCAAGTCAAAACGTACGAGGTCGCCATCCTTCGCGCCGCCTTCCTCACCCTTCTTGATTGACCAGGATCGGAGTTGCTTGCGATCGACCGGTTCGATCGTGCCGCCATTCCGGTGGGCGCGGAAGATACCGAGCAGGCGCCTCTTGTCGCGCGGAAGGCGCTTGATCGGTACTGCTTCGAAGTGGAAGCCCTCGACGTCGGCCTCCTTCAATCGGTTTATGCGCGCCAATATCCGGTCGCCAATCCCGATCTCAGCCTCGACTTCTGCTTGCGGACCGCGCGCCTGGCGCGTTGGCAGGAGCACGGCGGGGCATTCGCCCTCGTCCGGGTTCCACGTCGCAGGCTTGGCTATGAGATCGCCCTGATCGTCGCGGCCGGTCACCTCGAGTACGGTCACCGACGGCAGACCGCCTTTGCGGTGCATCGACTTGCGGTTTCCCGCGAGTGAGCCTTCGTGAGACATCTCGGCAAGAAGCCGCTTGAGAGCGCTTCGTGCCGCATCGCCTCTAATGCCAAAAGCGCGGGCAATCTCGCGCTTACCAACCTTCGCCTCGGAGGTCCTTATGAACTCAAGTATTTCATTCTTGGAGGGCAAGTCCCCCGGCTTGGCTGCAACCGCCTTCGCGCTCTTTTGTTTGCGCGCCATCTCAATACGTCTGAAAAGTATGCATGGCGGTTGATGGACCAAACCTCGGCTCAAATTCCAATTCTAAGCCTCGGCGATTTCCTTCTTGCTCTTTGCTGACCGGGCCTTGCTTGTCTTACCCGTTTTCGCCGCCGTCTTTGACGCTGGTTTTTTCGTCGTCTTTGTCGCGGTCTTAGTGGCCGTTTTTTTGCTCGTAGGCTTCTTCTTTTTGCCGCCCTTGGCAATGCGTGCTGCTATCAGCTCGATTGCTTCTTCAATCGTAACTGCAGCTGGATCCTTGCCATTGGGAACGGTTGCGTTGGTGCTCCCATGCTTGACATAGGGACCATAGCGTCCCGAGAGAACTTCGATCTTGCCCCCCTCAGGATGTTCGCCCAGGTCCTTCAGCACTGTAGGCTTGGCGCGCTGAAATCGGCTTTTGCCGCCAGCGGCCTTTTCCGCAAGCAGGGCAACAGCACGATTGAGGCCAACGGCAAACACCTCCTCAACAGCCTCAAGGTTGGCGTACATGCCGTCGTGCAGAACGAACGGTCCATACCGCCCAATGCCGGCCGTAATGGGCTTGCCCGTTTCCGGGTGCAGTCCCACCTCGCGTGGAAGCGACAACAACTGCAGAGCGTGCTCAAGATCTAATGTCGTCGCGTCCATGCCTTTGGGCACGCTGGACCGTTTGGGCTTTTCATCCTCAGAGCCCTCGCCGAGCTGGACGTAGGGACCGAACCGGCCCGTGCGTAGCGTCACGGCCAGGCCTGACTCGGGGTCAGATCCCAAGGGTTTGCCTTCCGGGCCGGCAGCTTGCGCGTCACCGCCGTTGCTTTGATCTGTCAGCTGACGCGTATAGCGGCATTCTGGATAGTTGCCGCAGCCAATGAAGGCGCCGTACTTGCCTGAGATCTTCAGGCTGAGGCGGCCGCTGCCGCATGCCGGGCAAGTGCGCGGGTCGCCGCCGTCCTCGCGTGGTGGAAAGACGTGAGGCCCTAAGATCTCGTTGAGGGCCTCCAGGACCTCGCCGACGCGCAAATCCTTAATCTCGTCGATCGCGGCTGTGAACTCACGCCAGAAGTCGCGCAGAATGTCCTTCCATGCCAACTTTCCATCGGAGATCAGGTCGAGCTTTTCCTCCAAGTCGGCGGTGAAATCGTACTCGACGTACCGCTTGAAGAACCCCTCCAGGAATGCGGTGACGAGGCGGCCTTTGTCTTCTGGAATGAGACGCTTCTTGTCGATGCGGACGTAGTCGCGTTCTTGCAGTACGGCGAGTGTGGACGCGTAGGTTGACGGGCGTCCGATGCCGAGTTCCTCGAGTCTCTTGACGAGCGTCGCCTCCGAAAACCGCGGTGGCGGTTGCGTGAAGTGTTGCTCGGCGTCCAACGATTTGTCCGTGACACGATCGCCCTCGGCGAGCGCAGGCAACAGCCGCCGGCTTTCGTCGTCGTCTGCCTTGTCGTCCTTGCCCTTGTTGGCGTGTAAATGTTCGTCCCGACCTTCCTCATAAAGCTTGAGGAAGCCATCGAATGTCATGACCGAGCCCGTCGCGCGCAGAGTGTAGCGCTTGTTGTCGCGGCCCTGAACGCCGATGTCGGCCGTCGTCTGCTCCAGGGCAGCTGATGCCATCTGGCTTGCGATGGCGCGTTTCCAAATGAGATCGTAGAGGGCGGCCTGATCCTTGGCCAAGTAGCGTGCAACGTCCTGCGGTTTGCGCGTGACATCCGTAGGACGGATGGCTTCGTGTGCCTCCTGGGCATTCTTTGCTTTGGTCTTGTACTCTCGCACGAAGGGGGGAAGGTAGGACTTGCCGTATTCCTTCTCGACCATCCCGCGGATCGCACTAATGGCTTCAGGCACGATCTGGACGCCGTCCGTACGCATGTAGGTGATGAGTCCGACGGTATCACCGCCGAGATCGACACCCTCATAGAGGCGCTGGGCAACCTGCATCGTTTGCTTGGCGGAAAACCCCAGCTTGCGCGAGGCGTCCATCTGCAATGTTGACGTTGCGAAGGGAGCGTAAGGATTGCGCTTGACCGCCTTCTTTTCAACCGAGGTGATACTGAAATCACCCTTCTCGATCGCCGCCTTGATTGCGTTCGCCTCTTCACCGTTCTTGATGTCGAGTTTCTTCAGGGATTTGCCGTCGATGGCGCTAAGTCGCGCAGGGAATTCTTCGTCTTTGGCCGTGGCGAGGACGGCCTCAATCGTCCAATATTCGTCGCTCTTGAATCTCTCAATCTCGGCTTCGCGGTCGCACACGATCCGCAGAGCAACTGACTGCACCCTGCCAGCGGATCGCGCCCCAGGCAGTTTGCGCCAAAGAACGGGCGAGAGGGTGAAGCCAACGAGGTAGTCGAGGGCGCGGCGTGCCAGATATGCCGATACGAGAGGCTCATCGATCGGGCGTGGCTCCTTGAGCGCGGCCAAAATCGCCTGCTTGGTGACGGCGTTGAAGGCTACACGTTCGACCTCGAGCCCCTTCCTCAGAGCCTTTTTCTTCTCCAGGATCTGTAGGATGTGCCAGGAGATTGCCTCGCCCTCGCGGTCGGGGTCCGTAGCGAGGATCAACTTGTCGGCATTCTTAACGGCGGTTGTAATTTCTTTGATTATTTTCTGAGACTTACTGTCGATGTCCCAGTGCATTTCAAAGTCGTTCTCAGGCTCCACAGATCCGTTTTTGGATGGCAGATCTCGGACATGCCCGAACGATGGGATGACCTTGTACCCGCTGCCTAGGTACTTGTTGATGGTCTTGGCCTTGGCAGCCGATTCAACGATGACAACGTTCATTTCGGACTTTCAGGCTGGTTGTACCCAATTGGGGTTTCTGGCCAAGGCTGCTTCGCTTACGCCCAGAACACAGGCCCCCAAGTTCGGCGGGCGAACATGAGAGATGAATGTGGCAGTGTCAAACTAGCCACTGAAGGCCCGCCAAAAGCGACCTGTGTGGGTTATTGCAATCTCAGATAGCTGATGCTAGTTCATGCAATCTAAAATTGCTTTTGCCGTTCACCAGAGGCGTTCACATGAACTCCGGGCCAGATGACGCCTTGTTGAGAGCCAATGGGCCTCAAGGGCGGAGCAAAGCAGATACACTCAGGTACGTTTCCGAACTCAGTGTAGAGCTGAAGCAGTTGGCCGAGAAATCAGGCTGCACGACTTTGGCGGGTATACTCGCATTGGCGCAGGTCGAGGCGCGCATTCAAGCCCGCGAGTCAGAGGACTGACGATCAGTCCTAGCGTCCCGGCACGTCCGGAACAAGTGATACGAGGCCACTGCCGTGACGTTCTATGCGTCCTGCCAGCGCCAACTCCAAGAGTGCAACCTGTACAGAGCGTGTAGGAAGCCCCGTCCCGCGCACAACTGTGTCGATGTCGATGGGCGCTGGTCCCAGAGCAGCGACGATCCGTTCCCGCTGGCCGTCGGAAAGAGGTGGTGTCTCCTCTCGTTTCGGCCTGTCCGGGAAAAGTGTGGGGACAGCTTCACGCAACGGCGTAACGCCCCCGCCTGTTAAAGGCATAAGCGCGGACGTGATATCATCGGGATTGGTTACCAACGTCGCTCCAGATTTCAACAAACCGTTCGTTCCATCAGCGCGTGGGTCGAGAGGATGACCGGGGACCGCGAACACGTGGCGGCCCTGCTCTCCTGCCAGTCTCGCCGTTACGAGGCTACCTGATCGCCGGGCGGCTTCGATAACCAGCACACCGAGCGAAAGGCCCGAGATGATGCGATTGCGTCGTGGGAAGTCTTTGCCGCGAGGCGTGAAGCCCGGTGGCATTTCGCTGACAAGGCATCCTGCCTCCGCGATCGCCTTCTGCAGGTTTCCGTGTTCGGGCGGATAGACGACATCGAGACCGCCGGCCAGCACGGCCACTGTTCCTGTTTCAAGCGCGGCTTCGTGCGCGGCACAGTCGATGCCTCGCGCCAGGCCAGAGGCGACGACAAACTGGGCACCACCCAAGCCTTTGGCGAAATGCCTCGCCAATTTCAGACCAGCGGCGGAGCACTGGCGCGAACCGACAATGGCAACGATTGCACGATCGAGAAGCGTGGCCTCGCCTTTCACGTAGATGAGCGGCGGCGGGACCGCGAGTGCCGCGAGTGCGGTTGGATATCCGGGTTCGGATTCAAACAGGGGTGAGGCGCCGATCTCGGTCGCCCGCTCCAATTCATCTTCGGCGGCGCTGACGGAACACAGGCGAATGGGGCCGCCGCGACCTCCGCGGCGGGAGAGTTCGGGCAAGGCGGCAAGTGCGGTCTCTGCATTTCCGAAATGGTTGATCAGCTCGTGGAAGGTGACAGGGCCGACATTCTCGGAGCGGATGAGCCGCAGCCGGGCCTTTCGTTCGGTCGCGCTCAATGACGCGACAGGGAAGTCGGTGCCGGAAAAGAGGTTGGGGTCAGGTGTTGGCACCGATCTTCGGCTCCTCGCCGGTGGTCAAGCGGCGAATGTTGGCGCGATGTTTGTAGAACAGCAACGCGCTGAGGAACATGCAGAGGAACGCGGTGTGGGCTTCTCCAGCGGCAACGAGGCCGATGGGCGTCACGACCGCCGCCACCAACGCCGAGAGCGATGAATAGCGTGACACGACGGCAACGAGCAGCCAAACGGCACAAAATCCAAGTGCGGCTGGCCAGGACAGCCCCAGCAGAACGCCGATATATGTTGCAACTCCTTTCCCGCCTTCGAACCTGAGCCAAACGGGAAAGAGGTGGCCCACAAATGCACCGAGTCCTGCCACCAACGAGGCAGACAAGGGATCGCCGGCAAATGTCCCGATCTTGTAACCAAGCAGAACGGCAACCGTGCCCTTCAGCGCGTCCAAGACAAGCGTCAAAGCTGCGAGGCCCTTATTCCCGGTTCGCAGTACGTTGGTGGCTCCGATGTTGCCAGAACCGATGTTGCGCACGTCGCCGAGTCCCGCAGCGCGCGTCAATAGGAGTCCGAACGGAATTGCGCCGAGAATGTAACCGAGCGCGAACGCCGCGATGACCCAGAGTTGGGAGATGTCACCCATCGTGGTGTCCAGGCATGCAGATTGCTATGCGGAATTTAACTCCGCTGCCCGCCACCGTACTGGTAGACCGTTTCTCCGGCAACCAGGGTGCGCAGGACGCGGCCCTGCATCTTGTTCTCGTCAAACGGTGTGTTCTTCGACCGTGATCTTAGCTCGTCCTTGCTGACGACCCATGGCTGGCCAAGGTCGACAAGGATGATGTCGGCGACAGCGCCTTTGACGAGGCGGCCTGAATGAAGCCCCAACAGCCTGGCCGGGTTGATGGTCATTGCCCTGAAGATTGACAACAACGGCAGCTCGCCGGAGTGAAAGAGGCGAAGCGCGGCCGGTAGCAATGTCTCAAGGCCAACGGCACCATCCGTGGCTTCGGCAAAGGGCCTGCGCTTATCGTCCGCATCCTGCGGATCGTGGCTTGAAACGATGATGTCAATGTCGCCAGAGCCGATGCCCCTGACCATTGCGGCCCGATCCTCATCACGTCGCAAGGGCGGACGCATCTTAAAGAAGGTGCGATAGGGTCCGATGTCGTTTTCGTTCAGCGTGAGATGATTGATCGAGACACCGCACGTTACAGGCAGTTTGTGCGCTTTGGCATTGCGGACGACATCGAGGCTCTCGGCGCAGCTAATGGTTGCCGCGTGATAGCGTCCGCCCGTGAGTGCCACGAGCCGCACGTCACGTTCGAGCACAATCGTCTCGGCGGCCTTATGCACACCAGGCAGTCCAAGGCGAGTTGCGATCTCCCCTGAGTTCATGCTCGCATTCTGGGAAAGACTGGGGTCTTCGGTGTGGTGCACGACGAGCGCGTCGAAGTCTTTGCCATAAAGGAGGACATTGCGCATGACGCGGGCGGAGGCCACGCTCGACTTGCCATTTGAGAACGCGATGGCTCCAGCCCGCTTCAGCAGGCCGATCTCCGTCATTTCTTCGCCCTTAAGCCCTTTTGTCATCGCCGCCATGGTGTGGACACGAACGATTGCGTTGTCGCGCGCGCGGCGTTGGATGTAGTCAACGAGCGCGACCTGATCGATGACGGGGTTGGTCTCGGGCATCACGACCATTGTGGTGACGCCGCCCGCGGCGGCGGCATGGCTGGCTGTCTTCAATGTCTCGCGATGCTCGTAGCCTGGGTCGCCCGTGAAGACCTGCGCGTCGATCAAGCCGGGTGCCAGCACATGAGCCTTGCAGTCGACGACCTCGCAGCCTTCCGGCGCATTGCGCCGTAGATGGCCTCCAATGTCGGCAATCAAACCGTCCTTGATCACCAAACCGCCCGGCTCGTCGCGGTTAGAGGAAGGATCGATGAGACGCGCATTGATGAACGCCACAGCATTTTGTGTCTTGGAGGCGCTGGTGGACTTTGCTGCGCGCATGGTGTTGGCGCTCATTGTTTGGGTAGGTTACGGGCGAGGGCTTCAAGCACCGCCATGCGAACTGCGACGCCCATTTCAACTTGATCGTGAATGACGCTGCGCGAATGGTCGGCCACCGTCGATGCAATCTCCACACCACGGTTCATCGGGCCGGGATGCATGATCAGGGCGTCGGGCTTGGCGATTGCGAGCTTCTCCTGATCGAGGCCGAAGAAGTGGAAGAACTCGCGCGTCGAAGGAATGTAAGAGCTCTCCATACGTTCACGCTGGAGGCGTAGCATCATCACGACATCGGCATCCTCAAGTCCCTTCCACATATCGGTGAAGACCTCGGCACCAAGACGGCCGGCGGCGGCTGGCAGGAGGGTCGAAGGTGCAACAATGCGTACGCGTGCACCCAGTGCATTCAAGACATCGATATTGGAGCGAGCGACGCGGCTGTGGAGAATGTCGCCGCAGATTGCCACACATAGTCCCGATACGCGGCCCTTTGCACTGCGAATGGTCAGGGCATCTAGCAAGGCCTGCGTTGGATGTTGATGCGCCCCGTCGCCTGCGTTGACAACTGAGCAATCGATCTTTTGCGCAAGAAGCTCGACGGCGCCGGCCGCGCGATGGCGAACGATGATGATATCGGGGCGCATGGCGTTAAGCGTCATGGCCGTATCGAGCAGCGTCTCGCCCTTCTGCACCGAGGAGGTGGGGACGTTCATGTTCATCACGTCCGCACCCAGCCGCTTTGCGGCGAGTTCGAATGAAGCTTGGGTCCGGGTCGAGGCCTCAAAGAATAGGTTGATGAGCGTCCGCCCGCGCAGGAGGTCACTCTTCATTTGGGGCTGACGATTGGACTGTGCGGCTTTGTCGGCGAGGTCGAGAAGAAAATTGATCTCTGACGCGCCAAGCCCCTCAGTTGTGAGGAGGTGGCGATGAGGAAAATGTAGTGCCTCGACTCTGGCGGCAGCGCTGGTCATTAAAGCCGGGTCTATACGGGGAGTCTGGCTCCACCGCAAGCAGGCACAGTCATTCTTGCGGAGGTTTCTTTGGGGAAGGTCACTGCGATGTGGCGAACCCGGCTCGGAAAAAGGGTAAAAGGCGCAATGGCTAAAGGCTCCACAACACATGAAGTCTTCAATCAGCCGCCTCCGTTCGAGGATGTGAACCTGTTCACATCGGATGTGGCGCTACAAGAGGCTGTCATGCGCGAAGGTGGCGGGTATGCCGCCAAATCGCTCTCCGAGTTTGGCTTGGCCATGGGCTGTGCCGAAGCCTTTGAGCGCGGCCGGCTGGCAAACGAGCACCTTCCCCGACTTGAGACCCACGATCATCAGGGTCGCCGCCGCGACACCGTCACCTACCACCCCGCCTATCACGCCTGCATGGAGTCGAGCTTTGCGCAAGGTCTGCACAGTTCCGTCTGGCAGCATCGGGCCGCACGCGGAGAAGAGCCTCGCAAGGGCGCTAACGTTGCGCGCGCAGGGGCTTTTTACATGGCCGCCCAAATGGAGGCGGGGCACTGCTGCCCAATCACCATGACCAATGCCGCGGTTCCGGTGCTGCTGCTGCAACCCGAAATTGCCAAAGAGTGGCTACCCAAAATCCTTTCGCGTCGCTACGACGCGAGCTTCGTGCCGGCTGTTCAAAAATCTTCGGTCACTCTCGGTATGGGGATGACGGAAAAGCAGGGCGGCACGGACGTGCGCGCCAATACCACCAAGGCTGAGCCGATTGGGGCTGGCGGGCCAGGTGGAGAGTACCTCATCACCGGACATAAGTGGTTCCTCTCAGCGCCAATGTCGGATGCCTTTCTCGTTCTGGCCCAGGCGCCTGGCGGCCTGACCTGCTTTCTCATGCCCCGTTTCGGCCTGGACGGCAGCGTTAACGCTCTGCACTTCCAGCGTCTCAAGAACAAGCTCGGCAACCGCTCGAACGCCTCTTCGGAGGTTGAGTTCCATGGCGCCTATGCGCGCGCGATTGGCGAGGAAGGCCGTGGCGTCGCAAACATCATCGAAATGGTGACCCACACGCGGCTCGATTGTGCCGTCGCTTCTGCAGGTTTGATGCGCCTTGCCCTCGCGCATGCCATCCATCATGCGGAGCATCGTACGGTCTTCGAGAAAAAACTGATCGATCAGCCGCTGATGGAGCAAGTCCTTGCCGATCTGGCACTCGACGTTGAGGCGGCGACCGCCCTGTCATTCCGCTTGGCGCGTTCATTTGATCATGCCGGCGATCCGAAGGCCGCTGCTTGGCGCCGTTTGATGACACCGATCACCAAATATTGGGTCTGCAAGATTGCCCCGGCGATCGTAGCCGAGGCGATGGAGTGTTTGGGTGGCAACGGCTACGTCGAAGATGCCCCGCTGGCCCGCATCTATCGCGAGGTTCCTGTGAACTCCATCTGGGAAGGTTCAGGGAATGTCATGGCGCTTGACGTGTTGCGGGTCCTCCAGCGGGAACCCGAAGCAGCAGAAGCCGTCATGGAGGATATGGGACAGGCCGCCGGCGACGACGACCATTTGAGAGCCGCTCATGAGCGCATTCAAAACTGGTTGCACGAGCCGAAGCTGCTTGATCCGCGCGCACGCGCACTGATCGAAGCGCTCGCGACTTTGGCTGCGGCGACGATCCTGAAAGCGCACGCGCCGTCTGACGTCGCCGATGCATTTGCGGCGACGCGGCTGAGCGGATCCCCGCGGCAAACCTATGGGCAAGGGCTAGAGAAGTCCGCAACGAAAGCCATCATAGAACGCGCCTCGCCCAATCGTTCATGACCAAGTCTCGGATCGCGGAATGAGTAAGATGGTCACGGGGCCGCGGAGTCACGGATCACGCGTAGTCTATCAAGCGCGCCCTGTAGAATGATCGCTGCGGCGACCTTGTCGATCACTTCTGCGCGGCGTTTGCGGCTTGTGTCGGCCTCCAAAAGGGTGCGCTCGGCAGCCACTGTGGATAGCCGCTCATCCCACAACAGTATCGGTAGAGGTGTAAGTGCGTTCAGGTTGCGCGCAAATGCGCGCGTCGCCTGCACACGTGGACCGGCCGTTCCATCGAGATTGGTTGGCAGACCGAGCACGAAACCACCAATCTTGTGTTCGCCTGCGATGCGTAAGATCTCCGCAGCATCCTCCTTAAACTTCTTGCGCCGCAGTACTGTCAATGGTGACGCGACGGTCCGGGTCACATCAGAAAGTGCCAGCCCGTACGTCTTCGTGCCGGCATCGATGCCGATGAGGGGTGCTCCTGGCGTCAGGAGGATCGCAAATGCCTCGATGCTGTCCAGGGTTTCACCGCGTACACCCGTGTCGGCCGATTTCTCAGTGGGTTCGGCCATATCCGTCTCGGCATGTTGTTGACATGGTCGCGTTCTTTATACTCTGCGGCGGCGAAAACCAACCGAACCGAACCGAGCCGGCCGCCATTTCGTTGCCTGCACGGCTTGGAACGTTGGAGCCCTGGCCAATAGGCCGGGGTGAGAATGGGACGGACCCGTGCAGGATCGGACATTACTGGCGAATACGAGGCTGCCCGCAGCCACGCCGATGTCGTTTGCGCGGGGCGCCGCAGTGTTGGCGATCTTCGCTGCCACGACGTTCCTTTCAGCGTTCCTCTTGTTCGCGGTGCAGCCGCTGTTTGCCAAAATGGTATTGCCAGTGCTGGGCGGCTCGCCGTCAGTATGGGCCGTCGCCTTATGTTTTTTCCAGGCAGCACTCCTTGCCGGATATTGCTACGCCTATCTTCTCATGCGCTTTGTGCCGGCGCCTTCGACAGGGTTCGTGCATCTTGGCGTCGCCATGCTGGTTTTGCTGGTCTTGCCCATTGGCCTGCCGGATGGCTGGTCGGAACCGCCAGTTGGTGAACCATACTTGTGGCAGCTCGGGCTGTTCACAGTCGCAGTTGGTCTACCCTTCCTGGCCGTTGCCGCCAACGCGCCGCTCCTACAAGCCTGGTTCACCAGAACCGGGCACCCGCACGCACGCGATCCATATTTTCTTTACGCGGCTTCCAATCTTGGCAGCCTGATAGCGTTGCTCAGTTTCCCGTTTGTGCTTGAACCTGCGTTCGGGCTGACGGCACTAAGCCAATACTGGGCATTCTCGTTCGCCGGCCTCGTTGTGGCGCTGGGCTTGTGTTTCTTGTTTGCGCGCCAAGAGAGAACTGGCGACACCAAGCTCCGCCAGCCTGTCGCGGGATCGGAACTTGAAGCGCCAACAGTGCGCGATCGCTTGTCTTGGGTCGGATGTGCGATGGTGCCCGCCGCTCTGTTGACGGCATTCACCACGCACATCGCAACTGACATTGCGTCCGCGCCGCTTCTCTGGGTCATCCCGCTCGCACTTTACCTGTTGACGTTCGTGCTCGCATTTCGCGATCGGCTGATCGTTCCCATGCCGATCTTGTTGGGCGCGCATGTTGTTGCGGTCGCGTTCGCGCTCCTGGAACTGGCACAGACACGGCACGACAAGTGGACGCTGACGAGTGGCGCAGGCGTGGCAGTGTTCGTCATCGCCGCGCTCGTGGCCCATCGCACACTCTACAATGCGCGCCCACGCGCCAGCCAATTGACCGAGTTCTACTTGCTGATGTCGCTCGGGGGCGTTCTCGGCGGCCTCTTCGCCGCTCTCATAGCTCCAAAGCTCTTCTCGGAGGTGTTTGAATATCCACTTCTCATCGCACTTACGATGGCGTGCCGGCCCGGCGTATTTGCCCGCCGCGATTGGGACTACCCATCTTTGGCGTGGCTGTTCGGCATCTTCGCAATCGGTCTTCTTCTGGTGGCCGAGGGCGCAGGCTGGGCTCAGGACCTAGGCTTGAAGTTCGGAAAATGGGGCTTCACGCCGGCACTTGCACTACTCTTTGCGGTCCTCATGCTTGCATTTTGGGTTTACCCCGCACGCCAACTCGTCATGGCGCTGTTGATGTTTTCGACCGTCGTCATGTTGCCATCCGCGGTCAAGCGCGCCACAGCCCAACGCAGCTACTTTGGTGTCTATCGCGTGACGCAGGGCGCAGATGGGCAATACAATGTCCTGCAGCATGGCACGACCTTGCATGGCTCGCAGCGAATCCGGGACAAATTTGGGAATAGTATCGCCGATACGACTCCGGGCACCTACTATTACCCCGGCAGCCCAATGGCGAAGTCCATTGGTATCGTGCAGGAGGCGCTGGCTGCGAAAGAAGACGAAGGAAGCTTCGCGGTCGTCGGGCTGGGAGCCGGTTCGCTTGCTTGCTACGCCTCCAAAGGTGAGCGCTGGAAATTCTACGAGATCGATCCGGTCGTCGTCGATATCGCGACGAGGTCAAACCACTTCACGTTCATGGAGAATTGTCAGCCCGACAGCAATATCGTCGTGGGCGATGCGCGTATCACGATGGCAAAAGCGCCTGACGACAGCTTCGACCTCATCATCATCGATGCATTCTCGTCCGATGCTATTCCTGTGCACCTCATGACGGCGGAGGCCTTGAAGCTTTATGCTCGCAAGCTCACCGTTGATGGAATTCTGGTCTTGCACATATCCAACCGCTATCTCGACCTCGACTCGGTCTTGAACGCGACGCTTCCGCTCGTGCCGGAGCTCAAAGGGCTCATCATCGAAGATCCCGCAGCGGGGGGAACGTACGCGCAGCTCAGCTCTTCGATCGCCGTGTTTGCCAAGGACATCTTTGCGCTTGATCGCTTCCGTGCGCTGCCCGGCGCAAAGGACTTCAGGAACCGCGACCTTTCCCCGTGGACCGATGATGCCTCCGATATTCTGGGGCCATTCCTATCCCGGTGGCGTGGCACTCCAGCGAAGATCAGTCCTTGAGGCACGGACCACAAGTTGCGCAAGACTTACGGCGGGGCTAAGAGAGCGGGCAATTGAGATCACCCCTTTCAATCCAGCAGACTGGCGAGGGATCATGCAGGTCGACGAGGCGACCGTCCGGCGTATCGCGCGCTTGGCACGCATCAAAATCACCGACGCAGAAGCGAAGGGACTTGAGAAAGAGCTCTCAGGCATCCTCGAATGGGTCGAGCAACTCAATGAGGTTGATACGTCCGCCGTCGAGCCGATGACGCGCGTGGTGCCGATCGACCTGAAGAAGCGCGAGGACGTCGTCACCGACGGCGACATTGCCGACGACATCATCAAGAATGCTCCAATGGTCGAGGACCACTACTTCGTCGTTCCCAAAGTGGTGGAGTAAGAACACGTGTCGGACCTCAACAAACTCACGATTGCAGAGGCGCGTGACGGACTGCGCAAAAAAAAGTTCTCTGCGACAGAGCTCACGCAGGCATTCCTCGATGCTATCAAGGCAGGCAATTCGGAACTGAACGCGTATGTGCTGCCAACACCCGAACTGGCGCTGGCGCAGGCAAAGGAAAGTGACAAGCGCCTGAAATCCGGCGATGCCCGCCCGCTCGAAGGGCTGCCGCTGGGCAATAAGGACCTGTTTTGCACGCAAGATGTCCGCACGACAGCCTGCTCCAAAATCCTCGATGATTTTAAGCCCGCCTACGAGTCGACGATCGGCACCAACTTGTGGAACGCCGGCGCGGTAATGCTCGGAAAGCTCAACTGCGATGAATTCGCGATGGGCTCATCGAATGAGACGAGCGCCTTCGGTCCCGTTGTCTCGCCCTGGCGTCGACTCGGTCAAGACGGCAAACGCACCACAGATAAGCTCGTGCCCGGCGGGTCGTCGGGAGGCTCATCCGCTGCCGTTGCTGCAGGCTTGTGCTTGGCCGCCACCGCCACAGACACAGGCGGATCGATCCGCCAGCCGGCGGCCCTCACGGGCACCGTCGGTCTGAAGCCGACCTATGGGCGATGCTCGCGATGGGGGATCGTCGCATTTGCGTCGTCTCTCGATCAGGCGGGTCCGCTCGCAAAGACCGTGCGTGACGCCGCCATCATGCTCGGCGCCATGGCCAGTCACGATCCCAAGGACACCACGTCGGTGGACGCGCCCGTTCCCGATTACGAGGGTGCCCTTGGCGAGGGTATCAAAGGT
Organism: uncultured Hyphomicrobium sp.; assembly: GCA_964620915.1. Classification (GTDB taxonomy): domain Bacteria; phylum Pseudomonadota; class Alphaproteobacteria; order Rhizobiales; family Hyphomicrobiaceae; genus Hyphomicrobium_A. Next base: position 36,103 of record CAZUKP010000019.1, on the reverse strand, counting down.
CTGCGCATTGGTGTGCCCAAGGAATACCGCGTCGAGGGCATGTCTCCTGAGATCGAGAAGCTTTGGCAGGAGGGCATTGCCTGGTTGAAAGCGGCGGGAGCCACGATTCGTGAGATCAGTCTGCCGCACACCAAGTACGCATTGCCGGCCTACTACATCGTCGCGCCGGCCGAAGCTTCATCCAATCTCGCACGTTACGATGGTGTGCGCTACGGTCTGCGCGTGCCGGGCAAGGACGTGATCGAGACCTATGAGAACACGCGCGCGGCCGGGTTCGGCAGAGAGGTGCGTCGGCGCGTTCTTATTGGCACCTATGTGCTTTCAGCAGGCTACTATGATGCCTACTATCTCAAGGCACAGAAGGTGCGGACACTCATTAAGCGCGACTTCGACGACGCTTGGAATACGGTTGATGCGGTATTGACGCCAACGACGCCAACTCCAGCCTTTGCGCTCGGTGAAAAGCTCGGCGATCCGATCGCGATGTATTTGGAAGATATTTTCACGGTGACGGTCAATATGGCTGGTCTACCCGGGATCTCCGTACCTGCGGGCTTGTCGAGTGAGGGCACGCCCCTAGGCTTGCAGCTTATCGGTAAGCCATTTGACGAGGCGACGCTGTTTCGCGCTGCCCAAGCTATCGAGGACGCGGCCGGACGCTTTGTCGTGCCAGATCGCTGGTGGGAAGCTGGTGGCGAGTCACCCGCGCCCGAAGCCTCGAAGAAATCCGCTCCCAAGAAAAAACCGGGAGGTAAGAGGAAATGAGCCCGCGTTCTGCGCACGATTGTAACGATATGACGGACGTACGCACTGAGATCGATCGGATCGACGAAGCACTCGTTGACCTCATTTCTGAGCGCTTTGCCTTCGTGGACCGGGCCTGGCAGCTCAAGACCAATCCGGGTGACGCGTTGGTGCCGTGGCGCATCCAACAGGTGATCGATCGGGTCAGGGCGCGCGCGGAAGAAAAAGGGCTGCCACCACAGCTGGCAGAAGCGATGTGGCGGCAGATGATCGGCTGGTTCGTCCAGTACGAAGAAGAGAAGCTGCGCCGTGAACTTGAAGACAACGGCGGGGGCAAATAACGGTGGAGATCACCGCATTCGATCCCCTCACACTCGTTCTTATTGCGCTCCTCAATCCCGTCGTGATTGTCGTCGCGTTCCTCATGGGGCGGCGCGCAGATCAGTGGCAAAAGCTGGTGGTCGCTGCCCTGGCCGCGTCACTGGCGGGGTTCATTCCGTATTGGATCATCTCGTCGATCGGCCTGATGCCTGTCCACGCGCTGGGCGGCGAAGCAGGGATCGTGTTGCTTCAATGCGTGTTTGGCTTCGTTTGGGCAGCCATCGGCTATGCTTTGCGCCGGTGAATTCGCTCCCGATTCTTGCTCCAGAAAACGCCCCGTTAATGCAAACGGCCTAGCCTTCTGAGACGTCAGCCTGGGCGTCCATGTGGTGTGCATTCGGTGCTAAAGCGCCGTTTACGTGCACGCGGCAACTGAGGCGATCAGGCAACGCTCGCTCAGGGAATGGTCGCAAGCTGTTGCGCACGATGGCAATTGCTCGCACAAAAAGCATGTGTTGCGTAAGGAGTTACGGGAAAGCGATGCAGCGGCGCTGGTCAAGAACGGCAGTTTGCGCATTGGCTCTGGTGGTTGCTGGCGCGGCGACGAGTGCGCGCGCAGAAGATCCGCTCGCTTACCTGGAGAGCCTCAAGGGCAGCAATGAGCGCTACAAGGCGCCAAGCGAGATTGATCCGCGCTACACAATCGCACTCTACGTGAACGCTGCCACGCGCGGTCAAAACCGTCAGCGCATGTGGCTTCTTCAGCGTGACAAGATTGGCGGGGACTGGCGCCTCGCTCTTTGGGACAAGCACCATTGGCGTAAGCAAAAACTCGCCGACGGCGAGGTCCCGCCCTATAGCTGGCCGGTCTCGACAGGCCGCTACTATCGCGGAGACCGCTTCTCCGGCCCCACGCCAACCGGGGTCTTTGCGCTCGATGAGCGCAAGTGGCGCTATGGGCGCGGCTGGTCTGCCCCCGGTATGGTCCACGCCATGTACATCGATCTTCACTATTCGAGTGGGCGGCGCTCGGGCGTCGCCTTTCATGGCACCACGCGCTCTCGTTATCGGCGCCTCGGTCGAGCGGATTCGCATGGCTGCATTCGCATGCGCCAAGAGAACGCCCTGGCTGTGCTCAACCGGGTCACTGGACGAGACGGTGACTTGCCGGAAGAAATGCGGTGGGGAGAGGTGCCGCGCTTCTGGAAGTCTCAGCGCGGTCAAAAACGGCGGGGGTATACGCGCGATGGGACAACGCACCCGGTCGAGCCCCCCGAGCTTGATAGTGCACTCGCCGACATCGGCAAACGCGTTCAAGTCGCTGACCTCTCTGAGCCGAGCCACCTGCCAGTGCCGGCGGACGGTGAATTGAGTTCGTCCGTCGATGGCGATGTTCTGACGAAGACAGGCTTTCGCGCGATTGCCGTCATCTTCACGGATTGAGCTCAGCGGATGGTTGCACGATGGGCACAATGCTGGGACGACAGTCGGTGGCAGGGCCAGTCTTCAGGTTGGTTGGCAAGGACTTATGGCTGACTTCGAGACACGCCAATTTCATTCTCCCTGCACTTAGTACCACTTAATCTCACGACGGTATCGCTTGCCCCCACGCCGCACCCGGCGTATTGAGCCTCCGATAGACGGGGGAGATGTCCAATGGACGCTGCTAGCCACGGGGTACAGAACGTAATCGACGCGATCGTCGTCGCCGTTTATCTCGCGTTTGTCCTGGGCGTTGGTCTGTTTGCGGGGCGCAAGCTCAAAACCCTTGAGAACTACGCGGTCGTCAACCGCTCCTATGGGTCGCTTGTCATCTTTGCAACGATGTCCGCATCATTCATCGGCGGCGGTTACTCCATGGGCCTTGCTGAAAAAGTATTTCTATTTGGCATCGTCAGCATCGTCGGGCTTTGGGGCTTCAGCATTAAGGAGCTCCTTGTCGCCACCATCCTCGCACCGCGCTTCGACCAGTTTCCCAAGGCCATCTCAGTCGGCGATATTATGGCGACCGCCTATGGGAAAACCGGCCGGGTCGTGACGGGGTTCTTCGCCGTTTTTCTGTGCGCGGGAATCGTTGGGGCGCAGGTCGGCGCAATTGGCTACATTTTCAATGAGTTCTTCGACATCGATCGGTTATGGGGGATCGCGATCGGCTGCGGCATCGTGATCGCTTATACGACGCTGGGCGGCATGCGGGCCGTTGTCGTTACCGATCTATTTCAGTTTGGGATCCTAGCGATCGGGATCCCGCTGACGTTGATCTTCGGCATCAACTACGTCGGCGGCGTCGACGCGATTGTTCAGGCAGTCCCCGCCGATCACTTCGAAATTCCTGGGAGCAACTACACCTGGCTTTCGTTCGTGGCGTTGATTCTCGTTTTCCTCTTCGGTGAAACGCTCGTGCCGCCCTACGTTCAGCGACTGCTCATCGGGCACAATGCGGCCGCTGCCGCCCGGGGCACGCTCTATGCCGGGTTGTTCTCCATTCCATTTTTCGCCGTGACCGGGTTGATTGGGCTTGTTGCGCTCACCATGGACCCCACGATGAATTCGAACTTGGCGCTACCGCATGTGGTCGAGGTGGCGCTGCCGCCCGTACTCAAGGGCTTGGTCATCGCCGCTGTTATGTCGATCGTTATGTCTTCTGCGGACTCGTTTCTCAACTCGGCGGCAATCGCGTTCGTGAACGATCTCGTCAAGCCACTAAGCCCCAAGGAACTCTCTGAGCGGGCGTGTTTGCGTCTCGCTGAGGTGGCGACATTCACAATCGGTTTTCTCTCCGTCGTCTTTGCGCTGACCATCGACAGCATCATCGACATCCTAATCTACGCCTACACGTATTGGGCACCGGTCGTGATTGTGCCTCTCGTGGCAACGGTGCTTGGCTATCGCGCCGGACTTACCGCATTCGTGGGCGGCGTCCTTGCTGGAGCGGCCACCGCCCTCTTTTGGAATGAGGTCTTGGACAAGCCCGGCCAGATTGAAGGCCTCGTCGTCGGTGTCTTTGCCAACCTCATCGTATTCGTCGCTATGAAGCAGATCTTCCCTGCTGCCCGAGATGCAACCGCCGAATGATGGCCGCAACTTGGCGTCATTGACGCTGCAAGACTCATTCAAATCTGGCGCAGCCGTCGACGGGATTGCAGCGCCTGGCGCCGTGCGATACGAGGGGGCGTTAAGGAGCAGATTCATGCAGGACAAGGTCAAGGCCGCCAAGGCGAGCTATCTCATTGAAGGCGGGACGGGGGACTGGGAAGTCATTGTCGGCCTGGAGGTTCACGCGCAGGTGGCCTCGCAGTCAAAGTTGTTCTCCGGCTCGTCCACCGCGTTTGGCGGGGACCCTAACAGCCACGTGTCGCTGGTTGATGCGGCCATGCCTGGCATGCTGCCTGTAATAAACGCCGAATGCATTGCGCAGGCTGTGCGCACCGGCCTCGGCCTCAAGGCGGCGATCAACTTGAGGAGTGTCTTCGACCGCAAAAACTACTTCTACCCCGACCACCCGCAGGGCTAACAGATCAGCCAGTACACACAGCCGATTGTCTGCGAAGGCGAGGTTGAGATCGATTGCGACGGCGAGACGATGAAAGTCGGGATCGAGCGCCTGCATCTGGAGCAGGACGCGGGCAAGTCCATCCACGATCAGCATCCCGAATACTCCTACGTCGATCTCAATCGGTCAGGCGTCGCGTTGATGGAGATCGTCTCAAAGCCCGATATGCGCTCCGCCAAGCAGGCACAGGCCTACGTTTCGAAATTGCGCACCATCCTGCGCTATCTCGGCACCTCAGATGCCGACATGGACAAGGGCAACCTGCGCGCTGACGTCAACGTCTCCGTTCGCCGGCCCGGCGACAAGCTCGGCACCCGCTGCGAGATCAAGAATGTGAACTCGATCCGCTTCATCGGGCAGGCCATCGAGACCGAGGCGCGCCGCCAGATCGACGTTATCGAGGACGGCGGCACGATCGATCAGCAAACGCGCCTCTTTGATCCCACCAAAGGCGAAACCCGCTCTATGCGCTCTAAGGAGGAGGCACACGACTATCGCTATTTTCCAGATCCCGATCTCCTCCCGCTCGAGCTGAGCATGGAGTTTGTCGAGCACCTTAAGAACGAATTGCCCGAGCTTCCCGACGAGAAGAAGCACCGGTTCATGCGCGACTTTGGGCTATCCGACTACGATGCAGAAGTTTTGATCGCAGAGAAGGAGCGTGCAGACTATTTTGAAGATCAGGTCGCGCGCGCAGCGGGCAAAGCAGAGCCTAAGGCAATCGCCAACTGGGTAATCAACGAATTTCTCGGGCGCCTCAACAAGGATGGGCTGACACTGGAGACGAGCAAAATTCCTCCAGAGGCCAACACAGCGATCATCTGCATGATTTCGGATGGCACCATCTCGGGCAAGATTGCCAAGGACCTGTTTGAAATCGTCTGGTCGGAGGGTGGCGATCCCGTCGAGATCGTCGAGAAGCGCGGCATGAAGCAGGTCACCGACACCGGTGCCATCGAGAAGACGGTCGACGAGATCATGGCGGCCAACCCCGACAAGGTTGAACAGGCCATAGCCAAGCCGAACTTGGTCGGTTGGTTCGTGGGCCAAGTCATGAAGGCGTCAGGCGGCAAGGCTAATCCTAAGGCCGTCAACGAGATCCTGAAAAAGAAGCTCGGTATCTGAGCCGCATTGGGATGCTAGAATGAGCCGCGCACGCACGGGCGACAGCCGCAAGTGCGATCAAAGGCAACGTGGGCGCACATGAACAAGACCATCGTCATGATTCACGGAGCATTTGCCGGGGGCTGGTGCTTCGAGAATTTTGCAGACACGTTCGAGGAGCGCGGCTGGTCCTGTCACAGGCCCAACCTGCGATTCCATGGCAGCGGCCCTGTCGCCCAACCTGATCCGGGCCTGGTGCACACCGGCATCGAGGATTACACGAGCGACATGGTCGCCGCTATTGACGCCCTCGGCGAGAAGCCAGTCCTTCTCGGTCATTCCATGGGCGGGATCATTGCGCAAAAGCTGGCCGCCAAAGGATTGGCGCGTGCGCTCATCTTGCTGGCTCCGTGTCCGCCGTGGGGCATTTCCCCCTGCACGGACGCCGATCGCGCGGTGGCGCGTGGCCTGATGTCTGTCGGCCCTTTCTGGAACGAAGCTCTGCATCCAGTTTTCGAGGTTGCAGCAAACGACTCTCTGGCGAACGTCCCGCCGCAAGAACAGTGCGCTATTTTCGACAGGTTCGGGCCGGAGTCCGGGCGCGCAATTTTTGAGACCTTCTTTTGGATGTTTGACGACACGCGGGCAACGGCCGTCGACCATACGGCCGTCACCTGTCCTGTCCTCGTAATCTCAGGGTCCAATGATAAGGTGATCTCGGCGCAGACGGGACGACGCATCTCGGATGTATACGGGGCGCGAGCCAGCTTTGAGGCGGCTCCAGGACATGGACACTTCCTGCTCGTTGAGCTCGGGTGGGAGCAGCTTGCCGGGCGTTGTGCCGATTGGGCGAGCCAAGCGGTAGCCTAGTCCAGCAAAGCCACGGCGAGCTGGAAACAGTTAACGGCCCGGGGCTATGATGTGCGCTTTCTTGAGCCGGCGTACGGTCGGCTCCTCAATGGGCGAGATGGCAGAAACGTGCGCGTTCCTCCGATCCCCTTATTGCTCACGCTTACGATCATCGCGCTTGCGATTGGTCTGCGCCTAGCCGATCCCGCACCTGTTGCCCGGCTTCGGCTGTCTGTTTTCGATTCCTATCTCGCGCTTTCACCCCGGAAACTCGATCCTGCTGTGCCAGTGCGCATTGTTGATGTCGATGAGGCGTCTCTGGCCAAGGTCGGGCAATGGCCGTGGCCGAGAACGCGGCTCGCGGAGATCATCGATCGCCTGAAAGAGGCCGGTGCCCGCACGATCGCGATCGATATGATTTTGGCCGAGCCGGACCGCCTCTCGCCTGGTGAGTTCGCAAAACAGCTTGAGGGGGCACCGGGGCTGGAAGCACTGGCAGAGGCTGTGTCCTCACTTCCCTCAAATGACTCACAACTCGCGAGTGCCATATCGAAAGCTCCGGTCGTGTTGGGGTTTTCAGGGGAGAATCGCGCCAGCGGACTGCCTGAGAAGCCACGTGCCCGCTTCGCGTTCGCCGGTGACGATCCGCGCAGCTTCGTACCTCATTACGAGGGCGCGATCAGTACTTTGCCGGCCCTTGTCGCGCGCGCACCAGGTTTGGGCGCAGTGAATTGGATTCCGGTGCGCGACCAGATTATTCGCCGCGCACCTCTATTGGTCACTGTCGGTGATGTCCTCTATCCGTCCTTGCCGATGGAAGCTTTGCGTTTGGCTCTTGGAGAAACCACCATCTTCGTGCGCTCCTCGGGCGGCAGCGGCATCCCCGCTTTCGGGCAGCGCACCGGCGTGGAAAGTATTCGCGTTGGGCGAACCACCTTACCGACCGACGCAAACGGTGAACTTTGGTTGCGTTTCACGGAACCGGATTCACGCCGTTACATTTCAGCAAGCCGGATTCTCGATGGCACATTCGACGTGGATGGCGTAGCAGGCCGCGACATCCTGATCGGTACGAGCGCGGTGGGACTTCTGGATTTGAGGGCGACGCCACTTGCGCTATCGGTGCCCGGCGTCGAGATCCACGCCCAAGCGCTTGAGCAGATGCTTTCAGGCGAGCATCTCGTACGGCCAGCCTACGCAACCGGTGCCGAGCTCGTCTTTCTAGTGATAGCTGGTCTTTTCGTGGCGTGGCTCATTCAACATGTCGGCGCAGTTGCCGCGGCGATCGTCGGTGCATTTGCAATCGCCGCCGTCACGGCTGCCTCTTGGGGTGCTTACACGGGGCCCGGCTTCCTGTTCGATCCTGTTTATCCGGCGATCGCGATCCTGCTCGTTTATCTGGCCACATCGCTACACAGCTACATCCGAAGTGAGGTGGAGCGGCATCAGGTCCGTACCGCGTTCAGCCGTTACGTGGCGCCTCCGCTTGTCGAAGAGCTTGCGAAGAACCACGCGCGGCTAAAACTAGGCGGCGAAATGCGGGACGTCTCGGTGCTGTTTGCCGACGTGCGCGGCTTTACTAAGATCTCCGAAGGAATGAACGCAGAAGACCTTGTGAGCTTCCTCAATGCGCTTTTCACGCCACTGTCTGAGATCATCCTGAACGAGCGGGGAACCATCGACAAGTTCATGGGCGATGCGGTTATGGCCTTTTGGAACGCCCCACTGGCCGACGAGGCGCACGCACGGGACGCAGCGCGAGCAGCGCTCAAAATGATTGAGGCGGTGGAGCAGATTAATGAACGCCAGGCGGTTAATGCCAAGATGGACGGGGAGGCGCCGACACCTGTGCGCATTGGAATCGGGCTCAATACGGGCCGTTGCTGCGTCGGCAATATGGGCTCCCCGCAGCGCTTCGACTATTCGATCATCGGCGATCCTGTAAACATTGCAGCCCGGCTGGAGGAAGCCACCAAGACATACGGGGTGCCGATCATTGCGGGCGAGCGGACGGCCGAAGCGGCAAAGGACCTTGCCTTTCTTGAAATCGGCTCAGTGGCCGTGCGTGGCAAGGTGCAGCCGGAGCGCATCTTCGTTCTGGTGGGCGATGATAAGGTCGCTGTGTCCGAACGCTTTCGCGCACTGTCACGAGCGCATGATCAGTTCATGCAGACCATGAGCGCTGGCGAGAAAAGTGGGTCGCTTGCGCAGCTTCAACTTTGTCGCCGGCAAGATTGGAGGCAGCTTGCGCCCCTCTATGACCGTTTGGAGGCACTCCTGCAGGAGACATCTTGAGCGCCATGCGCTCGCTTCCGCATATGCTTGCCGAGCGAACTGCTGGCTGGCTACTTCTACCGGTAACCGCCCCTTTCGCGCCGTGGTGGGGAACGCCTTTTCTTGCCGCCACCGAAGGACTTGCCGACGGTTATTCCGATGGCGAGGCCCTGTAAGAGCCGCTTGGCGTCGTTAGAACTCGCCTTTTTCGTGCGCCTTCTCCGCTTTTTCGAGGCCTTCTTCTTCCTCGACTTGCGTTTGACTTTGGCCTTCTTCTTCCGCTTCGTGGGCTTGACCGTGGCCTTCTTCTTTCTCTTTGGTTTGGTCGCGCGCTCTCCCTCATCGCTATCGTCGATCTTGGCTTCCTGTTCGTCGCCTACGATGTCATCGCGGGTGAAGACCGGCGACGGGTCGAGGGACGGTGCCTTGACGATGAAAGGGAACGCGGAGTCGAACTTCACGTCTTGTTTCTGCGGAAGGCTGGTCCACTTGACGGGATCGCCTAGGTCACCCGCGGCCGTAACCTGGATCAACTTGCCAGGTTCATCATGCAAGCGGCATTTGCCAACTTCATTGCAGACGTTGATGGCGCCTTCGATCAGCAGAAGCCAGGTCAGGCCATTATCCTGAACGTAGATATCGAAAATCGTGCCACGTACGGTAATCGAAGCAGTTGGCGTGCGAATAACATAAGCAGGCTTTGCAGCCACGCCGGTGATGAACCGGAACGCGCCCTTGACGAGTTTGAGAACGATTGCTCCACCCGAAACGTCGGGCTTATAGACAAACTCGTCCAGCAGCAGCCGCGCTCCTGGTCCCAAGGCCAACTTGGTCTCGTCACGAAGCCTTAGTTCACCGCGCCCATCTGACGCGACCTCAATTAGCTCCTCTTGGCGCACGTCGTCGCCGGTCGTGAGCTGACGCTCGTCGGCCGCGAAATGTGCCATGACGACATTGACGATTGATACTGCGGACCCGATTGAATCGCCGGGTGCTGCGAGCGCGTGTCCTCCGCTCCAAAGCAGCGCGGAGAGACAAAGGAAGGATCTCAAAAACCGCATAACCATTGAACCTCTGCAGGCGTTCGAAATCGCCCTTTCGCTCGGCTCTGTGCGGCCCCCAGCGACGCATGGCCGGGCTAACGCTCCCCTTCGACCGAAAGTCTAACACACAAAGCTGCGCGAACGGAAGTTGAACGCCATTCTGCCATGACGAAAGGTCTTACAACTGTTCCGTACGGAACAGTCGGGAAAACAAATCGCCGCAAGACTGCAATGTTGCGCCGCCTTTGTCCCGAGATGAGAACAATTCTTTCGAACGGGTTGACGCACGGCCGACGCGCTCTAAGTCTTTTCTCGGCAATACGCATCCCAGGGACATGGTGCCAGTCACCCCAATGGACATCCGAGACACGAAATCGGGCTACGGGCTTGTCACTCGCATCGTGCATTGGCTCATGGCCGTTGCCGTCATCGGCATGTTCGTACTCGGACTTTGGATGGTGGCGCTCAACTACTACAGCCCCTACTACCAAACGGCGCCAGACATTCACCGTAGCGTGGGCATGCTCTTGCTGTTCTTGCTGGTGTTCCGTTTCGTCTGGCGGCTGGTCAACCCGAAGCCAGACGACAGCGATTTGACCCCCTTCGAGCGAACGGCATCGCGCTTCGTGCACTGGGGCTTCTACCCCCTCCTGTTCATACTCATGGTGAGCGGCTACCTCATATCCACCTCGGATGGCAGGCCGATTCAGGTCTTTGATTGGTTTTCCGTACCGGCTCTCGTGCATGATCCAGGTTTGGAAACGCCGGCGGGGCTGGTCCATGAGATTCTTTCTTATGTGACGATGGCAATCGTTGGTGTTCACACCCTTGCCGCACTTAAGCATCACTTCATCGACCACGGGCAAGCGTTGAAGCGCATTTGGTCGGGCCCACCTAGCGCCTGAAGTCACGTCACAAACGGAGCACATCACATGAAGTCTGTACGTCTCTTGGCTGCACTCATTGCCGGGTCCATTGTTCTCTCGAGCCCGGCACTATCAGCCGACTATGTTATCGATACTGAACGAGCGCATGCGTCCATCAACTTTCGCATCAAGCATCTGGGGTTCAGTTGGCTTGTGGGCCGCTTCGACGACTTCAACGGCACGTTCACGTTCGATGAGGAAGCGCCTGAGAATTCCAGCGTGAAGGTTGAGATTGACACTGCAAGCGTGAACACGAACCATTCTGAGCGCGACAAGCACCTTCGAGGCAAGGACTTCCTTAATGTGTCCAAGCATCCCAAGGCCACGTTCGAGAGCACGTCCGTCAAATTGGACGGCGACAAGGCCATAATCGTCGGCAACCTAACCTTGAACGGCGTCACCAAAGAGATCGAGATTGATGCCAACCGCGTCGGCGGAGGAAAGGATCCTTGGGGCGGCTATAGAGACGGCTTCCATGGAACGACATCGCTGCCGCTCAAGGACTTCGATATCAACTTTGATCTTGGCCCAGCTTCCAAGAACGTCGATTTGACGCTCGAGGTCGAGGGGATCCGCAAGTAACAGACGGGATGGGCAGGATCACTCGTCTGTAGGGTCCATTGGCGATGCGCCGTCGATCTGTGCCTCGTCAGAGGTAAACGTATCAGGATCGCCCGGATCCGGCAGGTTGGGATCATCCAACGGCGTGTTCATACCGTCGTCGGCAGGCGGTGAGGACTCTTGCGCGTAGGCGCTCACAGCAAACGCCTGCGCCGCGATGATCGCTGCCAGGATCCACGCGAGAATGTTCATTTGCTTCGTCATGGCCGTGCCTTTCTCAGTCTCACCGCTTCGCCCGCAACGCCAATTTAACCTAATGCGTACCGTTGCCGACTCAACATCTTGACGATCGGATCCGATGTAATCCTAAGTCGCCGATATAGTGCCCCATACGGCTATCCAGATGCGGGCAAACCGTGTCGTAGGCGCCTTCCGGGTCAAACGTATACTTTGCACGATCTTGGCAAAGTCGGTAGGGAAACCTGTAGGCTGGCGCAGCACTGACTATCGCAACAGATTGGGAACAACGCATGGCCGATGTCTCTCACGAGCCGGGTTCTTCCGACCACGGCAAGGCGGCAGAGATCTTCCGCAATCAGTGGGAGGTCTATCAGAAGTACCTCCACCACAACTACCTCTCCAACCGCGAGGCCTGCGAAGACCTGCGCCAGTTCGTGACGAATGAGTTCGGCCGACCCTATAACCTCATGGATTTGGCGTGTGGTGATGCGAGCGCCATCGCTACGGCTCTCCGCGGCACGAACATCGCGCATTACCGCGGTGTTGATCTTGCGCCCCCCGCCATTGCCCACGCCAAGCGGCATCTCGAAATGCTGCCGTGTGAGGTCGAGTTGGAGTTGGCCGATTTTGTCGAGGCCGTGCGCGATAACTCAAAGCCGGTTGATATCGCTTGGGTCAGCCTATCGCTCCACCACTTCCCGACGCCTGAAAAGCTTTCGATCATGCGTGCGGTGCGCGACCTGCTCTCAGAGGATGGTGCCTTCCTCATCTATGAACCCACGTGCCTTGATGGCGAGGATCGCGGCGATTGGCTGGACCGCTTTGAGGAGGCCGCAAGGCGTGACTGGGCAGACCTCACCCCTGAAGAGCTGGCCGAATCGTTAAACCACGTGCGCACCTGCGATCTGCCTGAATCTGTTTCGGAATGGGCGGCACTAGGGCGCCAGGCGGGGTTTTCAGGCATGGAGGAACGCTATCGAGAACCCTGGGATCTCTTCAGATTATTGTGTTATCGCCCCTAGAGAGCCTTGCTTTTGTTGCCAGGAGACGCGATATACGCCCTGCCGGTGCGATCCGAGGTGGACCGTGCCCTCAATTTTTGGATGAGATTAGCGCGCCACCGGCCGTTTGCCTTTTCCCAATCACTGAGACTCTGGATGGTGGCGTGCCATCCGGCGCTGGCTCAAACGTCACGCCAACTGGAACTGACGACTTATGGATCGTATTACTGGCACAGTGAAATTCTTCAATTTCTCCAAGGGCTATGGCTTCGTGCAGCCCGAGGACGGCTCAAAGGACGTGTTCCTTCATGTGAGCGCACTTGAGCAGGCTGGCATCAATGGCATCAATGAAGGCGACAAGATTACGTTCGTGCTTGAAGACGACCGCCGCGGGCGCGGCAAGCAGGCTGGCCAAATTGAGCTTGCCTAATTAGGCACGACTGCCGACTTAGACAATGATGCCGCCGGTCCCGACCGGCGGCATTTTTTTATCTCCACGTGTTCGGCGGGTCTCCGGATCAATGCGGCAATCTGCGGCCGTCAGAACGTTCGCGTCGTCACAATTCCGGACAAACAGTGCTGCAACTGTCGCGCGCCTGTTGGTCCCGGAAAATAAAATAGTGCCAGTGGGATCCGACAAGGCAAGAACGAACATTCAGAGGAGAGATTGCGGCCATGATGGGCAAAGTAAGTGTCGCTGCCGTAGCAGCACTATTGACGTCGGCAGTGGTTTTCAGCCCTGCCGAAGCGGCCGTCTGCAAGTCTACCAAGGTTTCGGCAATGGGCCCCTGGAGCCAAACGATGGCTGGCGCACGTGCAAAAGCGCGAACTGCGTGGAAAAAGAAAGCCAAGGCAATCTACGGTCCCAAGTGGGACACGTGGTGGCGGTCTTCCAGCAAAAGCTATGGATGCTGGCAGTATGAGAACCGTGAGCGGTGCCGCGTGACGGCCCGGCCTTGCCGCCCTGGAAATTAATTTGATCGTGTAGAGATGGCGGCACCACAGGCCGCCATTTTCACACTGGGCTTGCTCCTACCTTCGAACGGGACGCACTGCGGCCATCAAATTCGTCTGAACGATCCCCTCGATGGGCGCAATCTTTTCTAAGACAGCCTTGCTCGCGTCCGCATAGCTATCGCAGTCCAGCTGCGCGACGATCTTTTCGTCGGAGAGCGTCACGACGTTTGCAAATTTGCAGTTTGCCAGCTCGAGCGCCTTGAGTGTGTCGACGACAGTGGTTGTGTTGGCAGCTCCGAGCAACTCGATGAAGAGGTAGATGTTTACCATTAGGGATGCTCCTTCAATATGGTTGGCTCTTCGACTGACGAACGAAACAGCGGCACCGTGCAACCTTGTCTGGACGTAGGTTGTCTGTGGCTCCTCCGACCGACGCTTTGGGCAGTACAACGTCTTGCCGAGCCCAATAGTTCGCGATCATCATTGAATTCTCCACCGGCGATCTCGGACGCCGTGTTACAGGCTATTTGAGGCTTCCTGGGGCGAATTCGGGCCTATTTGGGTACCACTGACATAAAACCGTAACAGGACTCGACTAGCCGAGCCCGTTGGAAGCTTATTGGCGTTGTCCGATCGACGTGCACCGCAGCGCTGCAGCCTTAGAGGATCGGGGGAAAAATGGCCGCTACTCACGACGCCCTTGCGCGCGAGCACGTCCCGGGGCAGCGCACACGCAATCAGCGCTTGCGCCAAGCCGTTCATCGTCACAAGCCGGTTTCGCGACAGGGTATCCAGGAGCGCCTCTTCACGCTCGCTTTCAGCGGCCTGGTCTATCCGCAGATTTGGGAAGACCCTATCGTCGATCTCGAGGCTCTGCAGCTTCAGCCCGGCGAGGCGCTCATTGCGATTGCGTCAGGGGGTTGCAACGTTCTGAGCTATCTTGCCGTTGCTCCCATCATGGTGACGGCGGTCGATCTCAATCCGGCCCACGTTGCCCTTAATAAACTGAAGAACGCTGCTCTGACACACTTGCCCGACTATGCCGCGTTCTGCCGTTTCTTCGCCGACGCGGACAGTCGCGCCAATGTTGACGCCTATTTCGCCTATCTGCGCCCGCACCTCGATAATGCGACGCGCAAGTATTGGGAGTCGCGCGATCGGCTCGGTCGCCGCCGGATCGGCTACTTCGGGCGCAACGTTTATCGGTATGGGCTGCTGGGTGGGTTCATCGGCGCTGGACATATGCTGGCGCGTGTCCACGGTGCCGATCCACGCCGTCTCCTGTCGGCAAAGACGCGAACCGAACAGCGCCGCATCTTCGAGCGTGAACTCGCACCACTCTTCGAAAAGCGTCACATCCGCTGGCTTCTCGACCGACCGTCCGCACTCTTTGGACTTGGTATACCGCCTTCGCAGTTTGTTGCCCTTAAGGGTGGCGAAATCAGTATGGCAAACGTATTGCGCGCGCGCTTGGAACGTTTGGCGTGCGACTTTGATCTCTCAGATAACTATTTCGCCTGGCAGGCGTTTGGACGCCGCTATGCGAGCGGTGGGTCGGGTCCGCTTCCGCCTTACTTGCAGCGCGAGAACTACGAGGCCTTGCGTTCGCGCTCGTCAAATTTTTCAGTCGTTCATGCGTCGCTGACCGAGCTTCTGGCGAAGAAACCTGCGGCATCCTTGGACGCCTACGTCCTCCTCGACGCCCAGGATTGGATGACTGACGATCAACTCAATGCACTGTGGAGTGAAATTGCGCGCACGGCTCGGCCCGGTGCGCGTGTCATCTTCCGCACGGCCGGCGAGGAGACCATACTTCCCGGACGCGTAGCGGACGAAACTCTATCGCGCTTCAGTTATGATCGCGATGCATGCCGCACGCTCACTGCCAAGGATCGCTCTTCGATCTACGGCGGTTTTCACTGTTACGTGCTCAAAGTTTAGGGGCGCCGGTCCATGTCAAACTCGGACGCCGCCGCCCAGCATATGGACGGAATCTACCGCTACCAGCGCTACATCTACGACGCCTCGCGCAAATACTACCTCCTCGGACGAGATCGTCTGCTTGATGAAATGGAAGTCCCTGCGGGCGGCACCGTTCTGGAGGTCGCCTGCGGAACCGGCCGTAATCTCATTAGGGCGGCGAGACGCTATCCCAATGCTCGTCTCTATGGTTTTGATGTTTCCAACGAGATGTTGGCGACGGCGCGGTCCTCAATTGCACGTGCCGGTCTTTCCGATCGTATCGTTGTCGCCTATGGCGACGCGACGGACTTCGCCTGCGACGACATCTTTGGGGTGCCGGCCTTTGACAGAGTCATTGTCTCTTATGCGCTATCGATGATCCCGCACTGGCGCGGGGCCTTGGAACAGGCTGCCACCGCTGTTGCACCGGGAGGGGCACTCTATGTTGTCGACTTTGGCGATCAAGAGGGTCTGCCAAGGTGGTTCAAGAAGGGGCTACATGCTTGGCTGGCCAAGTTCTCTGTTAGGCCAAGACAAGAGCTTGAAACTGAGCTGGCACAGCTTGCGCGCCGACGCGGTCTTACCGCCTACAACAAGCGGCTCTACCGCGGCTATGCGACCTACGCAGTCGTGACGAGACAGCCAGGTACTGTCAGTGCCCAAGTAGCCATTTGATTCCGAAGAAGCTTGGTGCGATCACCCCGCCGGCCCAAAGGAATGCCGAGGTCACGTTCGCGATCTGGAAGGGAATCTGCGGCATCGAATACATGCCTGCGATCACCGGGATGACGGCGCGAATTGGACCGAAAAAGTGCCCAAGGAAAACTCCAAAGACGCCATACCGTTCAAAGAAGTCCTCCCCACGATGCATCATTGCGGGATAGTTTCGGAACGGCCACATGCCGTTGATCTGGTCCTTGAAGTAGAGGCCAATCCAATACGATGTGGCATAGCCGATTGAGCCCCCAAGCCCCGCGGCAAATACGACCGCCCACACGTCAATGCCGCTGGCGCCTAACAATCCGCCGATCGCGACGAGAATGACCGTTGAGGGCAATATCAACGAAATGAACGCAAGGCTTTCACCAAGCGCCAGTAAGAATGCGATCGGTGCTGCCCAGGCCTCATTGGCGCGGACGAATTCGACCACCGCGTCAACATACTGTTCCATGACTCTCTTTTTATCACTCCAGAAAATTGTCTGAGGATGGCGGATTACGCCAGCATAGCGAACGATGGTGGCCTGGATACGAGGGAAGGGAAAGGGCTTTTTGGCAGGGGCGGATCTTGCGCCAGGTCGGGGAAGAGAGCTGGCCACACCCATTCGCGTTGGCCTAAGTTTTCTTGCACCGCCGTTTCATTTCACGGCCAAGTTCACGCGACACCTCGCTGGCGAGCATAAGACCGCGTGACACCTGTGCGGGTGTCAAATTGGCGCCACCTGGTCCGCGCAAGACCTTCGCCGCGTTGTCGGCCTCGCGCCGTCCATGCGTAAGCTCATCGCAACTCAATTCCTTTTTCTTGTTTTTGAGCGCGAACAGGCGCACCCCCGAGGCGTATGCCTCTGGTGGCGGCTGCTGCTTGATCCAAGCCCGATTTTTGTCGTTGGTCAGATGGTTCAGCGTCGTCTGGCGCCTGTTCACGCAAGTCGCCGAATCGTCAACGCACGAAAGCCCCGCATTTGGGCCTCCCGACAGGTCGGGACCGCCGCAGCCTGTTAGCAGCGCGACGACGGTGAGGACCATTAATGGAGGCACCCGGCCGTATTGACGAAATTCGAAAATGTGCACGCTCCCTTGTCTTCGGGCGGTGAGAGCCCGTAGAAGGCCAGCATGGCAGCGTCAAGGCAAGCTGGCCAGGTCCCAGAAGCGCTGAGAGTTGGGGAAACCATGGTGCATGCAATTCGAATCCACGCTCACGGTGGGCCGGAGGCGCTGAGTTGGGACGAGGTCCACGTTGGCCAGCCCGGGCCTGGAGAGGTGCGCCTGCGCCAGCGTGCGATCGGCCTCAATTACATCGACATCTATCATCGCTCGGGGCTCTATCCGCTTCCCAGCTTGCCTGCTGTGATCGGCATGGAAGGGGCCGGCGTCGTCGATGCCGTAGGCGCAGATGTCAGCGAATTTGTTGTTGGAGATCGCGTCGCTTACGCGGGTGTGCTCGGCGGATATGGGGAAGAGCGCATCATTGCTGCAGATCGCCTCGTCAGTCTTCCCGACAACATCGACGATGTCACAGCGGCTGCAGTGATGCTGCAAGGCATGACCGTTCGGTATCTCCTACGCGAGACTTTCAAGTGCACGGCTGAGACAACGATGTTGTTTCATGCCGCGGCTGGCGGTGTTGGTTTGATTGCATGCCAGTGGGCGAAGGCGATCGGAGCAACGATCATTGGAACCGTCGGTTCCGATGCGAAGGCCGCGCTTGCCAAGAAGAACGGTTGCACGCACGTGATTAACTACCAGACGGAAGACTTTGTCGCCCGCGTTTCAGAGATCACCGGCGGTCAAGGCTGTGACGTCGTCTACGACTCAATCGGCAAGGATACCTTCCCGGCTTCGCTCGATTGCCTCAAACCAAAAGGCCTTTGGGTGAGCTTCGGTAACGCGTCAGGTCCAGTGCCACCGTTCGACCTGTCGATCCTCTCGGCCAAAGGTGCGTTATTCGCCACGCGGCCCTCGGTCATGGTCTACACCGCGCACCGAGCCGATCTTGTGGCAAATGCGCAGGAGCTTTTCTCCATGATTGCCCAGGGCGCAATCAAGGTCTCCGTCAATAAGACCTATGCATTGCGCGATACAGCACAAGCGCACCGCGACTTAGAAGCACGAAAAACGACGGGCTCGCTTGTTCTGCTGCCCTAACCATCTTGACGCGATGTTCCTCTAGACCCTACTAGCAATCACCGAAGAACGAGCTCAGACAATTCCACGTCTTCTTAACTGCATCGCCAACAGCGTTGCCAGCGTTTTTTGCCGTGTCGCCGACGGCGTCACCTGCCTTTTTGAGATTTTCGCCAGACGCCTTGGCAAGATCCTCAAGCGTGTCGGGTGATTGTTCTGGTGAGGGCTCAGTACCCTCCACGACAGGCGCGCCTGGCACCGTGTCGATTGTGGGCTCATAGGGTGCAGGCGTTGGTGTGTCATCTTGCCCGGCAAAAGTGGCCGGCTGTTCATCCGGGAGCGGAGCTGCGAGCGGTGGGCTTGCTGGCAACATCACGGTGCGCAATTCGCCCAAGCATGGCTCGTTCTCGCCGCCCCGCCGGACGCTGCAAGTGGCATGAGGACCGCTTTGGGCGAGCTCCTTTATGCACAGCAGCTTACCCGGCGTTCCGCGCGTCGCGGCAACCGGCTCGCCGGAAACTATGCACCTGTAAGTGGCGTCAGGACCATTGCAGGCGACGCAGAACTCCTGGGACGACGCAGCTGTTCCTGCGCCGGCGAGCAATCCAGCGAGAAGTACAAATTGGACGGGCCTTGGCATTCGTCAGCTCCCAATTCTTCCCATGGGATTACCCCCGCGACGTGCCGCTATTTGTCACGATGCGGCTGGCAAATGCGGCCGTCAAGGGGGGCCGATATGGTGATTGGCGCCGAATTCCCGTTTGCTTGCAATCCGGGCACCTCGCATCTATTAGGGGTCTCGCCAGGATGGAGACGTGGCCGAGAGGCTGAAGGCGGCGGTTTGCTAAACCGTTATACGCTTTAAGGGCGTATCGAGGGTTCGAATCCCTCCGTCTCCGCCATTTTCATTTCCCGCATCTTTAGCGTATCCTTACCCCCGCGATGCTAAGTTCGCGGGGCGGTTACCAATTGGGGGTCCGGTTCGCGGCTATTTGAGCTCACCAATCAGCTGGTGTCGCCATGATGGATGAGGTCCTAAGGTCTGTCTTCTCGCGGATCGTTTCGCGAGGTGCGCTGACGATCGTTACGGCGCGGGGTACCCCGCTCACCTTTGGCGATGGCACAGGGGATGAGGTTCGCGTCCGCTTTGCCGATACCCGAGCTGAACTCGGTGTCGTGCTTGATCCTCATCTCTACCTTGGCGAGCTGTTTATGGACGGCCGCTTCGTCGTCGAGCAAGGCACGATCTACGATTTTTTAGAGATGGCTATGCGCGAGACGACGGGCCGCGCGCGCACCTTGCCGGCCCGAATTCTCGAACGCGTTCGATATCTGACACGCAGCCTTGTGAGCTGGAATAATCCTTTACGCTCGCGCCGCAACGTCGCCCATCACTACGATCTCGACCATCGGCTTTACCGCCTTTTTCTCGATCGCGATTTTCAGTATTCATGCGCCTATTTTGACGATCCCGATTGCACGCTCGAACAGGCACAGATCGCAAAGAAGCGGCTCGTTTCCGCAAAGCTTTTTGTTGAGCGTGGAAACCGGATCCTAGATATCGGTTCAGGATGGGGCGGTCTTGGACTCTATCTGAAAGAGATTGTTGGTGCGAAAGAGGTTCTGGGCGTTACGCTTTCCACCGAACAACTAAACGCGGCGCGAGGGCGGGCACGCCAACGCGCAGTGGACGACAGCGTCAAATTTGAGCTGAAGGACTATCGATCGCTGACCGGCGAGTTTGACCGCATTGTTTCTGTCGGAATGTTTGAACACGTCGGACCGCGTTACTACGCGACTTTCTTCAATAAGTGCCGTGAGCTGCTCAGGCCCGACGGTGTCATGGTCCTTCATACGATCGGACACCTCGACGGCCCATGGCATCCCAGCCCGTGGATCGACAAGTACATATTCCCTGGCGGCCATCTGCCTGCCTTGTCAGATATGGTACCGGCAATCGAACGCGCGGGCCTTCTTGTCACAGACGTCGAGTGCCTACGTCTGCACTATGCCTCAACACTAGCCGAATGGCGCCGTCGCTTCATGGAGCGGCGCGCGGATGCGCTCGCCTTATACGACGAGCGCTTTTGCCGTATGTGGGAGTTCTATCTTGCCGCATGCGAATCCTCCTTCCGATATTCGCAACTCGGTGTTTACCAGGTTCAGTGCTGCCGCCGGGTGGACGCACTCCCAATAACGCGAGACTACATCGGTGAGCGCTATGCTGAACTTCGGCAGACCGAGTTGCAGCTTGCACAATCACGCGCGGAAGCAGAAGCAGTCGAGATCCCGCGTCGGCGCCATGGCTAAAAATAGCGCAATGTCATATTCTTAGCGCCAACACGCAGCGCCGGCCTCCGTCTTGGAAATCAGTCAGTGTTTGGTTATATTGCCCCACCCAGAAGGGGCTGCTGGGGGTTCAATCGACGATGCTCGCCAGGCCGAGCGCCACCTGATGGCGCTAAAGTACACTGCATGTTTTATTGGAGGGCTGCGGAGCAGCGATAAGTCGAGAGCGCGGTTCGCGTCACAGACCTTCAATCGCGGTCACTATGGCGAGAGAGTAGCCTGGCGCAGATCAGCTTATGTGCCAGAAACAGCGGAATAACCGTCGCATTGAATACGAAACCAAGCAGTCTTCGGCGATTGGCATCAAGCTCGGATATCCAAAGCCGAGTAGGGAGCACGCGATGGATTATCTGATGAGTTATCTAATGGCCAATTTCGGCTGGTGTTTGCTGGGGGCATTCGCGTCCGGCTTCGTTTTGGCATGGATAGCCTGTGCCAGAGTACCGCGCTGACGCATGCCTGGGGCGCCTTCGCGCCGGCCTTGATTGGGAGTTCTGAGAATGACGGAGCTTGAGTGGCAGTCGCTCTTCCTGTTGGCGGCCGCATTTTTCGTCGGAGCGGTCATTGCGTGCGGCTTGAAGCGACGCTTCTACTATCGCACGGGCGCTGCCACGGGGGCGAATGACACAGCACAGCCTGTGCAGGCTGCTGCTGCACCCAACACGGAACAGCCCAAAGTCGAGGTGTCCGAACCGCCGGCTCCAGGGCCTCAAGCTGCCCCGTCGTCGGCTAATTTCATTCCCGTCGCACAACCAAAAGTCGAACCAATTGTAGCCCCGGAGCCGGCGTCGTTCGTTCCTGTCGCACAGCCCAAAGCCGAACCAACTGCGGCCGAGCCTGCCCCGCCGCCGGTGGCGCCTTCGCCTGCACCCGTTGCGACGGCCGCGCAACCGGCGCCGTCTCCCGAGCCGGCCCCACCGGTGGCCGATCCAGCTCCACCCTCCGCTCGCGCCGCCGCTCCTGCAGCAGAGAGCGAGCCAACACCGTTGCGGCCGGTTGCTGAGCGGGCTGATGTGTCCGGGCTGCGTTCTGTGCGCTCGCAGGCCCTTCGCGGTGCTGGCGAATCGGTGGCAGCGACCAAGGATCCCGATGATCTGAAGCGCATTCGTGGGGTCGGAGTGCTTATCGAAAGGAAGCTCAACTCTTTGGGTGTGTCCACATACGAGCAGATTGCCAACTGGACGGGTGCTGATATCGTTCGCATCAGTCAGATCCTGGATTTCAAGGGCCGCATCGAACGCGAGAATTGGATCGAGCAGGCGCGCATCCTGTCGACTGGCGGACAGACAGAGTTCTCGCGCCGGTTTAACCGGGCCGACACCTGACAATAGGCTCGCAGTTGGCCGGTCTCTTCGGGCAGACGGAGATGAACATGCCGGCTGCAAGCGGGCCGCGCGACGCTGCACAAGCCGATCCGGAGGAGGCGGAAATTGCCGCCTTCTTGGGCGATCCCGCAGCATACTCTGCGCGCCCGTCCGGTGTGACGGTGATCGAGACTCACTGCGCACGCGTCTTCCTTGCGGGAGAGGATGCCTACAAAGTCAAAAAGCGCGTCCGCCTGCCATTCTTGGATTTCTCGACTTTGGAGCTGCGCCGCCAAGCAATATCTCGAGAGTTCGAGATCAATCGACCCCATGCGCCCCAAATCTACCTGGACCTGGTTCCCATAACACGCGAGAGCGATGGTCAGCTTGCCCTCGGCGGAAGCGGCGACGCTGTGGAATGGGCGGTGCATATGCGCCGCTTCGATCAGGCTTCCCTTCTCGCAAACGTCGCAGAGAAGGGGCCATTGCCCGACGCGATCTCCAAGGCGCTCGCGAAGGCCACCATCGACTATCACCTCGCTGCGTCTGTTGCTTACGCGATTGACGGCGCTGAGGATATCGGGGCCGTCGTGCGTCAGTTGACGATGGCTTTCGGAGAGCGAAGCGACATTCTCGGAGCAGAGATGTCGCGCTGTCTCGTCGATCGTCTGGGCACGGTCCTTGAAGGCGCGTCCCAGCTCTTGAGCGAACGCAGTCGGCAGGGCTGCATCCGTCGCTGCCATGGTGATCTCCATCTGGGGAATTTGGTGCTTATCGAAGGCGCCCCTGTTCCCTTTGATGCGTTAGAGTTTAGCGAGGATCTGGCAACGATCGATGTGCTCTATGATCTTGCTTTCCTCCTGATGGACCTTGATGCGCGAGGTGACCGCCATGCGGCGAACCTCGTGCTCAACACTTATGCGAACGCCGCACCCGTCGGTGGAGAGATCGAAGGCTTGGCCTGTCTGCCACTATTCCTGGCTTGTCGGGGGGGTGTTCGCGCTGTCGTGGCGATGGAGCGCGTGTCTCAGCTCGCGGGAGAAGCTTGCAGCGCACAGGAGCAAAGTGTGCGCCAGCTTGTGGATCTCGCTGGGCGCTATCTTGCTCCACCGCCGGGCGCCCTTGTCGCCGTTGGCGGACTGTCGGGTACAGGAAAGTCAACGTTGGCGGCTGGGCTTGCATTTTGCGTCGGTCCCGCACCGGGTGCCCTCCATGTGCGCAGCGACGTGGAACGCAAGCGGCTTTTCGGCGTCCCAGAGACTGAGCGCCTTGCGCCAGAGCACTATCGTGCCAACGTCACTGAACGCGTTTACGCGGTCTTAGCCGACAAAGCGCGCCGCGCGCTGGCAGCGGGTCATGGCGCAATTGTCGATGCGGTCTTTGCCAAGTCTGAGGAACGTGCCGCCGTCGAGCAGATCGCACGCCAGATGGGCCGGCCATTCGTCGGTTTGTGGCTTGCCGCGCCTCCCGAGACGCTTGTTGAGCGGGTGGAGGCGCGTCGCGGCGATGCATCAGACGCGGACCGCACTGTCGTAAGGCTACAGCTCTCATATGACATCGGAGAATTGACCTGGGCCAAAGTCGATGCCAGCGGAACGCGTGCGCAGTCCCAGTCAAACGCTCGCGAAGTTCTACGAGAGGCCGGCCTTAAGCTGGCGGGATGAGCACGGCAGCACCCGTGAGCTTGCCGGCACGCAGGCGGTCCAGGGCGTCATTTGCATCTTTGAGATCGAATTTCGTCACCTTCGGCTGAATAGGAATCCGGGGTGCGATCTCCAAGAACTCTATGGCATCCTGACGCGTGAGATTTGCAACGGAACGGATCACGCGCTCACCCCACAAGAGGTCATAGGGCATCTCGGGAATATTGCTCATGTGAATGCCGCCGAGGACGAGCGTTCCGCCTTTGGCGATGGCTTTCAGAGCCAGAGGAACAAGCGGTCCGACAGGCGCAAAAATGATAGCGCCGTCGAGCGGCGTGGGCGGTTGTTCTTCGGAAGGCCCCACCCACACGGCACCGAGATCGCGTGCGAGCTTCTGAGCAGGTTTGTCACCTGTCCGCGTGAAGGCATACACCTTTTGCTCGTGGAAGGCCGCGAGTTGAGCCACGATATGGGCCGCAGCACCGAAGCCATAGATACCGAGATGCCGCGCCTCGCGCACAAGTTTCCAGGCCCGGTAGCCGATAAGGCCCGCGCACATCAAAGGCGCGGCTTCAGCGTCTGTGTACTCGTCCGGTATCGGGAACGCATAGTCTTCGTCAGCAGTGGCATACTGCGCATAGCCGCCATCTATGGTGTATCCTGTGAAGCCGGGGCGGTCGCACAGATTTTCGCGGCCATCGCGGCAATAGGGGCATTCACCGCAGGTCGCGCCCATCCACGGCACACCGACGCGCTCGCCGATCTTGAATCCTTTGACGCCCGGTCCCGCGGCAACCACACGCCCAATTATCTCGTGCCCCGGGATGATGTGATGCTTGGGGTGTTTCAGGTCGCCGTCCACAACATGAAGGTCGGTCCGGCAGACCCCGCAAGCGGCCACACGGATCAGGATGTGACCGCGTTTCGGCAGGCGCACCGCACGTTCGACGCATTTGAGGGGAGCCCCGGCGTGATCGAGCGCCATGGCAATCATGTGCTTGGGTAAAGTGTTCATGCACTCCCTTTGGGCGTAGGGCCGCGCAGCCGGGTCAACGCGTCGTTCAGCGCTCCCTGACTTCAATCTTGCGTTCGCACTTCACGGCGTCGGGAAGTCTAGGTGCGGTGATTGTTAGAACTCTATTTTCGAAGTTCGCTTCGATCTTGCTCTCGTCAAGCGTTTCCGGCAACCATGGTCTGATCGTGTATCATTATGTTGAAACAGAACTGGTCCTTAAGAGCGACGATGGCTAAGAATCCGGAACAATTTGGAATGAGATGAGCGACAAGCCCGAGCTAGAGCCGGATGGTGAATACGGAACGGATGCGCGGGCCGATCGGGCTGAGCAGGCGCTGCGCCGCACTCAAGCGCGAATATCGGCCATCCTTGCAATCGCCGACGACGCCATTGTTGCGCTCGATGGGCGGATGCGCATAACGCTTTTCAACGAGGGGGCCGAAAAGCTGTTCGGTCACTCCAAGCGCGATGTGCTCGGAGAGTCTCTCGATATCCTAATCCCCGAACGGTTTCGCGATCCCCACCGCGAAGATGTTCGCGCATTCGCAGCCTCCGGTGTCGCGGCTCGACGCATGGGTAACCGGCAGACGATCTACGGCCTTAGAAAAGATGGCTCCGAATTTCCCGCCGAAGCCTCAATCGCCCAGCTCGATGAGAGCGGAGAGCGCATCTACTTGGCCGTGATCCGCGACATTAGCGAGCGTAAGCAGATCGAGGATTTGCTTGCTCGCAATAATGCTGAGCTGGAAGCGCGTGTCGCAGAGCGCACGAGGGCGCTTCAAGAGGAGAGCCGGAACCGCGAATTGGCGCAAGCCGCCCTGACCCAATCTCAGCGCATGGAAGCGTTTGGTCAGCTCACCGGCGGAATAGCGCACGATTTCAATAACATGCTCACGATCGTCTCCGGAAATCTGGAGCTTCTGGAGTCCCGGTTAAAGGAGAAGTACGAGCGCGAGCTGTTGCTCCGAGCCGCAGAGGCCGCGCAGTCGGGCGCGCGTCTTACATCGCGCTTGTTGAGCTTTGCGCGTCGCCAGAGACTTGAGCCAGCGGTATTGAACCTCAACGATCTGGTCCTGGGCATTGCCGAACTGATGAAACGTTCGCTGGGCGAGAGGATCACTCTGACGACCGTGCTTGCTGGGTCTCTGTGGCCGACGAAAGCGGACCCCAGCGAAGTCGAGAATGCCATACTGAACCTCGCGATCAATGCACGCGACGCCATGCCCAGTGGTGGCAAACTCGTGATTGAGACGCGCAACGTCTCCGTCGACAACAACGCCTCAAATCCCACCGTTGGATTGCAGGCCGGCGACTGTGTGTGCGTTTCCGTGACCGATACTGGCACAGGCATGGCCCCGGACGTTCAAAGCCGCGCCTTTGAGCCCTTCTTCACCACCAAGGAGGGACGTGGCACCGGTCTGGGGCTCAGCACGATCTACGGCTTCGCCAAGCAGTCGGGCGGTCATGTTTCGGTCCAAAGCAAACTGGGAGAGGGAACAACCGTCAGTCTCTATCTCCCGCGCACGTCCGGTCCAGCAAAACCTGTAACTTCCGAAAGCGAACTGGAGGTTCCACTTTCTGAAAACAGTGAGACCATCCTCGTTGTTGAGGACGACCCGGATGTCCGGGAGGTGACATTGCAGCGCGTAGAGGGCTTGGGTTACGTTGCACTAGAAGCAGAGAATGCCGAAGCGGCAATCGGCTTGCTGAAAACCGAACCGCAGATTGCGCTGGTCTTCAGCGATGTCATCCTGGGGCGCGGAATGTCCGGATATGAGCTCGGGTTATGGGTGCGGGCGAATTTGCCGAAACTGTGTATCTTGTTGACGACGGGGTACGCCTCGGAGGCCGCGGGAGGTGCACGTATCAAGGACGATTTTGAGGTGCTACACAAACCCTATAGCCGGCTGGCGCTCGCCCGGGCACTCAAGACAACGCTTGATGTTGATCCTTAACTTCGGGTGACATTGCCGGCAAAGACGTAGCCAACCCCGCGAACGGTCTTGACGAGCTGTGGCACTTCGCTCCCGCGTTCGATTTTCTTGCGCAGCCTTGCCACGAGCCCGTCAATCGAACGGTCGAGTGGCGTCCAGTCGTGGCCTTTGAGAAAATCCATCAGCTCATCGCGCGAGAGAACGCGGCCTGGGTGCTCGACGAGGGTCACCAGCAAGTTGAATTCTGCGGTCGTTAGCTCGCAGGGGGCACCATGCGGGTCCTTCAGTTCGCGCCGGGGAATGTCGAGCGACCATCCGTCAAACTTGAAAGTGTTTTCCTTTGAACCCGCGGCCGAATTGGGAGGCGAGGAGCGCGGCGCGCCTTCATAGCGGCGTAGGATGGCCCGGATTCGAGCTAATACTTCGCGCATATGGAAGGGCTTGGTGATGTAGTCATCGGCACCAAGCTCGAGCCCAACAACGCGGTCGATCATGTCGCCTTTTCCGCTAATCATAACGATGGGAAGGTTGTGTTTGGCTCGGATTTGGCGAGCGACCGCGAAGCCGTCCTCCGATGCAAGGCGCACATCGAGGGTGATCAGATCGACGGGCTTTTGGTCGAGCACCGCCATGAGGCTTGGGCCGTCCGGGGCTTCGGACACCGAAAAGCCCTCTTGCTCGAGGCCCTTGCGCAAAAGAGCCCGGATTTCGGCCTCGTCATCAACGACAACAATGTGAGTGCAGGCTGTGCCCGCCATCGAGATTCGCTCTTTGTGTGGGGCGCCTGCTGCTGTGGGCGTGCATACCAAGTGGATGATGAGGTGCGCCGATCAACCCCAAGATGCACCCGATACAGTCTCTCACAATTTCTTACAAGAGCAACACATGGACGCGGCTTCGGACTGGTTTGATGAGCGCAATGACGCTCTCACCAGAGGAAACAGCAATGCTGACCATGACCTTGTCGCCGGACTTGGAGGCGAAGGAAGCCGCCTTCGGCCCTGACGCTATTGATGCCGATGGGGGATGCGCATTGAACAAGCGGCTTAGAGCTGCCGCCCCGCGGCTGCTTCAGGCGCGTGAGCACTTGTTCTTCGAAGGCGATCACAAGGACTGCATTTACCAGGTCGAGCGCGGCGCGGTCTGTCTTTACAAGACGCTCCCCGACGGCCGGCGTCAGATCGTTGATTTTGCCTATCCGGGTGACTTCATCGGGCTGGGCTCGCCCGAGGAGCATGTATTCAGCGCCCAAGCCATCACGCTGACACGTCTGCGCTGCCTGTCAGCCAGCCTGCTCGATGAGGTGGCCCGGCACGACCCGCAGGTCTGCATGATGCTGTATCGCGCACTATCGGATCAGCTGTTTGCCGCGCGTGACCTTCTGCTGACAGTTGGCCAGCGCAGCGCGACTGAGCGGCTTGCCGCATTCCTGATGGCGCTATCGCGTCGAAATGAGCGCAACTTTGTCGACCCCATGCGGATCGTTTTGCCCATGACGCGGGCCGACATCGCTGACTTCCTGAGCCTGACAATTGAGACGGTCAGCAGGTCCTTCACCAAGCTGCGCCAAAGCGGGATCATTGATCTGATGCAGAGTTCGTTCGTGATCGTCCGCAACCGTCAAACACTAGAACAGCTTGCCGCCGGTGAAGCGCGCGAGTTCAAGTGATGCTCGTCGAAGAGGTTGGCGAGGCGCATTTGAAGAAAGCTGACACCTACCACGCCCGTCCAAGAAACAATCGCCATCGCCCCGATAGTCTGGCGATTGGACCGATAGCCGAATGGGACGGCGAAAGGTCGGAGAGAATGTTCGATGAACTGAAACGGTATTGGTTTGTCGTCGCCGTATTTCGCGATCCAACCGACCTTGTAGCGACCGCTCGCCAGCTACGTTCAGGCGAACTGACAGGCAACGATCTGCTGGTGATTGCGGGCAACGGTGCAGAGGGCATCAGCAAACGGATCGACGGACGCAATGGAGACGCCGTCCACGTGGCCTTGGCAAAGTTACCTGGCGGTCAGATTGATGGTGGCAATATTTCAAGTTTTTCCCCCGGCCTTGATGCAATGCTGTGCCGGTTGGAAGCTTCTGGCGCCTCGACAGGGACGGATGGGGGCTCTGGAGACAACCGCGGGCGATCGCAGATTTACACTCAATTGCTCCAAGATGTGGCGGATGGCGCCGTTGTCCTGGTTGCAAATGTAGCTGGCCCCGTGCAGCAGCTTTGGGGAGCCCGCATTGCCCTGAGAGGTAACTGTGAGTGCGTCCTGACCCACGAGATTGCAGATGGCGCCTTCTAAGAGGGCGGATGGTCTGGTGATCGACTTGAAGCGGTGAGATTCTCACCCACCCGAGCGAGGTGCGAAGTGAAGCGAAGCGCACGATGGCCGTGGCCGGCGCGAATTGGCATGGGGTTACTGCTAATGGCATCGCCGGCGCTGGGCACTGGCAACACAGGGCCGGCCCCAATGGAGCCGTGGCAACAGGTTCTGGCTCAACAGCTTGAGCTTGAGCAAAAATGCACAATGGTTTCAACGTTCGAAGTGCATGAATGGCCACTCGGCCACGAGGTCGTCCTATCGGGAAAAGCGCGCTGTTATGACGGCCGCGAGTTCGATTTCTCGCAGCAAAAGCATCACCTCAAGTTCGAAATCAGGGCGTGCGAGCCTGCCGTTTGCTAGGGCCGGCGAAAGGCTCGTTGCCTCTCACTCCTGACCCTGCCTGTCTTTACCTTCTTCGTTCCCGGTTGGCGGGTCCGGACCTTCGCTATCTTGGATCGCACGCCAGCTTGCGCCTTCCAGATCCTCGAACTGACCCGTGCGCAACGCCCACAAGAAAGCTGCAAGCCCCAGAAGACCTAGGAAGAGTGCAGCCGGGATCAGCCATGCCAGTGCTGTCATGGGTGACGTTCCAGCGTTGGGGCCGGTCCAAGGGAAACGCGCATGTTTCTAAGCCGTAGGGCGTTGCCGGTTACCGCAATCGATGAGGCTGACATCGCGAGCGCAGCGATGAGCGGTGTTACGAACCCCGCCATCGCAAGCGGAACGCACAACGCATTGTATCCCAGAGCAATCGCGAAGTTCTGAAGTGACATGCGACGTACCGCACGCGCGACACTCAACGTTTCGACGATCGGCGAAAGTCGATTGCCCTGAAAGATAGCGTCCGCTGCTGTCTGACTGATGTCGGCAGCACTGGATGGAGATAGCGACGCATAGCCGGCGGCCAGCGCTGGGGCGTCGTTGAGACCATCACCGACCATCAAAACCTTTCGCCCGGTTCGCCTCAGCTCATTGAGACAGTTGATTTTCCCGTCCGGGCGCACGCCCCCGCGCCACACCAGGATTCCTACGGCGCGTGCAGCATTCTCAACCGCTTGGCTTCGGTCGCCCGATAGCAACTCGACGTCGTAACCAGATTGACGCAGTGTTCTGGCGACTTCGTCGGCGTCGGATTTTAATGCATCTTCGAAATAAAAGGGCTTCGGCGCCGCGCTGCGCTTTCGGTACCAAAGAGCAGGGCTGTCCGCCTTGGCCTCGCCGAGCGCGCCGACCCATTGCGCCGAGCCCAGTCGCTCCTCGCCCTGGGCCGATTCAGCAACGAGTCCAGAACCGGGAATTTCGCGCACGTTTCCGCGCCACGTGAGCCGAAGGCCGCATTCGCCTGCGGCCTTCACAACCGCCTTCGAGTAGGGGTGGCGGCTATGGGCGGCAAGAGAAGCCGCATGCATGAGCAAATCAGTATCGATTGTCTCCGGCCGCATGAGCCGAGGCGCCCCCAGAGTGAGCGTTCCGGTCTTGTCCAGCACGACCGTGTCAGTTTCCGCAAGCCGTTCCAGAGCATCGGGCGACTTAACGATCACACCCCGCGCAAACAGGCGGCCCGTTGCCGCAACTTGCACGGCGGGAACAGCCAGCGCGAGCGCACAAGGGCAGGTGATGATCAAAACGGCGATCGCGTAGGTGAGGGCAACCTCCCAACCCGCGCCAGCGATCATCCAGCCTACAAATGTGATCGCGCCTAAGAGATGAACAGCGGGCGCATAGATCGCGGCGGCGCGGTCGGCGAGGCGCACGTATCGCCCGCGTCCCTGCTCGGCCGCCTGCATCAGTCGTGCAATTTCCGCAACAAGCGTGCTGTCGTCAGTTGCCGTTGCTTCGACCTCAATCGGTGTCGTGATGTTGACGGTGCCTGCGTGCACGTCTGCACCGTCGCTCACAAGACGCGGTAGCGTTTCGCCCGTGATGAGACTTTCCTCGATATCACTATCGCCTCTGACGACGCGGCCATCGACGGGGATTCGCTCCCCAGCGGCCACGAGCACCCGCATGCCGGGTCTTAACTCACGCGCATGCACTCTGCGCGCTGTGCCATGGTCCTCGAGGACTGTTGCCGACAGAGCCTTCAGGCCCAGCAGGTTCTCCGCGGCGCCTTTGGCGCGCACGCGAACGCTTTCATCGAGATAACGGCCGATTAGGAGGAAGAACGTCAGCATGATCGCCGCGTCGAAATAGACTTGGTCGCCAGCGCGGGTCGTCTGAAAGAGGCTCATTGCCGAAGCGAGGATGATGCCGAGAGAGATTGGCACATCCATGTTGAGGCGCCCCGATCGCAGTGCGGCCAAGCCACTCTTAAAGAATGGCTGGCCCGAATAGGCGATGGCGGGAAGCGCAATGAGAGCGGACAGCCAGTGGAAAAGCGCCAGCTCGGAAACCGTCATGTCGCTGGCAAGCCCGGCCCATACCGACACCGAAAGGAGCATCACGTTCGCTGCTGCAAAGCCAGCAACGCCAAGACGACGCAAGAGATCTGCAGCTTGGTTTGCGGCCGCCTCATCGGCCGTGTTGAGTGCTTCTGCCGCGTTGAAACCGGCACGCTCCAGGATGCTCGTCAAAAGCTCCGGGTCGGTTGCGCGCGAGTCGTAGCGCGCGGTGACGCGCTTTGCCGAAAGATTGGCGCGCGCGCTCTCGACGCCCGGTGTCGCTTGCAAGGCTTTTTCAACCGCGGACATACAACTGCCGCAGCGCATGTTTTCGACGATTAGCGTGATTGTCTTGACGGGCGCAGGCACACGTTCGAGCTCGGGGGGCGCCTCACGTCCGCCGACGACGCGCAATTGTGGCTTTACGGCTTGATCCATAACCGATGCCTCGCCTGATAGAGCGCGTCGTCTTCTGAGCTTCGGTTGGCTGTGATTTGGATTGTCCACCAGCCAGGCTCTATTCCGGTGGCGTCGGCCTCGTAGGCGCCCGGTGCTGTCTGCGTGAACCAAACGGTGCGATCAAACCGGTCGGTTGCCGGGCGACTAACTCTGGCCTTAACCTCGACCCCCGACACCCCATCGCCTTGTCGGTCGACGAGACTGACGCGGAGGCGACCGGTCTCCGCCTCATAGACGATCTCATCGCTCCAGCCCCGTTTGGCTTGCGCCTCGGCGAGAGCGATGCGGTCGTTGTAGGCGAGGCCCTTTCGGTACGCGTCGGTCGTCTCCAAACCGCCGAATGTGGTGACAGCCTTGTAGATCATGAAGGAGTCAACAACGACGATGACCCCGAAAAAGGCCAGCAATCCAAAGAGGACGTGACGTCCGCTCAATGTGCGGCCACTGGCATTTTCACTCCGCGTCATGCACTATTCATTCTTGGGCGCCCAGAAGGTTGCTTCGTGTGTTAGCCGTTTTCCGTCTGCCGTGTCCGTTATGATGAAGTCGAAGTGCGTGGCTTCCCCGTTCAGCTTCGCGCGATCGGCCTTGGGCACGGTCACGAGCACATTGAGCGCGCGTAAATTGTCGGTTGCAACATTGATCTTGGGGTCGGCTTCCTTGAAGCCGAGTATCGTCATTTCCGCCCCTTGGAGTCCCTCCATCGCCAACTGGTAGGTGCGCACGTCGTGGAGCTTATTGAGGATCTTCACAGTGTAGCGATTGCGCAAGCCGCCGTCGGTCATCTCGACGTAGACAGGATTGCGGTGGTGCAGAATGTTCACCTCCAGAATCGTGCGGTTCAGCCATGCATACAGCATCAAGCCGACAACTGCGGCCATTGCCGCGGAATAGAGTATTGTGCGCGGACGCACAAAGTTCATGGGCGCACGTTCGTGATGGGCCTCAGCTTCAAGATTGCGGAAGGTGTCATATGCGACCAATCCCGTGGGGCGTCCGACCTTGGTCATGATCTCGTCGCACGCATCGATGCAAAGCGCGCATTGGATGCACTCGAGTTGCGCACCGTCGCGAATGTCGATGCCCATGGGACAAACGGCGACACAGGCCTTGCAGTCGATGCAGTCACCCCGCTCTTCCCAGGTTTGCCCTTTCTTGTGTGGCCCGCGCGGCTCGCCGCGGAAGTCTCGGTACGTAATGAGCAGCGAGTCGCGATCGAACATGGCCCCCTGAATGCGCGGCCACGGGCACATGTAAATGCAGACTTGCTCACGCGCGATGCCGCCCAGAAGGTATGTCGTGCCCGTGAATACGCCGAGGAAGACGTAGGCAATAGTTGGTGCATCGCCACTCACAAGCTCCATGGCCAGTGTTGGCGCATCCCGGAAATAGAAGACCAGAGCACCGCCTGTCGCCAATGCAACGAGCACCCACGTGATGTGCGTTGCGGTTTTCTTCCAGATTTTCTCGAACGTCCAAGGGCTGTTGTCGAGACGGATGCGTGCGTTTCGGTCGCCTTGCCAGAAGCGCTCAACGACGACCATCAAGTCCGTCCATACTGTCTGAGGGCACGTGTACCCGCACCACATCCGTCCCGCGAGAGAGGTCACAAGAAACAGACCAAGCGCGGAGAAGATCAGAATTCCAGTGATAAAGTACAGCTCCTGAGCCCATATCTCGATGGGCCCGAAGAACAGTCTCTGATGCGCGAAATCCAACAGAAAGGCTTGATCGGGAAGGTTGGGTCCCCGGTCCCATCTGATCCACGGCAGGAGGTAGTAGATGCCGAGCGTCACCGCCATGACGATCCACTTCACCTTGCGGAACGTGCCGTGGGCGAGCTTCGGGTAGATCTTCTGGCGGGAGGCGTAGGTTTCGCGGGCTTCCTTGGAGGCAACCGCCTTAACGTCAATACGCTCAATGCCTGGAGCTGCCTCTTGCGCCATGGTCTGAGGAACAATGTCGGAGGCGCGTTTGATCATCGTCATTCCAGGCTCCGTAACCGACGTCTTTCAGGCTCCTCCCCCATGACCGGAGATATAGTGCCCCGGGCAGGATCGTCTACTTGCCGCCACCCAGCGAGTGTACATATACCGTCAACATTTTGATCGTCGCGGGGTCGAGCCGCCCCGACCAGGATGGCATTACACCTCCACGTCCTGTCTCAATGCTCTTTGCGATGTGCTCGGGCGTGCCGCCGTACAGCCAAATACCGTCGGTCAAGTTGGGCGCACCAAGCTCAATGTTTCCTTTGCCGTCGTCTCCATGACAAGCAGCACAGTTCTCAGCAAAAAGGTCCTTGCCTCGCTGAGCCATCGCGTCGTCAGCAGCTTTGCCTGACAGTGATAGGACGTATTGCGCTATGTCTGCGATCTGGGCGGGCTGGAGTATTTCATCCCGTCCAAACTTGGGCATCGCCATGTCTCTTGCCTCATCATGGCCGGAGCGGATGCCATAAAGGATCGTTTGGTGAATGGCGTCGAGCGTGCCGCCCCACAACCAGTCGTCGTCGTTTAGGTTCGGATAGCCTACGGCGCCCTGCGCACCCTTGCCATGACAGGGGCCGCAATTGTCGCCAAACACGGCAGCACCGCCCGCCATCACGAATGGTAAAAGCTCCTGGTCCTGTGTGATCTCTTCGAGTGACTTAGCGGTGATCTGTTCAAAGTACTTTGCCTGATCGGCTTTCGCTGCTTTGACCTCTTCCGTCACGACGGCGCGCTGATTGTAACCGAGGACGCCCTTCGTATAGCCATTCAGGGTTGGCCATGCGGGGTAAAGGATCCAATAGCCGATCGCCCAGATCACGCACACGTAGAATGTGTACAGCCACCATTTGGGAAGCGGCTTGTTGAGTTCTTTGAGGTTGCCGTCCCAAGTATGCCCGGTCGTCTCGACACCGGTGACTTGATCGATTTCTTTCTCGCTCATGACCGGTCTCCGCCTTCTTCCGGTTCGTCGTTCTTGTCCTCCAGCGGAAGCTGGGCGGCCTGCTTGAACTTCTTCCTGTTGCCGGGCCAAAACACGTAGGCGATCACGGCAATGAACAACCCAATGAAGATGAGAAGTGCCACGATCTGCGAAAGGGTGGTGGCTGATTCATATGTCATCGCTTGACGAGCCTCACCTCAGGTTAGGTCCGGCGGCATCGAACGTCGCAAAATCGACGAGCGTGCCCAGAACCTGCAGATAGGCAACGAGTGCGTCGAGTTCGGTCGGCTGCTCTGAAGGATTGCCGTCGAAATTGCGCACCTGGGCCTTCGGATAGCGTGTCTTCAGGCCTTCCACGTCATCTGAGTCAGGGTTGATTTGAGCAAGTAGGTCCGCCTTTGCCTTTTCGATCATCTCGCTGCTGTAGGGCACACCGGCTATCTGCAGCGCGGTCATGTTATCTGCGATGTTGTCATACCCAAGCTCACGCTCGGCCAAGAACGGATAGCCCGGCATGATTGACTCAGGAACGAGCGAACGTGGATCACGCATATGCTCGACGTGCCACTCATCGGAGTACTTCCCGCCGACCCGCGCCAGGTCCGGCCCTGTGCGCTTGGATCCCCATTGGAAGGGATGATCGTACATGCTCTCGGCGGCCAAGCTATAGTGACCATAGCGCTCGACCTCATCGCGGAGCGAGCGGATCATCTGGCTATGGCAATTGTAGCAACCCTCACGGAGGTAGATGTCGCGTCCAGCGAGTTCCAGCGGCGTGTAGGGCCTCATACCTTGGACTTTCTCGATCGTCGACTTGAGGAAAAAGAGCGGAGCGATTTCGATGAGTCCGCCGATCGAGACGACGATCAGAATCCCGATGAGCAGCGCGATGGAGCTTCTTTCAAAAAAACCGTGATTCATGGCCCTGCCCCTCACTCTGCCGGTGCTGCAGCCATGCCCGGCCGAAGCTCGGGGGCTGCCGCTTCTGGAGGCTGCTCGGCGACATCCACTGACTCATCGCCACGGATGGTGCGCCAAACGTTGTAGGCCATGAGCAGCCCACCCACGACGAACATCAAGCCGCCGGTTGCGCGGATCACATACGGCCAGTGCATGGCCTCGACGGTTTCGACAAACGAGTACTTGAGGAAGCCAAGCTTGTCGTAGGCCCGCCACATCAAGCCCTGCATGATGCCGGATACCCACATTGAGGAGACGTAGAGGACGATGCCCAAGGTGGCGATCCAGAAGTGCCACTCCACGAGTTTGATCGAATACAGGCCGCGCCGCTTCCATAACCACGGCACGAGGCAGTAGATGGCGCCGAAGGACACCATGCCGACCCATCCGAGCGCACCAGAATGCACGTGACCAATCGTCCAGTCGG
>CAZUKP010000018.1:0-54634 GCA_964620915.1 uncultured Hyphomicrobium sp. | reverse complement strand
GCCGCAGCGCTCAAGCGTGCGCGCGAGAATATCGGCGCAGCAAGCCGCGACCATAATCGGGCGGCCGCGCATAGAGCCTGAATTGTCAAGCAACAGAGTCACCACCGTGTCGCGGAAGTCGGTATCTTGCTCACGCTTGAAAGACAGTGGGTACATGGGATCAATAATTATCCGAGGCAGGCGCGCGATATCGAGCGTGCCTTCCTCCTGATCGAACTCCCAGGCGCGGTTCTGCTGAGCCAGCAGGCGCCGCTGCAGCCGGTTTGCCAAACGAGAAACGGCACTGGAAAACGACTTCAACTCACGATCGAGGAAAGAGCGCAGTCGCTCCAGTTCCTCATGCGAGGAAAGCTGTTCGGCCACAACTTCCTCATCGAACTCACGCGTAAAGACCTTGTAGCCGAACGCTTCGGGATCATCGAGAACGGAGGTGTTTGGACGCCAGGGCTCGGGAACTTCCGTTGGATCAAAATCGTCAAGCCCGCTTTCGAACTCGTCGGAGCTTGCCGGCTCATCGTTCTCCTGCGCCTCTTCTGTCTTGCCGTCCGCCAGCTCGTCACCGCGCGGTTCGTCTTCTCCATCTTCATGATCCTCGGAGGGCTCGGCCTCGGCATCGCCGCCCTGCGCCTCGCTGGATGACTCTTCCTCGCTCTGATCCTTCTCTGCATCGGAAGGCTCGTCTGTCAGCTCGAGCGCCCGCAATAGCTCCCGCATCAGACGCCCAAAACTCTCCTGGTCCTCGCCGAGCACTCCCAGCTCGCGCAAAGCCTTCCCGCCGCGCTTTTCGATCACGTCGCGCCAGACGTTGACGAGCGCCTTGGTCGTTGCCGGCGGCTTCAGCCCCGTCAACCGTTCGCGAATGATCAACGCGAGCGCATCTTCGAGTGGCGCATCCTCCTTCGTCTCGACATGAGCGAAGCGGCCGTGCGCATACTGGTCCTCGATGCGCGCCGTGAGATTACACGCCATGCCCGGCATGCGGTTAGCACCCAATGCTTCAACGCGTGCGCGCTCGGCAGCTTCGAAGACCAGGCGCGCGGGGCCACTCGTAGGCGCTAAACGAGTGTGCAGCTTCTCATCGTGGCATCCCGCCGTCAGAGCAAAGCTGTCTGCCCAGCCGCGAATGACGGCGATTTCCCGTTGCGAGGGCACACGCGATGGCTCGGGAAGGCGGACATGGGCCGGCGCATACTCGGGACTGCCCGGTGCAAAGCCGACCTCCAAATCGGGATGACCGGCAATCGCGCGAACGGTCAAACCAATCGCGCGCTTCAATGGCTCGGTTGGGGCTTCCTTGCGTTTGGGGCCCGTCGTCATGCGCTTCTAGCTCAGCGCCACGTTGGCAGCGCTCTCAGGCAGCTCCTCGCCGAAGCAGCGCTGATAGAATTCGGCCACCATCGGACGCTCAAGCTCGTCGCACTTGTTGAGAAATGTGAGACGGAACGCGAATCCAACGTCGTTGAAGATCTCGGCGTTCTCCGCCCACATCATTACCGTCCGCGGGCTCATGACCGTCGAGAGATCACCATTGATGAAGGCAGATCGTGTGAGATCGGCAACGCGCACCATATGTGAGACAGCTTTTCGCTTCGCCTCGCCCTTTGCGAACGACTTGACCTTCGACAGGACAATCTTGGCTTCATCGTCGTGCGGCAGATAGTTGAGCGTGCAGACAATGGACCATCGATCCATCTGACCCTGGTTGATCTGCTGGGTTCCGTGATAGAGCC
Organism: uncultured Hyphomicrobium sp.; assembly: GCA_964620915.1. GTDB lineage: Bacteria > Pseudomonadota > Alphaproteobacteria > Rhizobiales > Hyphomicrobiaceae > Hyphomicrobium_A. The sequence goes on along the minus strand of CAZUKP010000018.1, from coordinate 52,904 downwards.
CCGAGGTATCACCCAGTCCGATCGTGTTGGTTGTCGAAAATAACCGGAAGGCCGGGTGCGGCCGGATTACTTTTGTCTGATCGAGCAGGGTCAGCTTGCCTGAGACCTCCAGGACGCGCTGAATGACAAACATCACGTCGGGGCGTCCGGCATCGTACTCGTCGAACACCAGCGCGGTGTTGCTCTGAAGCGCGTAAGGCAGAATGCCTTGCCGAAACTCAGTGACCTGCTTGCCATCTTTCAGAACGATTGCATCCTTGCCGATTAGGTCGATACGGCTGATGTGGCTGTCGAGATTCACGCGGATGCACGGCCAGTTCAGCCTGGCTGCCACCTGTTCGATGTGAGACGACTTGCCCGTACCGTGATAGCCCTGAATCATCACGCGGCGGTTGTGCTTAAAGCCGGCGAGGATGGCGAGCGTCACCTCTTTATTGAATAGATAATCGGGATCGACATCGGGAACGTGCTCGTCCGCCGTCGAATATCCCGCGACTTCCAAATCGCTGTCGATACCGAAAACCTGCCTGACGGACAGCTTAATGTCGGGTAGTCCAGGTGGTTCGGTTTCCGCGCCTGTTTGGGTTTGTGCACGCATCGCGCCGGAGCTCTCAATATTCGCTGGTTAGGGTGGCTCGCAGCGGCCAACAAGGCCTTGAAAACCCGCGCGGGTTGTTCTCATGCGAGGGGCTCGGGAACTTAGACGAGCCCTGCTTGTTTCAGATAGTTATAGGCTTGAATAATCTCGCGCAACTTATCGCCCGAGTCGGGGTCCCCACCATTCGCGTCGGGATGATGAAGTTTCACCAATTCCTTGAATCGGGCCTTGATCTCGATCTGCGTCGCGCTTGCGGACAGATCGAGGATCTGGAGATGTTTTTTCTCCAGAGGCCGGAGCTGACGGCGGTTCTTGGCCGGTTCGTTGCGTGCCTGTTTGGCCCGCCAAGCAAAGAACCCATGCGGATCATGCATACGCCAACCCACCCCATCGGTGCCATTTGATGGGTTGGGCGATGGCTGCTTAGGCTGACCTTCACCAGCCGAATTGCCCCCCATTTTCCACGTCGGGCGGTGACCTGTCAGTGCGTCCTTCTGGAAGTCCTCGACCTGAGAATCGCTCATACCGTCGAAATAGTTGTAGGAGGCGTTGTATTGGCGAACGTGATCCAGGCAGAAGACGAAATACTGCCCATCGCGGCCGCGGCCCTTCGGGGCTCTATGTCGCCCGCTCTCGTTGCAGCCTTTCCACTGGCAACGAGGGTACTCCTCGCGGACTGGCTGCTCACGCTGCCGTTTCTTGTCGACACGGATACTGTCGAAATATTTTGATCTAGGCTTCATTCGTCCGAGTATTATGTCAGGGTCTTCACGATACAAGCTGACGCGAGCGGCGCGTATTATATCAGTTTTTCACGAACTAACGAGGTAACGTTTGATGACCATCGAGGCTCGAATGCGCGAAAAACTCATCACGACATTCCGGCCAAGCCGCCTTGACGTGGTCAATGAGTCGCACCTGCACGCCGGGCACCGCACATCCCCGGGCACGGGCGAATCCCATTTCCGCATTCTTATCGTGTCAGACGACTTTTCTGGCAAGTCACGCATCGAGCGCCACCGGATGGTCAATGACATTCTCGGGGATGAACTTAAAGATGGTGTGCATGCGCTGGCCATCAAGGCCGCCGCCCCCAACGAGCCGGTCACCTAGATCCAAAAAATGATCCGCCCCACCGCTCGCAATTCTGCAAGGGGCAGGGCGGAAAAACGGCAAGCACTGTTGTCTGGCTTACTCAGATTAGCGCCACCACCACGAGCGGCTAGAGCACAAGCGACGGCAGCGACGCGGCCTGTCGGTACGCCACATGCACCGCCGGAAGCAGCGGCGCCACCGGCGAGCGCGCCAGCCGACCTGCTCGACCTGCGTCGTTTCGCTCGCGTTCGCGGCAAGCTTGCCGAGGATGCCGGTGTTTGCAGGCGCCGCTTGTGCGGAACCGACGGCAACGACACAAGCCAATGCCGCGCCGGCGATAGTGATAGGTACGAGACGCTTCAATTGTTTGTCCTTTCAGATCTCAATCGCACCTGAGTTCGCAACTTGCGTCCAGGCTACGCATGACATCTTCCCAACGTGATCGCGCCTAGGTTCGTAAGGATCGCATGAACGTTGGCTGAATGTGCCGCGCTACAAAATAGGCAAGCCGAGCACAACAGCGCTCCCAGTTGCACAAAGAAAACAGGTCCGTCAGAAACGCGCCGCCAAACCAGCGATCACATTCTCCGCCGGCGCCCGCACTCATCCGCTGACAGTTTCATTTCCAGATTGGCTTGGCGCTGGCACGCTCGCAGGACCGACGCGCAGGGCCGTGATCTTATTGCGCGCCTTGCGCAATATCTCGAACCGGTACCCGTAGAACGTGAACGCTTGGCCAGGCTCGGGAATCGTCTGTGCTTCATGAATGACGAGACCTGCAATCGTCGTGGCTTCATCGTCTGGCAGGTTCCAATTCATCTGACGGTTTATGTCGCGAATGGCCACGGTGCCGTCGACGTTGACCGTACCGTCGGCCTGCGGGCGAATGGCTGCCTCGTGCACATCGTGCTCGTCGGCAATTTGGCCAACGATCTCCTCGAGAATGTCCTCCAGCGTAATGATGCCCTGCACCTCGCCATACTCGTCAACGACGAGCGCCATCTGCGCTTTGCGCTTGAGGAACTGATTGAGCTGCTCCTTGAGCCCGGTCGTATCGGGCACGAACCAAGGCTCGGCTGCGAAACTCATGATGTCGAGCTTCGATACGTCCCAGCCGGCACTGCCAAGAGCCGAGAAAAGGTCCTTGGTATGCAAGACCCCGACGATATTTTCCGGCTCGTCCTTCCAGATCGGCACGCGCGTGTATTGGCTCCTTAACAGCTCGTCCACGATCTCTTGCGGAGTATCATCGGCATCGATCGTATGCATCTTGGTGCGATGAACCATGATGTCCGCGACTTGCAGATCTCGCAGATCGAGTACTCCGCCGAGCATGTCGGCGTCGTGGCGCGCAACCGTGCCTTCCTTCGTCTGGAGCTCGATCGTGCCGCGTATCTCCTCGTGTGCGGCAAGAATATTGGCCTGGTCGTCGGCCTTGTTGGGCGTGAGCTTCAAGACCTGGCGCACGATGAATTCCGCAGCCACCGTTAGCGGCTTCAGCACGACGATCAGAACCTTCATCACCGGTGCGACGGCGAGTGAAATCCGATCGGGAAACGCGAGCGCGTAAGTCTTGGGCAGCACTTCGGCGAAGATCACGACAAGCGCCGTCATCACAACCGTGGCATAGGCGACGCCGACATCACCAAAAAGCTGGATCAGAAGACTCGTCGTTAGAGCGGAGGCGAGGATGTTAACGAGGTTGTTGCCGAGCAGAACGGTCCCGATGATCCGTTCTGGCGCTGCAAGCAGGGTGTTCACGGCGCGCGCGTGCACATCGCCTTCCAGTTCGAGAGCGTGCATGCGCGCGCGAGAAGCCGCCGTCAGCGCAGTCTCAGATCCCGAGAAGAACGCTGAAAGAACGAGCAACAAGAGCACGGCGAAAATTGTGAGTGTGATCTCCAGGGGCATGGCAATGGCACGGTCTTTTGGGTTGCAGTTGCGGGTGCATGTCGGGCGCGACGCACGTCCGGTCAAGCTCTCCGGCGGGAAGTGTCGGAGACTAGCACGAGTTCGCGCCTGGAAAGTTAGCAGGCGAGCTAAGTCGTGATTTCGGCCTCAAGGAAGTCGCGAACCTGTTCAGGCGGCACATCACGCGCGACAAAAGCCTGGCCGATCCCACGCACAAGGATGAAGGTGAGTTTTCCTTTCTGCACCTTCTTGTCCTGCGCCATGAGCTTCATGAGACCGTCAACATCGGGCTTGTCGCCTGGAATATCGCTGATGCGCGTCGGCAGACCGACAATTCTCCAATGCGCCACGACGTGATCACCCTCGCCGCGTGCGCAAAGCCCCAGCGCCTCAGAAAAGCGAAAGGCTTGCGACATGCCAATTGAGATCGCCTCACCATGAAGCAGCCGGTCTGAATACCCGCACCAAGCTTCCAGCGCATGACCAAAGGTATGGCCCAGATTGAGAAGCGCGCGGTCTCCGTGTTCCATCTCGTCGCGGCCGACAATCTGCGCTTTCGCCTTGACGCTCGTTTCGATTGCATGCGTGAGCGGTTCTGCCTCGAACGCAAAAACCGCCTTCCAATTCTGCTCGAGCCAATCGAAGAACGGAGCATCGCCCAAGAGACCGTACTTAACGACCTCCGCATATCCAGCACGCATCTCACGCTCCGGCAACGTGCGCAAAACGTCCGTGTCTGCGATCACAAGGCTCGGCTGGTGAAAGGCGCCAACAAGGTTCTTGCCCTGCGGCGTGTCGATCCCGGTCTTTCCCCCGACGGAAGAATCGACTTGTGCAAGCAATGACGTTGGAATCTGCACGAAGCGTACGCCACGTCGTAGAATGGCTGCGGCAAATCCTGCAAGGTCGCCGATCACGCCACCGCCAAGTGCGACGACGACATCGCCGCGCTCCAGGCCGAGTTCCAGCAAACGTTCTGACAGAGGTTCCAGCTCGCGAAAACTCTTCGTCGACTCGCCAGGCTTCAAAACGATCGAGCCAGCGTGCATCCCTGCAGCCTTGAGCGCAGCTTCAAGGGTCCCGAGATGGCAGCGCGCGACATTCTCGTCCGTCACCACCACGCATTTCACCGGCCCCAGTCTCGATGAAATGAGTTCCGCGCTCTGGACCAGTAGCGCCGGGCCGATCAGGACATCGTAGGTCCGGTCTCCCAGTGGCACGCACACCGTGCGAACGGGTCCTTCGCGAATTTCCTGCTCCACCGTTTCACTGCTCATTGAATAATCTCACCAGCCGGTGCGTCTTGGAGAGCCCGCTTTAATCGCTGCACGATCTCCGTAACGATCACTTCATGGGGCACGTCACGGCTTTCCACCGTGATGTCGGCCTCCGCGTAGACCGGATAGCGCGTGCGCATCAAGTCCGCCATGATGGTTTCAGGGTCGGCGGTCTTCAAGAGCGGGCGATTATTCCGCTTCGCGACCCGCCGCATCAGCAGTGGCAGCTCGGCCCTGAGCCAAATGGAAATTCCGCTATGGGCAATCGATGCGCGCGTTTGCGGATTGATGAATGCGCCGCCGCCGGTCGCCAGTACCTGCGGCCCTGACTGCAGCAGCCTCGCAATCACCTTGCGCTCCCCATCTCGGAAGTACGCTTCGCCGTGTTCAGCAAAGATATCCTCGATGCTCTTGCCTGCGGCCTTCTCAATTTCGTCGTCCGCGTCGACGAAGGGCAGCTTCAGTCTCCCCGCTAATCTCCGGCCAATGGCCGATTTTCCACAACCCATCAAACCGACCAATACGATTGATCGGGACCCCAAGATTGACTTGATCGCATTTGGTGGTTGGGCCTCGCCCATTCGATTTCGCTTCCGATAAGGGCCAAATCACGTGATGATCTGTGCACAGCGGCGTTTCGCGTATGGTGCACCACAGTTGCTTGGCTTGCCACCTTCAGCCCGCTAATTAGTGGGCTCAACACGGTGAAGAATGTCCTGCTGGGCTTATCTGCCGCCCATTGTGGATAGTTGGGCTTCGCAAGTCATAATGGCGCCAACATTAAGAGCGGACTTATGCCCATCAGCGGGACGCAAGAATGCCGAGCTTATTCCGGTTCCTTATAATTGTCGGTGCGATCGTAGCGGTCGTGATGGGCGGTCTCTACATCCTTGCCACTGAATTTGAGCCTGAGACGAGCCAGGTCACCAAGCCCGTTTCAGGCGTAAAGGTCCGAAAAGAGTGACCGGCTCAAGAGCTATGCGAAAGCCAGCCGTCGCCCTCCAGCTGCTTGCTGCCATCTCGCTCACGCTCCTGGCAAGTCCCACCGCCGCCCAGGATTGGAACCCATTCACTCCGTTTGCCAACTCCAAGCCTAAGCGCGCACCCCAGACGGAGCGGCCTCCAGAGGACCAGAAGCGCGACGCCATCATGTTTGAGCCGCTTGATGACGCCAGCCGCGCGGTCGAGCGCGGCGAGCTTGCGCCCGTCATGGCGAACGACGGTTCTGGCCTGCCTTTCGAGCTTTGGCGCGGCCTTGATGTGCACTCACTCGAAACGCTCGTCGCCGAACTTGAGATTCCACCAAAATCGCCAGCCCTTCATCAGCTATGGCGCCGGCTCATCACATCTAATGTTACACCGCCCGATGGCGGCGAGGCCGACCAACACTTCCTCGCCTTGCGGCTTGAAGTACTCTACCGCTCGGGCCTCCTGGACGAAGCCTCGCGCGAGCTTGCGAGCCTACCTCCCGGAGATCCGCTTGTCGCAACGTTGGCAGCGCGCAACGAGATCGGCGTCGGCGCCCGAGAACAAGGCTGTCAGACAGCCGCGCGTGGTGGCATATTCCGTGCCGATGCACCCAAGCACATCAAAGCCCAAGCAGCACTCATTTCAGGATACTGCGCCGCTGTCTCCGGCGACAAAGCCGGCGCAGGGCTCGCAGCTGAGCTTGCCCGCGAGGAGGGACTCACGCGTTCGGCCGGGCTAACCGCACTCGATTCGATTTCACTCGGCAGGACACCGCGCCCGACCGCCAACACGCCCGTATCTCTCCTCGACTATCGCATACTCGAGCTCGCCGGCGTCAGCGCCAACGACATCGATTTACTCACGAGTGCGGCTCCATCGCTCTTGGCGGCATTGGCTTTGGACCCGAATTCTCCGCCAGCCACCAAGCTCGCCGCGGCTGAGGCTGCAGCGCAACGGAGTGTCATCACCCCCAAAGAGCTTGCCAGCGTCTATCGCGCGAGCGCCTCGTCCACACAGCGCGGCACACCGCCGCCAAGCGACTTTGGTGGCGCAAGCAGTGGGCAGAGGCGAGCCGAATTGTTTGTCGCCGCCGAGACGGAGCGCACACCGCAACAAAAAGTCCGGCATATTCGCTCGTTTCTCGATGAGGCACGCCGTGCCGGCCTCTACCTCCCCGCCTTGCGCATGATTGCCCCAGGTACGGAAGCCATCGTTCCAGCCCCGGAGATTGGCTGGTTCGCAGAAACGGGCATCGAGGTCGCAATCGCGTCGGGCAACTACGAAAGAGCCAGAAACTGGGTCGAGTTCAGCTCGGCCATGGACCGGCGGGACGGCCCGGGTCTTTTGCACTGGCTCGCTCTCATCGACATCACAGACGACAAAAACGTTCCTGATCGCGGAGCGAGCTTGGCCTACGTTGAGGATCTGGCGGTTCGCGGACGGCTCGACCCTAGTCTCCTGCACAGGCTGGCGACCGTGCTCGATGCCTTGGAGTATCAGGTCCCTATCCCGCTGTGGGAGGCGGCCAGCCGTACACCCCAACCCGCCGGCGGACATCTTCCCGAAACAGGTGTCCTCTCGGAGCTGCAAAATGCGGCAAAGAAGCGGGAATTCGGACGTACTGTGTTGCTCACCATGAAGACACTCGGACCCAACGGCGCAGAAGGTGCGCATATGATCGCTCTTGGCGATTCGATACGCGCTTTGAGGCGCGCCGGTCTAGAAGCAGATGCACGCCAAGTTGGATTCGAGGCGCTGTTCACGAGCTGGCCCCGCACCGTCACCAACTAGGCTTCCAAACCTGGGTTCAGGGGATCATGAGCGGGGACGGGCGCCACATTGATGCATTTCTTGAAATGTTGGGCGCGGAGCGTGGTGCAGCCGACAACACGATCAGCGCCTATAAGCGCGACTTAGAGGACTTCAGCGCCTTTTTGGCCAGCCGTGGTCGCTCGCTTGAAGCGGCCGAACTGGCCGACATCTCCGCCTACGTTACTGCTTCCTCGCAGGCCGGTCTCAAGTCCTCCTCGCGTGCGCGGCGGCTCTCGGCGCTACGCCAGCTTTACAAGTTTCTTCTCGCCGAGGGGCTCATCGCCGCCGACCCCACCCTCGGCCAAATCGGCCCGAAGAAAGACCGATCACTGCCAAAGACTCTCAACGTCGCGCAAGTCGATAGGTTGATCGCGGCGGCAGCCAAACGCGCAGAAACCGCCAATGGTCCCGACCAGGCCCGCGCACTGCGTCTCCACTGCCTTCTTGAGTTGCTTTATGCGACCGGCATGCGCGTCAGCGAGCTGGTCTCGCTGCCACGGAATGTGCTGACCGGCGACTCGCGCGTTCTGACCATCAAAGGCAAGGGCGGCCGCGAACGGCTCGTGCCCCTAAACGTCCCTGCTAGGGCCGCACTCGACCGGTACTTGGAATGGCTCAGCGCTCACGATGAGCGCGCAACGAGCACCGCCACCAGGTGGCTCTTTCCCTCTGCCAGCGCACAAGGTCACCTCACGCGCCAGCGCTTTGGTCAGGACTTGAAGGTCCTCGCAGGAGAGGCGGGCCTCGACCCGGACGGCGTCAGCCCCCACGTCTTGCGGCATGCTTTCGCCAGTCATTTGCTCGACCGTGGGGCTGATCTTCGTTCCGTCCAGCAGCTTCTGGGGCACGCCGATATCACAACGACCGAAATCTACACCCACGTTTTGGAAGAGCGCCTGAAGAAGCTCGTGCAAGAGCACCATCCCCTCGCAAAGAAGCGCTAAGGGCCGGTGCACTCGCGTCAGAGGCCCCGCTGGCCTATATGTACACCCTGGAAACCCGCCATTAAGCCGGCTCAGGCATCCATCTTGACAGGGCTGGAGCCGGAAGGCGATTGTCCACGCAAATCCGCATTTCCCCCTTGGTAGTACCTGGCGTTCGAAAACAATGACCACCGAACTGGATCGTCCCACTACGATTCGCACCTATCTCGATTTCGAGAAGCCGATCGCTGAGCTTGAAAGCAAGGTCGCCGAGTTGCGCGCGCTCGAAGGCGACGATCGACCCGTTTCGATTTCTGATGAGATCAAGAAGCTCGAGCAGAAGGCACGCTCGGCCCTCGAAGACACTTATTCCAAACTTACTCCGTGGCAGAAGACGCTCGTCGCGCGACATGCCGAGCGCCCGCATTGCCTCGACTTCGTCAAGGAACTGATCGAGGACTTCACGCCACTCGCAGGCGACCGCCACTTTGCAGAGGACGAGGCGATCGTGGGCGGCCTGGGGCGGTTTCGCGGCCGTACGGTCATGGTGATTGGCCATGAAAAAGGCTCCGACACCGAAAGCCGCATTCGCCACAACTTCGGCATGGCGATGCCGGAAGGCTACCGCAAAGCCATTCGCCTCATGGAATTGGCGGAAAGGTTCAATGTTCCCGTCATCACGCTGATCGATACGGCAGGCGCCTATCCCGGCATTGGAGCAGAGGAGCGCGGGCAGGCCGAAGCAATTGCCCGCTCCACCGATTGCTGCCTGGCCATTGGCGTGCCGCTCGTTGCCGTCGTGATCGGTGAGGGCGGCTCCGGTGGCGCCGTCGCGATCGGTACGGCCAACCGCATCCTGATGCTCGAGCACGCGATCTATACCGTCGCCTCGCCGGAGGCCGCTGCCTCAATCCTCTGGCGCGACTCCGCCAAGGCGATCGACGCGGCGACAAACATGAAGATCACCGCGCAAGACCTCGACCAACTCGGCGTCATCGACGTGATCATCACTGAGCCTGTTGGCGGCGCTCACCGCGACCGGGCCGCCATCATGAAGGCGACCGGCGATGCCATCGCCCGGGCTTTGTCCGAGTTTGAGGAAAAGTCCCCGGCCGAGATCCGGAAGCAGCGCCAGGATCGCTTTATGGCGATCGGCCAGAGCCTCTGATTTGTCAGGGGATTTCTGCAGCGCGTTGCATCTTTGCCGCCCCAATGCTGTCCAAGTCGTTAGGATACTGGCCAAGAAGCCGGTGCGCTTCTCCGATTCGACAATCGCACCGGGAATTACCTGACGTTAACGATATCTTAGGGAACATTAATCAATGGTGATCTCCGTGCGCGAAGGGCACTGCGTATGCGTATGATCATCCCTGGCTCCGAAATGCGAGCCCGAATTGTTGCTGTCGCGGGAGCGATTGCGAGCGCTTGCGTGCTTGCCGCCTGCGGAAACGCGCCGACGATCCCGGCCTCTGAGCAGCCACTCAGCAAAAACACGATGATGTTGCTCGGTCGCAAAGGCATGGACCAGGGCGCGCCGATCTTCGTGCGAATCTTCAAGGAAGAATCCGAGCTGGAAGTTTGGAAGGCCCGCGACGACGGCCGCTTCTATCACTTCAAGACGTACCCGATCTGCAATTGGTCGGGCGACGTTGGCCCCAAGACGGCCGTTGGCGATCGCCAAGCCCCTGAAGGATTCTACCGCGTCAGCGAAGATCAGATGAACCCTAACTCAAAGTACTATCTCGCCTTCAATCTGGGCTATCCGAACTCGTATGATCGTTCGCTGCAGCGAACGGGCCATGCGCTGATGGTGCATGGAAAGTGCAAGTCGGCCGGCTGCTACGCGATGACTGATGCGCTCATGGAAGAGATCTACGCACTCGCCCGCGACGCACTCAGGAATGGTCAAGACAGGGTAGAAGTTCACGCCTTTCCCTTCCGCATGACGAAAGAGAACATGCTTCGCTACCGGGGTAACAAGCACTACGCGTTCTGGCGCACGCTCAAGAAGGGCTACGACTACTTCGAAACATACCGTGTGCCGCCCGCGATTGCCGTATGCGAGCGCCGTTACGTGGTGAACGTGAAAATGCCATCAGGCCAAAGTGTAAAGCCCGATCAGGCCTGCCCGCGGTTCCAACGACCTGTGATTGAGCCCTTTACGCCCAAGCCTTACGAGCAACAGATCGCAGCGGAACGGATTACCGTTCCCGGCCCAAAAATGCGCGCTGTCGCCAGTGCACGCCCTGTGGCTCCGGCACCGCAGCCGGCGAGCACGCCTGAGTCGTCAACTTTCGGTACAGCCTTCGGGCTCGGTGCGCCGACGGATGCCGAAATCCTCCGGTCTTTGGGCTTTACGCAGTAACCTCGCAAACTGCTAGACTGCGCCCTCCCGATCCCTGCACCGCGGACGCAATCCCAGATCCGCAAACCTTTGCCGGAACGAGATGACCGCTCCCACACGCAAGGCCCGATCGCTCGTTGGTGTCATTCTCCTTGGCCTGCTGACCGTCCTCGTCGCTGGCGTTCTCTACCTGAATTGGCCGCAAATCTTCGCCTGGCTGGAGGAAGAGGCCATCCGTTCTGAACGCGTGAGCCGGTGGACGCTTGCAAAGACCGGCCAGACGCTGCCGGGAACGCCTGACCTGCAAAATCTGTCCGGGCGTCTTCAAGAGCACGGCGTGGATCTCGGAGCACCTGTCTTCATTCGCGTTTTCAAGCGTGAGTTCGAGCTGGAGGTCTGGCTCAAGCGCGATGGACGCTTCCACCGCTTTGCCACCTACCCGATTTGTATGTGGTCGGGTTGGCTAGGGCCAAAGCGCAAGGAGGGTGACCGGCAATCGCCCGAAGGGTTCTATACCGTCGACAAGACCGCCCTTAATCCAAACAGCAAGTATCATCTGTCGTTCAATCTGGGTTATCCGAACGCCTTCGATCGCGCTCATGGGCGAACCGGCTCGTTTCTCATGGTGCACGGCGTCTGCGGCTCAATCGGCTGCTACGCTATGACGAACGCGGTGATCGATGAAATTTGGGAACTGGTGACCGCCGCCCTCAACTCCGGACAGCAACGGTTCCAGGTCCAGGTGTTCCCGTACCGAATGACGGATCGCAATATGGGCAGTCACGCCGACTACCCGGACGCACCGTTCTGGCGCCAGTTGAAACAAGGCCATGATCTTTTCGAGGCCGAGTTCGTTCCGCCGAAAGTAAGCGTCTGCGATGGGCGCTACGTGTTTCAGTCCGCAGCTTCCAACACCGATGGCAGCGCGCCGATCACCAATAGCTGCCCGGCCGAGTCGGCCCGCAATTGACCCCGCGAATTGTCATTGTCGGGGGCTATGGAGCGTTCGGCGCACATGTTGCCGAGCGGCTTTCCCGCGATCCGGATCTCGACATCGTCATTGCCGGCCGATCCTTGGAAAAAGCCAATAAGCTGGCGGCGCAGCTGGCGCGCGTAGGTAAAGCAAAAACGTCCGGTGCCGTCCTCGACGCGACGACTGCGCGCGCCACCGACGTCAAAGCGCTCGGCGCGCGTGTCCTGGTCAATTCATCAGGCCCGTTTCAGACCCAGGACTACGCGCTCGCGCGCGCATGCATTGAGGCAGGCTGTCACTACGTCGACCTTGCCGATGCCAGAGCCTTCGTCGCCGGCATTGCACAGCTCGATCGCGAGGCTCGTGACGCCAATCTTTGCGTGATCTCAGGCGCCAGTTCCGTCCCTGGTTTGTCGACCGCCGTGGTCAACGCCTACGCCGATAAGTTTCAATCGCTAGAAGCCGTCGAGATCGGCATTTCCCCGGGCAACAGTTTCAATCCGGGCAAGGCGACGATAGCCTCGATACTGGGCCAAGTCGGCAAGCCCTTTGCGCTGAGACTCGATGGCCGCGTTGCGACCGAACATGGCTGGCAAGGGCTCGCCCGCCACGACTTTCCAAAGATCGGATCACGCCTGTTGTGCGACGTCGAGGTGCCCGACCTCGACCTTCTCCCTGAACATTACCCGCAGCTACGAACCGCTCGCTTCAAGGCAGGCCTCGAGGTCGGTCTCTTCCATATTGGGCTTTGGGGTCTTTCCTGGCTTGTGCGCGCGGGTCTTGTGACCAGTCTCGCCCCGCTTGCGGGGCCACTGCTTCACGCAAAGGAAAAGCTTCATCGGCTTGGCACGGATTGCGGTGGCATGTTCGTAACGCTCAGCGGCCGCAGTCTCGATGGCAACCCGCACAAGATCACATGGCATCTCATAGCGCGGTCAGGCCACGGCCCTTACGTGCCCGCAATCGCTTCGGTGATCCTCGCCAAACGCCTTGCCGCGGGAACCGGTCCGCCACCAGGCGCACGCGCGTGCTTCGCACTGTTTACGCCTGCCGACTTCGAAGCCGAGGTCACCGGCCTTAACATCGTCTGCACGACCGACCACTGTTCGGCCGCGTCGTAGAGCAACGCCATCCTCGCGCCGAACGCTACCCGTCCGCGGTTCGGCCCTCGCGGCGCAATTTGTCTTGCAACTCGGCGATCAGCTTTTCCCGATCTGCTTCGTAGCGACGGACCAACTCCGGCTTCACAGTGCCCTTGCTGTTCCTTGCCCCCCACACGGCCATTTCAAGTAGGGTTGGAACAAGACTGGCCGCAAGCTGCGTCGGCCGATAGATGAACTGCCTGGAGTCCTTGCTATCGCGCTCTTTACGGATGAGCCCACGCTGCTCCAGCCGACGCAGTCGATCTGACAAGACGTTTGTCGCAATGCCTTCGTCGCAAGCGGCCAACTCACGGAACCGCGTCCGCGATCTCAACAGTAGATCCCGAAGGACGATAAGCGTCCAGCGGTCACCGAACACTTCCAGCGCGAAGCTGATTGGGCACATGGAGCGCTCTGGCTGGCCCGCATGGCTCGACTGTTTGTCGGAGGACTTTTTCACTTGCATCTTGCAATGGAATTTGTAAGGTAGCTTGCATTCTACAAGCGAATTAGAGCCGCTGCAACTGCGGCCCGCCCCCGGGAGACGAGCAACATGACCAAGTTGAAACTCACCTATTTCGATTTTCATGGCGGCCGTGGAGAAACGGCGCGGCTCGCACTCTCGATCGGCGGCATACCTTTCGAGGACGATCGCTTGGCGTTCGTTGACTGGCCGCAATACAAGTCACGAACCCCGTTCGGGGCCGTACCCGTGCTTCAGGTTGACGGAAAAGACCTAGCGCAGTCGAACGCCATCAACCGCTACGTGGGAAGGCTGACAGACCTATACCCCGCCGATCCATGGCAGGCCGCACTGTGCGACGAGGCGATGGAGGCGGTTGAAGACATGGACAGCATGATCATGACGACACTTTTCCTGCCCGATGAGGAAAAGAAAAAGCAGCGTCAAGCGCTCGCCGAGGGCCCCATTCCCTTCTACTTGGAGGCGCTACAGCGACGGCTTGAAGCGAACGGTGGCCGCTACTTCGCCGACGATCGACTGACCGTCGCCGACCTCAAGGTTTTCATATGGGTCCGCAGTCTCAGGTCGGGGAAGCTCGATCACGTGCCTACGGATCTGCCTGAACGAAAAGCGCCAAAACTCGTCGAGCACTTGGAACGGGTAAACAATCATCCCGGCGTGAAAGCCTACTACGCGAAGTTCGGCCTTCCCGCCTGACAAGGGGCGACACGACCGGAAGGCTGTGAATCACGGGGACAAACGCGGCTTGTTCCGTGCAAAGCTTGCACACACCTTCTTAGAATAATGAGCCTCGACAACGGGTCGATGGCTGCAAAAGGGCACTCTTTGAGTTCAAACAGACGTGAATGTGTTCGCCGCTACATGACTCGGCGGTAAGTCTGCCTCACTGCGTTCGTACATCTCGTCGGTCGCATACCCTGCCGTCGGTCCTCGCGTCGCACATTCTCCAATTTACGTGGTGACACCTGAAAACATGAGGTTTCTTGATGTCATACTTTGGAGAACCGCTCCCAGATCCGAAAAGGCATGCGGCCTGGATCAATACCGCTGGGAACATTCACGTATTGTTGTGTCACGACATCTACGGGAATTCGATTTACCGAGACGCCAAACCAGGTACGGCGGACGCGTGGGACGCAGACCACATTGTTCCCAAGTTATCTGGCGGCACGGATGCACCAAGCAATTTCCGGGCGGTGCATTCGCGTGGCAATCGCATGCACGGAGTGTTGCACGCTCACACACTGGCAGGTTTGAAGCGCTAGCTTGGCGCGCGCAGCCCGGCCGGCGTCCGCCGAGATACTAGCGTCAATTGCGGAAGTCAGGGCCGGCGATCCGTCAGGTCAGGTCTCCGACACTTCCCCTCATTGGCGCGGAGTTCTTGATGACTCCATTCTACTCAACGACACCACCTTAATCGAGATTGAGGTGGCGGGTTAGGGCAACGGCGCCCTCTTGCTCGTCAGCACTCAACGCTGCATGGCCTAATTTCGCAAAGCGAGCAGAAGAACCGTTACGTGTGCTTATTGTGAACTCGTTCGAAGCTCCAAGGGTTCGCAACAGTCGCTCAAAAAAGTCGATCGTCAATTCAAGACCCGCGCGCAGGTCCGTTTTAGGCCGCCAGTCGAGCGCAGAGTCTGCCAACGAAATATCCGGTCTGCGCTGCCTGGGATCGTCCTGCGGCAGTGGGCGGTGAACAATCTGCGACGACGATCCAGTCAAGTCCAAGATGATCTCGGCAAGCTCCTTGATCGTGAATTCCGAGGGATTGCCAAGGTTCACAGGACCGGTCATCGACGGACCAGTCGACATCAAAGCGATGATTCCTTCGATAAGGTCATCGACATAGCAGAACGATCGAGTCTGATCGCCTTGCCCATAGATCGTCAGTGGCTCGCCTCTTAGGGCCTGAACGATGAAATTCGACACGACGCGGCCGTCGTTCGGATGCATGCGTGGACCGTAAGTGTTGAAAATCCTTGCCACCTTGATCTCAACCGCGTGCTGCCGATGGTAGTCGAAAAAAAGTGTTTCGGCACAGCGCTTACCCTCGTCATAGCAAGCTCTCGGCCCGATAGGGTTTACGTTGCCCCAATACTCTTCACGCTGTGGGTGCTGAAAGGGATCCCCATATACTTCCGATGTTGAGGCCTGAAATATTCGGCACTTCAGTCGCTTTGCGAGACCGAGCAGGTTGATAGCACCGTGCACGCTCGTCTTCGTCGTCTGCACCGGATCGTGCTGATAATGATGAGGGGAAGCAGGACAAGCGAGATTGTAGATCTCGTCCATTTCGACATAAAGCGGAAAGGTCACATCATGGCGCAACAATTCGAAACGGCTGTGCGCGAAAAGATGCTCGATATTTTCTTTACTCCCCGTCACGAAGTTGTCCGCACAGACGACTTCATGGCCCTGTTCCAAGAGAACTTCGCACAAGTGTGAGCCCAGGAAGCCTGCACCTCCCGTGACGAGCACTCGCTTTTTGTTTGTCATCAAACGGACATCCTGCTTTCGGTCCACCCAGATTGGAAAACGCTACCTATTAGCCTTGCACCGGAGGTGGAAAAGTCACCCCGTTGGTTGCGGCTGGCTCTGGAGTGGACCGGTCTCCAGTTTCGAAGATGGCGCGGTTCTTCTTCAACCAGTCAAGCAACTGTGTGACGCCGGCCTCCACGCCGATCTCGGGTTTCCAACCGAGAGCCGTCTCGAGCTTGCGAATATCGCTCACATAGACGCGCTGGTCGCCCGGGCGCCATTCTTGCCACCTCAGCGGAATCTCCTTCCCTAACTGGCGTTCCAGAATGGTAACGAGATCAAGCAGCGAAAGGATCCGGCTCGGGCCTCCGCCGACATTAAATGCTTGTCCGGCGATCTTATCTGGAGCCTGGATGGCCATCTCATATGCCCGAAGCAGATCTTCCACGCTAAGCACATCTCGAACCTGCTTGCCGTCGCCATAGATCGTGATGTCACGATCGAGTAGGGATGCGATTGCGAACCAGGCCAACCATCCTTGGTCCTCGACGCCGAATTGGTGCATGCCATAGATGCACGATTGACGGAACGACGTTGCAGGAATGCCGTAAATACGCGCGTAGTCGAGAGTGTACTGATCGGCGGCGCCTTTAGAGCAGCCGTAAGGTGAAAGGAAATCGAGAGCCTCGCTTTCGCTGATCCCGAACGGCCGGTCCGCATAGACGTAGCGTGAACCATCCAGTTCTGTCGCAGCGCTGCTGATCTTGCCGTAAACCTTGTTCGTGGACGCAAAAATGACCACGGCCTCGGGACAATGTCGGCGAGCGGCATCAAGGACGTTGAATGTCCCCAGGGCGTTTACCATGAAGTCTGTTCGAGGATCGGTGACGGATGTCGTGACCGCAACCTGAGCAGCAAGATGGATCACAGCATCATATCGACGTTCGGAAAAGATTCTCTCGACCGCGACGCGCTCACGCACATCAGCCATTTCAAAATCGAACGCCGTCCCCTCGCGCAGCCACTCCAGGTTATGGTTAGCACCCTGCCGCGAGAGATTGTCGAGCACGGTAACGTGCCAGTTTCTGCTGCCGAAATACCGGG
The DNA here is from genome assembly GCA_964620915.1 of uncultured Hyphomicrobium sp. GTDB lineage: Bacteria > Pseudomonadota > Alphaproteobacteria > Rhizobiales > Hyphomicrobiaceae > Hyphomicrobium_A. Next base: position 35,794 of record CAZUKP010000018.1, on the reverse strand, counting down.
TTGCATTGCAGCCAACAAAACCGGCGCCCCCCGTAATCAAGACGTTCTTAGTTCTTGTACCCATTCAAATGTCCTGCGCCGGATCCGAACTCGTCATCAACATTGGCAGCTAACGTTTCGATATTTGTGGCATTCGTCGTCCAGCCTATCCTCATTGACGTCAAACGACACTAAATCCGTCCCTACGCCAACAAAAAAACTTCCCGGCGTTGGAGGTTGCGCCAACGACACCTGGGCTGTGCGATAGAGGATGGTGGGGTAACCCTAAGGAGAGCATTACGTTCCCGATCAAAATTGGTCCGCAATGCGGAAGCATTGAGGCCATTTACATCTGCAGCAACTGCTTAACCGGAGCGTTTGCCGGGTCGTTTGCCCGAGTGTATGAGATCGCTGACTGTCGACCGAACGCTTTTGGAGGAAACGACTCCGTGAAGATCATTGTCACCGGAGGTGCCGGGTTCATCGGCACTCACCTTAGCCGTCGACTACTCGCCGAACATCACGACGTCACAGTGATAGACAACGAATTTAACGGCAGCCGCGCCAACGTACCTGCCGGAGCAACGTTCCACTTCGGCGACGTGACACGTCCGGAGGACCTGGAACCCGTGTTTGCCGGTGGCTACGACGCTGTATGCCATCTAGCAGGGCAAGTCTCGATCATCCGCGCGTTCGACAATCCGGTAGTCGATCTGAGAACCAACGTTGAGGGAACCTTGAACGTAGTGCAGATGTGTCTGCGCCACCGAGTTCCACGGCTTATCTACGCCAGCTCGATGACAGCTTACGGCAATACGCAAGCTATCCCCACGCCGGAAACCGAGCCATGCCGGCCGGACTCGTACTACGGCATCACCAAGTACGCGGCCGAGCGTTATGTACATGCGACGGCGGAACGACCCGACCTGGAGTTTCCGCTCAGCGTCACGTCCTTGCGTATGTTTAGCGTGTTTGGTCCCGGTCAGGCCTGGGACAACCCTTATCAGGGGGTGCTCGGCATCTTTCTGGGAAACTTACATCGGGGCGAGCCGATCACGATTTTTGGGGACGGCGAACAGACACGCGATTTCGTTTATGTCGCTGACGTTGTTGAGGGATGGGTGCGCGCGTTGAATTGTTCGGAAGCGGCTGGCGATGTGTTCAATCTTGGCAGCGGTAGGCCGCTTTCGATTAACCAACTCGCCGCGAGCGTGATCGCTGCACACGGTCTCCCATCCGGTGGTCATGAGGTGCGCTACGCGGCCAGCCGGCCGGGGGAACAGCGTCAGGTGCACGCCGACATTCGCCGGGCCCGCGAAGTGCTCGGCTGGGAACCGAGTACGACTTTTGAGGAGGGCTTAGCCGCGGCGATGCGATGGGGCAAGACCGAAGGAAGTGAACCCCAACCGGCGAACGTGGATCGCAATGGGGGCATGCAATGAAAATTCTTTTCGTGGCATCCGTCGATCCTTGGACGCGCAGCGTTGCCACGATTCACAGCTACGTCGCGCAAGGCCGCAAATTCGGTCACGACGTTGCTGTTTATGGCCACAGCAATTCTTGGCTGACGCGGCTGAAATACAGCACTGATATTGAAAACTTCGATCTGGTGGTCTTCCTCATACAGGTACCCTCAGATTTCCCGGAGATGCCGGGGCTCGCCAGGATCATGGATCGCGTCCCGCGACACAGGCGCGTTGTCGTCGATCTGTGGGGTCGATTCAATGACACTGTCCGTCTTGAGCATGACTTCAATCACCTGGAAAAATTTGACGGCCATCCCGCCTGGGAGTGGACCGAATCGATTGAAGCACTCTCCAGCACAATCCTGCAGCCGACGTTGAATCCCCGCCGCAAAGACGTCCGCTCATTCCTGTTCCACGGGTTTGATGCGGAAGCGGTCGCTCGTCCGTTTGCCTCAGCGCAAGAGGCTGCCGCAGCTTGGCGCTCAGCCGACAGGGTCACGAAACCCTATGGCCTTGTATATGTTGGCAGCAATTGGCAGCGATGGGCGCAGGTCCGCCGGTTTCTGGAAGACTACCGTCACGTCCGTGAACGAGTTGGTCAGTTTTGCTTGGCGGGATGGGATTGGAACCAGCGGCCGCATTGGGCCATCGAATTGGGAATCCAGGGAGTCGACACCGACCCTGAGCTGCTTGCGGATCTTCGCGTCGAAATTCGACAGGCCATTCGCTTCGACCAGATCGTCGATCTCTTGGGGCAGGGCCGGTTCGCACCCGTCTTCCATCGACCGCTCTTCCGCGAGCTTGATTTCGTGACGAACCGCACGTTCGAGACGTTCCTTGCTGACAGCGTGCCCGTGCTTATGCTCCCCACGCCGTTCGTGGAATCGATTTACGGGCCAGCGGCTTTGAAGCTCGTGCCAGACGAGAACTTAGCCGCACATCTCGAAGACGTCGTTGCCGATCCCGAGGTCTATTGGGATGCCGTCCTGAAAACGCGCGCGCACCTTGCCGAGCACCACTCTTTCGAGAAACGCTTCAAGCAACTCGAAGCGCTGAAATCGCTCCCCGTGCAGTCGTTGGCCGCATCATGAACATCCTGTTCGTCTTAAAGCACCGCGGCAACGCGGGCAGCACGCATGCTGTCGCCAACTATATGCGCTTGGCACCAGACTACGGGCATTCGGTTGCAATCTTCGGCGTGCCGATCTGGTACATTCCGGAACTGAAATTCTCCAAAGAAATTGGGGAATTCGATCGCGTTGTCTATCTGTTTGAAACGGAGCTTTTTCAAGTCGAGCCGTTGCACGAAGCGATCATGCTCGGGCAATTCCAAAGAGCACATCGCCTGATCGTCGACACGGACGGGATGTATAATGATCTGATTCAGCTCGACGGGTACGACTTCAATCACGCCAGTGAAACCGATCGCTTGTACTGGATCGGCTATATGGACGCACTGGGTGACAAAGTGGTTCAGACACGGATGCATGAGCCCGCGCATCCGAAAGTGAGTGCCTTGCCGTTCTTTGGCTACGACCCCGCGCTGCGGATCGATCCAGCAGCAGCACCGCCCAAGAGCTGGGACATACTGCATGTTGGACATAACTGGTGGCGCTGGCGGGAAGTCGCCCACGATCTGTTGCCGGAATTGTCCAAGATTCGTGACCAGGTTGGCGAGATCGGCTTCCTCGGCCTTTGGTGGGATGCGCCGCCTCCCGAAGGTCCCGATGCGGGTCCGATTGAAGCGTTCGTGTCGGACCCCTACGCCTTCAATCGACTGCGGATCAAGACGCTGAATTCCGTGATGTACAATGATGTGATCAAGACGATGAGTACTGCGCGCATCAACATCATGACGCAGCGCCCGCTATTGCGTCATCTCAGGCATCTGACATTGAAGTACTTCGAAGTCTTCTGCGCCGATACGATCCCGCTGCTCATGATCGACGAGGACCATGCAGAGGAGGTGTATGGGCCTGCCGCGCGCGAGCTTACGTTGCCTGGACGCGCCAGTGAAAAAATCCTTGATGCTCTGCAGAACCCCGACAGGTATCGAGAGATTGTCGAGGACGTGCGCGAGCACCTCCTCACTCACCATTCCTATCATACGCGTGCGCACGAACTGTTCGCGATGCTCGAGGCATCATGATCCCCCAAGCCATGCACGGAACACGCTCATGAAGCTCGTCTTCGTCTACTGGGGCTATGACAACGCCGGCAGCATGCAGGATCTACATGGCTATGCGCGAGCGGCCAAAAAGATGGGGCACGAGGTCGTCATTTACGGGCCGCCAAAATCTGCATTCGCACTGGACTATTCGAAAGACCTCTCAGGTGCGGACGCGGTGATCTTCGTCGTCGAATGGACGACGGCACTCCAATTCGGTGATCAGGTCGACTGGTCACGGATCTTGACCGCCGTGCCCCGCAACCGCCGTCTCGTCATTGATTGCGACGGACACTACAACGAGCCTATCGAATTCATGGGCGACTATAATCACCGCACCATGCAATCCAGCACCGAATGGATAGATTTCTGCGACAGCCTAGCCGACAAAATCTTCCAGCCAACGATCCGGCCTCGCCGTAAGAACGTCCGATCATTCTTGTTCCACATCTACGATCCCTCCTGGGAAACACCCATCGAGGTTGCGAACAAAGAATTCAGCATGGTCTACGTCGGCCATACCAAATTCCGGTGGCGCGGAATGATCAAGGTCCTAAGAGCAATCGAGCGAGTCCGCGATAAGGTGGGCCGGGTGGCGCTCGTTGGTGAGGGATGGGGAGAACCGGTTGACTGGATGGAATGGGGTGAAGCCAAGGCCAAACACTATGTTGACCGTGACTACCTGAAGAAGATCCGGGTCGAGGGAATGCCACCGGTACCGTTTCAGGAGGTTGCCGCGACGATCAACAAAGGCCTGTTCAATCCGGTCATCTACAGACCCGTATTCGAACAGCTGGGATTCGTGACGTGCCGGACCTTCGAAACGCCGGCTTCTGGCACAATCCCCCTGTTCCTGCTGAATCGCGATTATGTCGTCGACATCTTTGGTGAGCGGGCCACGGAACTAATGATAGACGATGAGGCGGGACACGAGAAGATCATCGACGTCCTGGAGCGACCCGAACACTATGCTGAGATCGTAATGGACATCCGCAAGGACTTCCGTGAGAGACATAGTCCGGACTCGCGCCTGCGCGAACTCATAAGTTTCATTGAGGAGTAACAGCACTGGTGTCTTGCCGTCTTGGTCCAATCTCGGAGCAGACGCGGCCTGCCTCTACCGTCGACGGTGGCTGGCAGCGCATGCGTCTACGCTACGGATTCAACGAGATTGATGGTTGGCCAGCGTTCTCGATGGGTGAGAATCGGCACGAGATCTATCGGCGGCTTCGTCTGATGGACACCAAGGTTGTTCGCATATTCGTGTTCGACAAGCCCGTCCCCGACCCCTTTAGTGAATGGGCGCACTTCGCCGGCGTCGTGCAGGGCATTCTGGATTCCGGTGCTAAGCCGATGGTGACGTTCGCCAAGTTCAAGCCACCGTACGATGATCCCACAGCGATCCGTAAGTTCGTCTCACGGTCAACAGAAGTCGTCTGGAACTGCCTCGAGCAATGGGGCGGAGAGGAAGTCAAGGATTGGTACTGGTCTGTCTGGAACGAACCAAACAACCCCGATGTCGGTGGAAATCTCCGATACAAGGACTACCTCGCAATCTACAAAGAGGTCGCTGCGCCGATCTTGGAGCTCATCGAACCGCACACAAACGGCGGCAAGGTCATGCTTGGCGGCCCCTCCATCGATGGCACCCAACGAGCCTATTGGCTTGACTGGATTGCCCAGCTGGTCGCCGACGTTGATGAGCGGATGCTTCGCTTTGTAAGTTGGCACATGTACGCGGATTGGCGCCCCGCCGTTCCGCACAATACGGTCAAAGTGAAATTGGTTGACGAGCCCGACGCTCCCAATGGTCCTGTGTTTGAAGCCCTGGTAATGGCTTGCACACCCCAATATGAAGCGCGGGCACGCAGCGTCGCTCGCCTACTCGCTGGCCGAGACATCCTAAACGTCTGCGGAGAACTCAACACAATTGCGCACCATGAGGACTCTTTTACGCTCGGGCTGAACCGCAACGTCTTTGGTGCTGCTTATTATGCCTCTGCCCTCATCAACTTAATCCGGGGCGGCGCCGAACTAGAGATGCGGTGGACAGCTACATCCAAACGCTGGGATGACATCGATGACGCCTATGGCCTGATGTCGATTGACGGTGAACCGACACCAGCGTGCCTCGCCAAACAGCTTTTCGCTCAACATGTGCGTTACGGCGACTGGGTCTGTTTCCCAAAGTGCGCAGAGGTGCGACCCGGCATAGATGTCATCATCGCGCGTGATAGTTCGGGCCGCACGAGCGGAGTCTTCGCGAACACACTGCCACAAGCGCAGACTTTGGATATGTCGCAGTGGGCTTCGGAACTCGTCGCGTGTCGCGACAGTTTGCGGCTCGATACGGGAACCAAAGGAGTGGTTGTGAGGGAGGACCGTCGTGGTCCGCTCCGTATCGAGGGATACGGACTCGCAATTGTGAGCGACGACTGCTCCGGTACGGTAATCGAATGAGAGTGGCCTGAGTACGAGACCACTAAAACAATGATCAACGATGAATGGAGTTGACCTGTGGCACAGGCCTTCGGTTGGATCGGTGAGATCTTTCAAACGCTGTTGAGATTTATTCCGTGGCTGGTGATTGTGCCGACCACTCATGCTGGTGTGGCATTCTCGCGAGGACGCAACATCAAGGTATGGAATGCGGGGCTGCACTGGTTCTGGCCGATCGTAACCACGTATAAGACCATCGCAATCGTGCGCCAGACGCAGCTCATCCAGTCCAAAGTCGTCATGACCAAGGACCTTAAGTCGGTCATCGTCGGTGCCTTGGTGACGTACTACATCGACGATGTTGTTGCGGCGCTGACCTACATAGCGGACCTGCCTTCAGACGTGATGGAGCGTTCGCAGGGCGCGATCTATGATGCAATCAGCAAATACACTATGGAAGAGGTCCAGTCCGACCGACCTGGATTCAAAGGGATCCTGACCGAACGGTGTGGAGAGGCCCTTAATGGCTACGGTGTCTCTATCCTCCAAGTGCAGCTTACCGAGTTCGCCCCGACGCGACCCATCGCCATAAGTGCACACGGCGCGATAGGCCAATATGCGCTCTGGACCGGTTTCTGATTTAGAATGTCAAGAATGGTTGCCTCAGACCAGGATACATCCAAGGGATTACGCACGCGGGCAGGAATGCAGGTCCAAGTGGCCAATCGACTCGACCTTTGTTCCGTGCCGCTTGCTGCATTCGTCTTATACTTGCTTTCGTCCTCTATTCTTGAAACGAGTGGCGGTACGGAGCTATTCGGCGCCGACTCGGACATTTACAGGTGGCTTGCCGATGGCAACGCTGTCGACCGGATCACCCGCTTTCATCCGTTGACAACCGTTCTGGTGTGGTTCTGGATGAAGGCCATCACCCCTCTCACGACATTTGTTTCGTCTCATCTTCTCCTGAAGGGGCTCTTTGCTGCCGTCGGTGCAGTTGGAGTATGGGCAGCGATATGGGCGTTCGCAGCGGTTGTTCCGCGGCGCTACGTGCCGCTGTGGGGAGTCATTTATGCGACCTCGCTCGGCATTTGGTATTTCTCCAGCATCGAGGAATCCAAAGTCATCTCGGCCACGCTGATCGCACTCTATATCGCGATTTACCTGCACCTGCGCGCGGAATGGACAGTGCGTGGTGCTGTGTACTTAACGACTACTCTGTTGCTCGCCTGCTTGAATGGGATCGACGCCGGTCTTCTGGTCGTCATCCCTGTGGTCGACACGTTGCTGCAGCGGGGATGGGACCTGCATAAAAATTTCTGGGTCATCTTGCATGCATCCGCAGTTGTGCTCGCCCTGTTGGTTCTCGAACTCATTGTCAACGGAGGGTTTGTGCCACCAGGGACAGAGCCAGAGGGAGCCTCTCACGCGAGCATGATTCTCTACTATCTGGCCAACAATGATTACAGCGTGGCCAATGCCTATTCATTCCTGGTGAATTGGTTGTTTTTCAATATCGCCGCTCCACCCGCCGACGGCGCCTTACTGCCACAATGGCCAACTGCCAGCGCCTTGTTCGAGCCGAAGTTGGCGAATTACCTTCTCTCTCCGATAACCGCTGTCCTGGTGGCGATGTTTGGCGTGATGCTTGTCGTGAGTCTGCTGCCGCGGTATCGAAATGAATGTGCAAAAATGCTTCCCGGTATCCTTCTACCCCTGTTTGCCTACGTGCTGCTTCGCGGTGCAATCTTCTACGTCCTCAATCCATTCGAATGTCTTCTCTACAGCCCCGGCACTACGTTGGCGTATCTGCTGCTGATCGCGGTGCCGTTTACCAATTCAAGCTTTCCGGTCAAGCAAACCGTGCTTTCACTCTGTGCCGTACTCCTCTTTGTCACGAATGGCGCCTTCATCGTTTGGTCACCACCCCTAGTCTCAGGCGGGCCGTGAAATGGCAAAATCTTATGACGTCCGCGACGACTCCCGGAAACGGCACGGCCCATCAGCCCTCATGGCCCTGTTCGCAAGCATGCGGCTGCATCAATGGGCGAAGAACCTATTGGTTTTTGTGCCCATCGCACTCGGTGGTCAGGTCGGCAACATGTCAGCGTTGCTCGCGACGATCACGGCGTTCTTCGCGATGGGGCTGGTGGCCTCCTCAACTTATCTCATTAACGACATTCTCGACGTCGGAGACGACCGGCAGCATTGGTCGAAACAACATCGTCCCATCGCCAAGGGGCACCTAACTCTGTCGACAGCAGGTGGCTTGGCGGCAGGTGGTCTCACATTAGGTCTTGCCCTGTCCGCCTTCGTGTCTTGGACTGCATTGGGCGTACTACTGGCATACGTTGCCCTCTCACTCTCGTACTCGCTGGGCATAAAGCGATTGCCGATGGTCGATGGCCTCGTTCTCGCTATCCTGTTTACGCTGCGGCTGGCGCTTGGCGTCGTCGCGTCAGGAGTACCTCCTTCGCCCTGGTTGTTCGTATTCTCGATGTTCCTGTTTACCTCACTCAGCTATGCAAAGAGGTACACAGAGCTCAACCGGGCGCGAATAGGGCCCGGCGAGAAGATCGCCGGCCGAGGCTATAGCGCTGAGGACTCTTTGCTGGTCTTGGCCGTGGGCGTTGCTAGCGGGCTCGGCGCGGTCATTATTCTGATCCTCTACATCATAGAGGACGCGTTCCGCCAAACCTTCTACGGCAGCACACTATTGCTTTGGGGTTTGCCGCCGTTGTTTTTCATTCTGATCTGCCGCGTTTGGCTGGCCACTGTGCGTGACGAGATGAACGACGACCCCGTCTGGTTCATACTGTCAGATCGTGTTGCGCTGCTGGTGTTGGCAGCGTTGTGCACGAGTTTTGCTTTTGCTTGGCTTGCCTAGCGAGACGTGTCTGCTGGAGTTGGTCTACCGCTATCCGTTTTCCGCCATCGTCACGATTAACGCGGACGTGCAGACGGAAAGCGTCCCTCAAAGCAAGTTAACTTATTGATTTTATTGGCTTAGTCGTGCTTGCCGTGGCACTGCTTATACTTCTTGCCTGACCCACACGGACAGGGTGCGTTACGCGCAACCTTGCCCCACGTTGCCGGATTCTTCGGGTCGACTTCGCCCACCTGCTTGCGCGTCTGCAGAGGCGGACGCTTGTCAGGTGCTGCTTGGGCTTGGCTGCCCGCGGTAATCGCTGCGTCGGCCAATGCAAACTCATCCATACCCGTTGTAGGATCGATGTGGTGCGCTTCCATTTGCGGCAGCTCGACCTCCTGCAGCTCGGGCTGCTCAGGTGCCAGCTCGACATGCATGAGCTGTCCCGTCACGGCCTCGCGCAGGTGCGCAAGCATGGCCTCAAACAGAACGAATGCCTCGCTCTTATATTCGTTCAAAGGATCGCGCTGACCGTAAGCGCGGAAGCCGATGACCTGGCGCAAATGCTCAAGCGTGACAAGATGCTCACGCCACAAGTTGTCGAGTGTTTGCAGCAGCACCATCTTTTCGATCTGACGGAAGTTCTCCGGCTCGAGTTCGCGCTCTTTTTGGGCCGCCTTCTCGTCGATCTTTTCTAAGAGCCGCTCCTTGATTTCCTGATCGGCAATACCCTCTTCTTCGGCCCACTCGTCAATGGGCAGGTCGAGATCGAAGACGCCCGCAACGGCCTCTTTCAGGCCCTGCGCGTTCCACTGCTCGGCATAGGCTTTTTCAGGGATGTTAATGCGGACAATCTCATCAACGAGCTGTTGGCGCAGATCCTTGATCGTCTCGGAGACATCCTCCTCACCCATGATGTCGATGCGTTGCTCGAAGATGACCTTGCGCTGGTCGTTCATCACATCGTCGTACTTGAGGATCTGCTTGCGGATGTCGAAGTTGCGCGCTTCGACCTTCTTCTGCGCCATCTCCAGAGACTTGTTCATCCACGGATGGGTGATCGCCTCGCCTTCTTGCAGGCCGAGCGTCTTCAACACGCTGTCCATGCGGTCTGATCCGAAGATGCGCATGAGATCATCTTCGAGCGACAGGTAGAACTTGGACCGGCCAGGGTCGCCCTGGCGTCCGGAACGGCCGCGAAGCTGATTGTCGATGCGGCGGCTTTCGTGACGCTCGGTTGCAAGCACGTAGAGACCGCCAGCATCCAAGGCCTCTTTCTTCTTCTCGGCGACATCGGCCTGCAGCGTATCGCGCATCTTGGCAATTTGCGCCTCGTCAGGCGTTCGTCCCGCTGTGGTCTCCTCGGCAATCCAATCCTTCAGCCGGTAGTCGGCATTGCCACCAAGCTGAATGTCCGTACCGCGTCCAGCCATGTTCGTTGCGAGCGTGACGCCACCTGGCACACCGGCCTGCGCAACGATGTGGGCCTCGCGCTCGTGGTAGCGCGCATTGAGCACCTCGTGCGGGACAGGATCCGCTCTACCCTTCGCGTCTTTTCCGATCTTGACGAGATAGTTGCCGACTTCCTCAAGGTACGACTTGAGTTCGGGCTCCTTGTCGCTGTTCAGAGCCTCAGCCTGAGCCAACGTCTTGCGGCCGAGTTCCTGAATGTACTTCTTGTCCTTCAGCAGCTCCGAAAGCGTTTCCGACTTCTCGATGGATACGGTGCCAACCAGAATTGGCTGTCCGCGCATGCGGCAGTCGGCAATACTGCGCACGATTGCATCGAACTTTTCCTTTGCCGTGCGGTAGATCTCGTCGTCGTCATCGACGCGGCCCACAGGCAAATTGGTCGGGATCTCCAACACATCGAGCCCATAGATGTCCATGAACTCGCTCGCCTCGGTGACCGCCGTACCCGTCATACCGGCGAGCTTGCTGTAAAGGCGGAAGTAGTTCTGGAAGGTGATCGAAGCGAGCGTCTGGTTCTCGGGATGGATCTGAACGTGTTCCTTGGCCTCAAGCGCCTGATGCAAGCCTTCCGAATAGCGGCGACCCGGCATCATACGGCCGGTGAACTCGTCGATGATGATGACCTCGCCGCTCTTGATGATGTAGTCGCGGTCACGCTGGAACAGCTTGTGCGCCTTAAGCGCCTGATTGACGTGGTGGACCAGCGTCACGTTCTCGATGTCATAAAGCGAGCCCTTCAGCATACCCGCCTCATCAAGCATCCGCTCTATCGTCTCGTTACCAGCGTCGGTCAGCGATACCTGCCGCTGCTTTTCGTCGAGCTCGAAATCTTCCGCCGCCAACTTTGGGATGAATCCGTCGACCGCGTTGTAGAGTTCCGCGCGATCCTCAAGCGGACCGGAAATGATCAGCGGCGTTCTTGCTTCATCGATCAGGATGGAGTCGACTTCGTCGACGATGCCGTAGAAATGTTCGCGCTGCACCATCTCATCCTTGTGCAGCTTCATGTTGTCGCGAAGGTAATCGAAACCCAGCTCGTTATTGGTCGCGTAGGTAACGTCGCAGGCATATTGGGCGTGGCGATCTTCGTCGTCCAGGTCGTGAACAATGCAGCCGACCGTCAACCCGAGGAACTTATATATCTCGCCCATCCACTCCGCGTCACGCTGGGCGAGGTAATCGTTCACGGTAATGACGTGAACACCCTTACTGGCAAGCGCATTGAGATAGACCGGCAGCGTTGCGACGAGCGTCTTACCTTCGCCCGTCTTCATCTCCGCGATCTTACCCTCGTGCAGCACCATGCCGCCGATCAACTGGACGTCGAAATGCCGTTGGCCGAGCGTGCGCTTGGCCGCCTCACGAACAGTCGCAAAAGCCGGCACGAGAAGGTCGCCCAGAGTGGCGCCGTTCTCCAGTTCCTGCCGGAACGTCAGGGTCCGCGCCTTCAGCGCCTCATCGCTGAGTGCTTCAAGCTCGGGCTCGAGCGCGTTGATCGCCTCGACCCTAGGCCGGTATCCCTTGACTCTGCGCTCATTTGATGAGCCAAAAAGCTTGGATGCATATTCGCCGATTGACGCGAGCATTCGGTTCGTTCCTCAAATCCCATCGCACCGCGCTGAGACACTTACGGTCCCATGCGGCAAAAGCATGCCCGGTTCTGAAGGCCGACACACCCCAGAGTGGCGGGTCGGACCTTCGGATCGAGGCGCAGCAAATGTCTGCGAGGGAGCGCTGCAGACGGCCCGATCCCTGCCGCCGGGCGAGAGATAAGGACCGCAATATGGCCTTGTCAACGCGTGGGAACCCCGCATGCAGTTCTGAAAGGCACGAGATCTTGCCCGGAATGGCAAAATCTTAACTTGGCAGAGGCCAATTGGCCCACTATGCCTTGCCTCCAAATTCGATGTCGACAGCGCGTTCTCCTCGATGTTCTTTATATTTGGGCTTACGCGCTGCGTTTCAATTGTAGCCCTAGCCAAACCATCCCGGATCAAGGAAAAAACCGTGCTTCAAAAAAAGCGCTCCCTCATGGCCGCTGGCATTGTCGCTCTCACCGCCGTTGCCGGACTCAGCACTCCTGCCTGGTCTGACGACAAAGTCGTCGCGAAGGTGAACGGTCAGGAGATTACCGAAGCCGACATGACGCTGGCGGAATCGGAGATCGGCAAAGACCTCGCCCAACTACCTCCCGAAGTGAAGCGCCGCGCGCTCGCAGAATATTTGATCGACAATCTTCTTTTCGCTGAAGCCGCCGAAGAAGCGAAACTCGAGTCTGATGCCGAGTTCGAAAACCGGCTTCGCTATCTGCGCAGCCGATTGCTGCGCGAGTTCTACTTTGAAAAGTTTCTCAAGAACCAAATCGACGAGGCCCAGGCCAAGAAGATTTACGACGACCGAATTGCCCAGCTCAATCCGGAGACGGAAGTTCTCGTCCGCCACATCCTGGTTAAGGATGAAGATAAGGCCAAGGAGATACGCGAGAAGATTGTGGCGGGCGAAGATTTCGCGGAACTTGCCAAAGAGAACTCGATCGACCCCGGCTCGAAGGACAAGGGTGGCCTGGTTGGCTACTTCGTCAAGGGACAGATGGTGCCTGAGTTCGAGCAAGCGGCCTTCACGATGATAGAGGGCAGCGTCTCGGAGCCCGTAAAGACCGACTTTGGTTGGCATATTCTCAAGCTTGAGGATCGCCGGCAGAAGCCGCCGCCGACCTATGAAGCGGTCAAGGACACGATCATGAACTCTCTCATTGTGCTCAAGGCACAGGAGAAGGCATCAGCGCTTCGTGACAAGGCCGAGCTCGAGTATGTCGACGTTGACATCAAGAAGCAGGTTGAGGAGCAGGCAAAAAAACAAGCCGAACAGAAGGCCAATGGCAACGCAGCGGCCCCAAAGCCCTAGTTCACCTTCCGACCCGCGCAATCCCTCATCGGGCCGCTTGATCTGAGCGGCCCGATCTGTTTCGTGTCATGGCTCGCTATCGTGCCGGAGGTCTCCATGGGCAAGACGACGTCAGTCTCCCCTTTTGCACCCAAGTCACTTCCCGATGTTCCCATCGTCGAGGGTGTACGCCTCGCTACCGCCGAGGCCGGCATTCGTTATCAGGGCCGTACGGACTTGCTCATTGCCGTGCTTGAGCCGGGCACGGTCGTTGCCGGCGTCCTGACGCAATCGAAGACGCGCTCGGCTCCGGTTGAGTGGTGTGCTGAGCACCTCAAGGGCGGCGTTGCCCGCGCGCTCGTCGTCAATTCCGGCAACGCCAACGCATTCACCGGCAAGAACGGCCACGAGGCGGTGAGAATGACGGTTGCGGCCGCCGCCGAGGCGGCCGAGTGTCCGCAAACAGAGATTTTTCCCGCATCCACGGGCGTTATCGGCGAGCCGATGGATGCGACCCGATTCACCCATTTGCTCGACCAGCTTGCCGTCGAAGCCGTTCCCGACGGCTGGCACGATGCGGCCCGGGCCATCATGACGACCGACACCTTCCCCAAGCTTGCGACCCGGCACGTCAAGATCGGCGACACCGAGGTTGTCATCAACGGGATATGCAAGGGCGCCGGCATGATCGCACCTGACATGGCGACCATGTTGTGTTTCGTCTTCACGGACGCAGCGATCGAGCAGGCCGCCCTGCAAACGATCGTCAAGCGCTCGGCCGAACTCACCTTCAACTGCGTCACGATTGACGGTGACACATCAACAAGCGACACGCTCTTGACGTTTGCGACCGCGGCCGCCGAGAAGCGTGGCTGTCCGCGCATCACCGACCCTGCAGACCCGCGTTTGGAGCCCTTTGCAGCCGCCCTGCACGATCTTTTTAAGGAGCTGGCGATCCTCATCGCCAAGGACGGCGAGGGGCTCACGAAGTTCATAACCGTCGAGGTAGAAGGCGCTGAGACCGATCTGGCCGCCCGCCACATCGGTTTGTCGATCGCCAATTCCCCGTTGGTCAAGACGGCAATGGCGGGCGAAGACCCAAACTGGGGGCGCATTGTCATGGCGGTCGGCAAAGCCGGTGAAGCAGCCGACCGGGATAAGCTTGCCATTTGGTTCGGCGATCATCTGGTAGCCAAGGACGGAGAGCGCGCGTCAGGCTATGAGGAAGAGATCGGCGCCACATACATGAAGAACGCGGAGATCACGGTCCGTGTCGACCTCGGCCTGGGGCGCGGGCGCGCAACCATCTGGACCTGCGATCTGACCCACGCTTACATCGACATCAACGCCGAATATCGCAGCTGAAGACGACGGCCTGCATGGAACCGACATTTTGGCACGACCGCTGGCAAAACCGCGACATCGGCTTCCACCTCGATGCCGCCCACGATCTCTTGCAGAAATATTGGGCGCGCGCTGAGGCACCACACGGCTCGGATGTGTTCGTTCCGCTTTGTGGCAAGAGTCTCGATATGGTTTGGCTGGCCAGCCAGGGCCACCAGGTGATCGGCGCGGAACTCAGCGAGATTGCGGTCGACGACTTCTTCGCCGAACGCGGACTAACGCCCGAAATCCGGACCACCGGATCTTTCGTCGTGAAGTCGGCCGGCGCGTACGAAATCTGGTGCGGCGATATCTTCGATTTGCCGCATGAGGCTATTGCCAACGTCGCCGGTGTCTACGATCGCGCCTCTCTGGTGGCATTTCCAGCTCCCATGCAAGAGCAATACGCCACGAAGCTGAAAGAGCTGGTGCCGGCCGGCGTGCCAATGCTGCTCATTACCCTTGACTACGACCAATCGGAAATGTCGGGGCCGCCATTCGCCACCCCCCACGGCCAGGTCGATCACCTCTTCGGTGATCGCTACGATATGCGCGAGCTCGAGCGTCGCCAGGCACTCGACACCCATCCGCACTTCGTCAAGCGCGGGCTGACGGGGCTTCAAGAGTCCGCCTACGTGTTTCGGCAGCGTTGACGACCTCACCAACGAATGTCGCCGTGTTCCGATTTGCCGCGGCCCGCACTGTTGATTATTATATTAGATAACTCTAATTTAGAGGAAGCTAAATCCCGCTGCCTCTCGACCGGCTAGGGATATAGTGGCGCACCGAGCCTGCCGCCAAAAGCACGAAAGGAACTACAGAAATGCGAACATCTGCCCTGACAACTTTGGCCGCAGTCGCTTTCGTTCTGACCGCACCCGCCATCGTTAACGCCGAGCCGACCGACATCACCGTGCGCGTCCTCAGCAAGGATGCCAAGTTCATCGGCACCAGCATGGGCGGCATGCGCATCACCGTTCGCGACGGCCAGACCGGTGAAGTCCTTGCAACCGGCACGACCACCGGCGGCACCGGCAACACCAACCTCCTGATGCACGACAACGCCGGCCGGCGTGCGAAGCTTTCCGATGACTCAGCGGCCAAATTCCAGGCAACGCTCGATCTCGACGAGCCGCGCCTCATTGAGATTGAGGCCTACGGACCGCTCGGCCAACCGCAAGCAGCCCACAGCGTCTCCTCGACTCAGTGGGTCGTTCCCGGCGCCCACGTGACAGGCGGCGATGGTTGGGTGCTCGAACTGCCAGGTTTCGTCGTCGACGTGCTTGACCCGCCAGCGCACATCAAGCTGCCGGCAGATACGGGCAAGGTCGAATTGCGCGCCAATGTCATAATGATGTGTGGTTGTCCGATTGCCCCGGATGGCCTGTGGGATGCCAATAACCTCGACGTCAAAGCAATCATCAAGCGCGACGGCAAGATGGTGAAGACGATCGACTTGCCCTTTGCCGGCGAGACGAGCCAGTTTGCTGCCACGCTTCCGATCGATGCGCCAGGCGTCTATGACGTCACGGTCTACGCGTATGATCCAGGCAACGGCAATACCGGCCTCGATCGCACAACCTTCATCGTCCAGGGATCATGAGCCGAAACATTCTCCTTGTCGCCGCTGCCGCCCTCATCGATCCCGACAACCGGGTGCTGATCACGCGCCGCCCCGAAGGCAAGTCCATGGCTGGCCTGTGGGAGTTCCCCGGTGGCAAGGTCGAATTGACGGAAACGCCTGAGGCTGCGCTCCGCCGCGAGCTATTCGAGGAACTCGGCATCGACGTATGCGCGGACTGCCTGCTGCCGTTCACCTTCGCCAGCCACGCATATGAGACCTTCCACCTTCTGATGCCGCTTTACCTCTGCCGCCAGTGGGACGGCGAGATCACCGCACGCGAAGGCCAAGAGCTTGCGTGGGTGCGCGCTGCACGGCTAACGTGCTATCCGATGCCGCCGGCCGACGAGCCCCTGATCGCACCCCTGCGCGATCTGTTGGGCTAGGCGCGCGCTGCCACCTTCGCCTCGATCGCATCCCAGATCATGGCGGCGATGTCCGCCCCGCCAAACGCCTTCACATGGCGGATGCCCGTGGGCGACGTGACGTTGATCTCTGTCAGATAGTCCCCAATCACGTCGATCCCCGTGAACAGCAGACCGCGCCTCTTCAATTCGGGGCCCAGCCGCGCGCAAATCTCGCGATCGCGCTCCGTCAGCTCGGTCGCCTGCGCCATGCCCCCGACGTGGAGGTTCGAGCGCGTCTCACCATTCGGCGGAATGCGCGTGATGGCACCCGCCACCTCGCCATCGACAAGAATGATGCGCTTGTCGCCGTCCTTAATCTCCGGCCGGTACTGCTGCACCATGAACGGCTCGCGAAACACGGTCTGAAATAATTCGACCAGCGAGGCGACGTTGGTATCGTCGGGCGCAATGCGGAAGATCGCAGCCCCCCCGTTGCCGTAAAGCGGCTTCAGGATGATGTCCTTGTACTGGTCGCGAAAAGCCTCAACGTCCTCGAGCGTCCGCGTCACCATCGTGGGCGGCATCAGGTCGAGATAGTCGAGCACGAAGATCTTTTCGGGCGCATTGCGCACCTGCGCGGGGTCGTTGACGACCAGCGTGTCCGGCTGGACACGCTCCAGCAGATGCGTCGTCGTGACGTAGGCCATATCGAAGGGCGGGTCCTGGCGCAGCAGGACCACATCCAGCATGGCGAGGTTCTCCACGCGCGGGCGCGACACCTGGTAGTGTTCGCCCACCTTATCCTCAACTTTCAGCGACATCCCCCGCGCCAAAAGCCGATCGCCGTGTAGGGAAAGGTTCTGCGGCGTATAATAGAACATGTCGTGCCCGCGCCGCTGCGCCTCGAGCAGTATCGCAAAGGTGGAATCGCCAAGGATGTCGATCCGCTCAATCGGGTCCATTTGACAGGCGACGTTGAGACTCATCGTGCGGCGTTCTCCTGCGCGCCCACTCCTAAGTGAGGGCGTTTCGATCTGGATCGCACCATCGCGGCGAACGGACGCAAGCCCACCCGCAGCCAGATGGCGCGCGAAGCATTAGCATATTCGGTCGGCCGGGTTAGCCGGACTGTGTGAAAGAGGCGCGCAATGCTTACAAAGCCAATGAAAGTCGGCACCTGGATCGCTCTCTATATGGTGCTCGTCGTCCCGTTCGTTCTGGCGATGATGGCCGCCTTTGGCAACTGGTCGGTCGCCCCCTTCATCTATCTGGCCCTGCATGGAACGTATGCCGGCCTGTGGCTGATCAAAGAGTCGATCACCCCCGACCGCAGGTTCAAGGAAGAAAAGCCGGCCTGGATTGGCTTCGTTGACGACTTCCTGCCGCTTGCCGCCTACTACGTCGCACCCATTCTGCTCATCAGCCGCTACGTTACGCCGGCACCCGCTTACATCGCACTCGTCCTCGTCATCTACGTCGTCGGCGTCTATCTGCAGTACGGGAGCGACGCCCAAAAATTCTACACGCTTCGCGCGCGCAATCGCCTGATGACCGACGGCTTTTTCCGTCGCACGCGCAACCCAAACTACCTCGGCATGATTCTCGTCTACACCGCTCTGGCGATGATGGCACAGCATTGGCTGGCGTTCGCCATCCTGGCCGTCTGGATCTTCGGCATCTACGTGCCCAGCATGCGCGAGAAGGACCGCTCGATGGAGCGCTATCCCGAGTTCCCCGCCTACAAGGCGCGCACCTGGATGCTCATCCCCCGGTTCTTTTGAAACACGAAAGTCCGCCCACGATATGCCGCGGCCAGCGGCCCGGAACCAGGAACACCACATCGAAGCGCATCTCGTGTTCCTGATAGCGCGGGTGACGCGCCAGCCAAAGGTTGGCCGCGCGCCTGATCCGCTCGGCTTGCTTGCGGGTGATGGCGGCCTCGGCATCTTCGATCGTCAAGCGCCGCTTTACTTCGATGAAGGCGATGCGCCCACCCCGCGCGGCAATGAGATCGATCTCGCCTGCGCGCGTTTTCACCCGTCGCCCGAGGATGCGATAGCCCTTCGCCAACAAGAGCGCGGCCGCCAAAGCCTCCGAGATGCGACCCCGCCGTAGCCGCGACCGGCGTTCGGTGCGCCCCGGGGTGTCAGAAGGTCGGTGAACCGGGCGAATAGTGATCAGGTCTCGCGTCGCAATTCCGAAAATATCTGTCGTCAGAATGGGTTCTCGTGGGAAGCGCCCACGAACGATAAGGTGCAGCATGGAACGCACCAAATGCAAGGCGAACACAGGGAACAGCAGCCCGTGGATAAATCCGTACCAGACCTGAAAATCCATATGACGGACCGGGAAGTGGCGGCGCTCGAATCCCATCTTTCGTCGTGCACAAGGTATCTTGAGTTTGGAAGCGGAGGTAGCACGCTGGCCGCCGTTCGCTCGCCGGCAATTCGGATTGTATCTGTCGAATCGGACAGCGATTGGGTGGAGAAGCTCAAGCGGCACCCCGAAATCAAAGAGGCTGCCAACAAGCGGCGCCTCAACTTCCACCACGTCGATATCGGCCCCACGCGCAGGTGGGGCTACCCACGTGACGACGGCAAGATCCGGCAATGGCAGAACTACTGGTGCGAGCCGTTTCTGACGAACAACGATGTCTTCGACCTCATACTTATCGATGGCCGCTTTCGCGTATCTTGCGCGTTAGCCGCAGCGATATTTGCCCCCGACGACTCCAAGATCTTGATTCACGACTACCAATTGAGGGCGGCCTACTACGAGATTGAGAAGTTCTTCACGACGATTGATGAAGTAGACAGCCTGTACGTAATGCAGCGGCGCTCGGACCTGAACCACCGGTCCCTCTATGTCTCGATCCTGAGACACCAATTTCAGCAGTCGTAAGACTCAAACCAGGACGCGCAATAATTAGCCCAGCGCACGCGGAATCACCGGCGGCACGGCACGTCTATGTCTTGCTTCGCGCAAGACGCAAACCCAAGTCATAAACGCGGGCCTTAGGCACGCCGAGCGCGTCCGCAATCGCCTTCGACGCATCGCGCAGGCTCATCTCCTGCAACGCGGCCTCCAAATTCTCCGTGATGTCCCCATCCGTCACCTCCCCCTTCTGCGGCGGCCCGACGACGACGACCATCTCGCCCTTCGGCACTTTGTCCTTGAGCGCACCGGCCAGATCGGGAAGCAGCCCGCGGCGCACCTCCTCATGAAGTTTCGTCAACTCGCGTGCGAGCACGGCGGGACGCGCGCCAAGTCCGGCCGCGAGATCGTCAAGCATGTCGGCAACACGCGACGGCGCCTCGAAGAACACGAGCGTTGAGGGGATCTGTTTCAACTCGGCGATGCGCGCGCGCCGGCCCACCGCTTTCGCGGGCAGAAAGCCCGCAAAGAAAAACGCATCGGTCGGCAGCCCCGAAACGGTCAGCGCCGCCAAGGGAGCCGAAGGCCCCGGCAGTGCCTCAACGCGGTGGCCGGCCTCCACGGCCGCGCGCACCAGCTTCAGTCCCGGATCGGAAATGAGCGGCGTGCCCGCATCCGAAATCAACGCGACACGTTTTCCCGCCTCCAGCTCGGCAAGCACGCGCGGGCGTTCGCGCGCGGCGTTGTGCTCGTGGTAGGGGCGCGTCGGCGTACCAATTTCGAAGTGGGCCAGCAGCGGCCGGCTGTGCCGGGTGTCCTCACACAAGATCAGATCGGCGCGGGCGAGAACGGCCAGCGCCCGCAGCGTGATGTCGCCGAGATTGCCAATGGGCGTTGCGACGAGATAGAGCCCGGGCGCCAGATTGGCATCGCGCTGCCGCCCCACCTCCGCCGCTGCACGCGCGCTCACGCCGCCTGGCTCCAATTCCCTGCCGCTCATACCTTTTCCTATGGTTGCACTGTTCTGGTAGCGCTATTTTGCGGTGCTGTGTGCGGAAAAGCTGTTCGCGCGTGAAGAGGATGAAGAGACAATGAAAAGCATCTGTTCGATCATAGGCGCTCTGGTCGTTGCCGCAGCCTTGGCAAGTCCGGCGACCGTCAAGGCGGACGACAAATTCCAGTGGGAAGAAATCGGTTGCGTCAAAGTAGGAGACGGCCAGACCCAGGAGAGGATCGCCGTTGGAGATTTCGGCGGCTTGTTGAAAGCCCTTCGCGTCCGCGCCAAGGGCAATGATATCGCCATGGAGCATGTGGTGGTTATCTCGGGCAACAGGGACACCGATGGTGTTCGTGTCCCTTATGTCCTGCACGACGGCGAAGAAACCAAACCGCATGACTTTGGCAAGGAGCGGCTGATCGTTGAGATCGACGTGGCCGCACAGCGCGATCCAAAAAGCTCAAGTCAAGAGCCGGCGACGCTGTGCATCTACGGCCTGACCGCGGACGGGATCTTCTGAACTTTTACACGTTGCGGCGTCCGGCAGCCTGGCCACCGTACGGCTTTTCCGTCGGTTGCACCCCTCCGGTAACGCCAATTTGCCCTGAGATGTGCACAAAAACGGCTAAAGTGTCCCCAGAGCACTTTCGCCCAGGCAATCAAAGGCCTAACCAAATCCGTTAGAATCACTACATTGATCTTGGCTTGGTGACCTATCAAGCATGAGGGGATGGAGCGAGGGGCTGCGCGATTGGGGGATCTTGTCCTGTCAGGGCTCAGGATCGGCACGTTTTGTGGGAGAGTGGGCCTGGGGCGCGCTGCGCTCATGGGGCTCGTTGGCGCGCTCATTGCCGCGTGCTCCACGACGGGTCCAACCGACACCCAAACATCGGCACTCACCCCATCCGTTAGTCCGAGCACGGCTGCGGCGAACCGCCAGCCCGTGACGATCGCGCTCCTGCTGCCGATGGGCGGGATGGGCGAAACCGCGCGCCTCACCAAGAGCATGAAGCAGGCAGCCGAGATGGCGCTGTTTGAGCGCAACGATCCCTCCGTGCGGCTTGTCACCAAGGACGACGGCGGGACCGCACCGCGCGCACGTATCGCTGCCGATGAAGCTGTGCGCGAGGGTGCCGAGATCGTCCTGGGCCCGCTCTTTTCTCAATCCGTCACCGGCGTGACGCCCGTTACGCGACAAGCCGGCCTCCCGGTCATCGCCTTCTCGAACGACAGCGCGGTTGCCGGAAACGGCGTCTACTTGATCAGCGTGCTGGCCGAGCAGGAGACCGAGCGCATCATTTCGTTTGCCGCCTCTCAGGGCAAACGCCGCTTCGCCGCGCTGATCCCCGACACACCCTACGGGCGCGCGGTGCAACCGGCGTTCTATCGCGCAGTCCAGCGGGCAGGCGGCAGCGTCGTTATTGCCCAAACCTATTCAGCCTCGTCCAGCGGCATGCTGGCCCCGGTCAAGAACGTGGTTGAGAAAATCAAAAATCACGAGTCGGCCGGTGCGCCCGTCGACGCACTCTTCCTGCCAGGCGGACAAGACATCCTGCCTCAGATCGGACCGGTGCTGTCGTATTCGGGCCTCGACCCGTCACGCGTGAAGCTGTTGGGAACCGGCGGCTGGAATTACGCAGCAATCGGTCGTGACAATGTCTTTGTCGGCGGCTGGTACCCAAGCCCCGATCCCGACGCCTGGCGTGACTTCGCCGAGCGTTTCGCCAGGACGTTCGGAGCAGCCCCACCGCGCATTGCCAGTCTCGCCTATGACGCGGTCGGCATCGCGATCAACTTATCTGCATATCCACCTGGCGCGCGCTTCACGCAGGCCAACCTGACAAGGCCAGCTGGCTTTGCCGGGGTCGATGGCGTCGTGCGCTTTGGTGCAAATGGCCTTAGCGAGCACAGCCTCGCCGTGCTCCAGGTGCAAAAATTCGGCACGAGCGTCGTCGAAGCTGCACCCACATCGTTCCAGGGGAACACGGCGTCCATCGCCGGTCCGGACGTGCGCTGATTTCTGAGAAGATGTGACGGCGCGTCCTAAGCTGCGAGCGTTTCGCCCAAGGGCTCGGCGTCTGTCGCGGTCGGAACCGCACCCGGAACCACCACCAGCTCAGAGGCTGCGACCGGCAATACCCCACCAAGTTCTTGGCGGAGATGCTGGAGGGCATAGTCGGCCGCATCGAGATGCCCCGCCGCTCCGGATTGGAGCTCGGTCACCTGCACAAAGGTTGAGATCGCCGAGGACATGGCGGCCGTGGCACGCGTCCACTGCGCATCGCCGGACAGCAACTCCGCCGTTCGCGCGGGCGTCTCGCCGGCACCGAAACCGGACGCCAACCGCCTCGAAATGAAGGTATGCGGGGCCGCAGCCTTTTTGTCCCCGAAACGAAACATTGACCAAGTTATCATCAGTCCAAGCTTTGCTTTCTTCTTATGCGCCTTGCATCCGCGACCAATGGCACGGAGGCCACTTTTCGCCGAAATATCAACTCGATAGTACTTGGAGTTCACAAACGCTGAGCTTATTCGCTGGAATTGACAAGCCATTTTTGTTTCTCGGACTCAAAAAATGATTTCGGTGTGCGCGAATTTCACTGCGCTGTATCTGAAAGCTTTCCAGACAATCTTTAATGAAGGGCTAACCACGATTGCTGCGCGGCGGCGCGCATTGGGTTTTGCTTGCACCCAAAACTCGGTGCGATTGGCGGAAAATTTTGGAGGGATTTGGCGCTAGGCGAGGGGCCGCTTGGGCCGCTGATCGAACAGGGGCGAGGGCATCAGGGCTTGCAGGTCTTCAGTGTGGCTTGGGCGCGCCGGGGTTAAGCATCGCCTGCGATCCCGGCGTTTCAGCCGCCGCATCGACACCTGCGTACCGATAGTGACCGGTCACTTGATGAGCAAAGAGTGCGTCCTCGACCTGGGGACCCCAGCCGCGATTGTGCACGATCATCGGCCGGCCCGACGGAGCAATGGCGTCGGACACGATCGCAATATGCGATTGCGATCCGCGCCCCTCCGCCCGGTAGTACGTCACGATATCCCCGGGGTGGTAATCCTCGGGAAAGTCCGTGACGGGAATCGAATTCCCGTGCTTTTCGAAAAAGCGCCGGAGCGTCTTTGTACGTCGATGATCGATGCTCGGGTCGCCGGTGCCGAGACGAGCCTTATGTACAAGCTCCTGCAAGTCGATGCCGAGCGCGCGATAGGCGCGAACGACGACATCTGTACATGCACCGTACATGTCAGGTACATCCCCCATCGGAAAGCCGATATGTCGGTATTTGTCAGTGTATATGACCAGCTTTCTTGTCTGAGCTTCCGCGGCCGCCGCAAGGAGCTTTCCGAATTTTTCAGGGTCCGTGCCGGCGGCCGTATGATGCTGATATTGCTGCCCGAAATTGCCCGGGGCTTCACACTGCGCGAGGCGTGCAAACGTCGTTGTTTGCGCAACCAGTGTTTGTTCCGGCGGGACCGGCGGCAACGCCTTTTCAGCTTTCACTGGCCGAATAAGTGCAGCAAAATCGGCTGGAATCGCCTGCAATCGAGCCGGCCGCACCCTTGTTTCCTTGATGCTGTTTGATGCAGAAATCGGGTGGAGCAGATAGGCGGCTGATTGCGCGACGGCCGTGAATTCAGGCAGGCCTGTCGTTCGTGTGGCCTCAACCGTGCCCTCCGAAATCGGCATGTGCGCAATGCGCCAGCTCAACGGGTCCGGCCTCATCAACTGGCTTGCACCGATCGCCGCCGTGATGACAACGAACGGCACCAGTACGAGCAGCAGTGTTTTGCACTCTTCGCTCGAATAGGCGGTTGCAAGCAACGCAAAGGCTGAGTTCTTCCGGCGAGAGCTTCGAGAAGTGCGCGCCGTATTCGCGCGTGATCGCGGCGCACGCGCCTTCGCAGCGGCGGTCGGCTGCGCCCGCGTCCGCCGTGCTGACGACCGGCCACGAGCTTGCTTGGCTCGGTTACCGGTCTTCGGTTTCGTGTTGGAGGCTTTCTTCACGCGCAACTCACTCAAAAACACCTGAAGAACTCGGCGGCTAGTTTATATAGATAACCCGCACAATTCCTAACGCGCCGCGCAAACAGCGCGAAACGTAAATAAACATATTTATTGCAGTGGGTTAATGCGAATTAACCAAGGCCGATCCTGGCCCGGATGTAGTCTGGCGTTGCACCTGCGCAACGCAAATCGGCAATGCTTGTGCCACCCGTACTCTTTGAAAGCTTTTGCCCTTGCTCATCGGCAAGCAGGCGATGGTGATGATATTTGGGCTCGGGCAGACGCAGTAGAACTTGAAGCAGACGGTGCAGATCGGTCGCCGCAAACAGGTCAAGGCCGCGCGTCACGTGCGTGACGCCCTGGCGCGCGTCATCCACCACGACAGCGAGGTGATAGCTTGTTGGCACATCCTTACGCAGGATAACCGCATCCCCCCACCGCTCCGGCCGCGCCTCGATTACTGAAGCTGTCCCGTTCTCGTCGATCTCCGTGAATGCTAAGGGCTGGCCATCGAGCACGCGCTCTGCCGCCTCAAGGGAGCGCTCCATGTCGAGGCGCAGCGCAAATCGCTGACTTTCCCTCAGACGCTCCTCGATCTCCCGCTTTGCCAGCCGCTTGTGCAGACCTGGATAGATCGGTGCGCCATCGGGATCGCGCAGTCCGTCTTTTGCCGCCTCCAAGATTTCCGAGCGCGAGGCAAAACACGGGTAGAGCAGCCCTTGCGCCTCTAGCAACTGTGCGGCTTGGCTATAGGTCGCCAAGTGCTGCGACTGGAAGAGGACGGGCTCCTCCCACGTCACGCCAAGCCAAGACAGGTCCTCGAAGATGCCGTCAACGTGCTCCACACGGCAGCGCGCGACATCGATATCCTCAATGCGTAGCAAATACCGGCCACCGAGCTGGCGGGCCATGTCGAAGCCAACGAACGCCGACAGCGCATGACCAATGTGAAGAGGTCCGTTGGGGCTTGGTGCGAAACGGAGAACCGGTGCTTTCGTCATGTCCTGGACTGGTAGGCGTGCTCACTCGCACTTACCAGAACGCCCGCTACCTGGCGAGTACGTCGGCGCGATCGCCTCCAGAACGCGATCGTAGAAGCGGTTTTCCGTCTTAGGGTAGATCATGGCCCAGCTATTGATGAGGTGCCCGCCGCACGTGAAGTTTACACGCTGATAGAAGATTTCGTCTCCCAACGTGCCGGAAATAACGAACCAGCGCTTGCGGATAGGTGCATAGTCGATATCCGCGCCAGCGTAGTTTTCCTCCAATAGGAAGCGCCGGTAGGCGCGTAGTGACACCCCGTCCTCATTGGTGAATGCGCCGACCATCAGGCGCGCGCGCCCGTCATACGAGTAGAAAACGCGCCCTTCATCGGTGATTGGTTGGTGTCTGGGCCGGAAAACCTCGGCAGGGTAGCCGATCAGGAAACCATGCCGCTCATTGCGAACGGTCGTCCAACCACTGAACCGTTTGCTCGCGCTCCATGCATCCCCGGTGTGAAGCAGCGCCAACAACACCAAAGAACCAAAAGCAAAAGAACGTACGCAACAACGCATCATCGATTTGCACTCCGCCAGAAGCAAACGAGACGCTTTAAGTTCGGCAAGACGAACTCTACTCTGAGTACGCGCTCAGCGAAACAAAACAACGCGTGTCATGAACACAAAGCGCACGGCCAAGCCGCGCATCATCAAAACGGAAAGCGACATTCGCGAAGGCGTTCGTGTGTTGCGACGCAAGTGCGCTCACATGCGGCGCATACATGATGAGGCCGGCGATCCGCCATTGCGCCGTCACGCACCCGGCTTTGAGGGATTGGCCCGTATCGTCGTCGGCCAGCAACTTTCCATCGCAAGCGCTGAAGCGATCTGGAAACGGCTGAGCAGCCTCGTTTGTCCGCTGGTCCCTTCGGCTCTGCTTGAGCACTCGGATGAAGAACTGCGCGCCGCAGGGCTGTCGCGTGCAAAGGTCCGCACGTTGCGATCAGTTTGCGAGGCAGCCCAAAACGGTCTCGATTTGGAACGGCTCGCGCGCGAACCAGATATCGTGATGCATCGGGAACTGACGGCAGTGCACGGCATCGGACCATGGACCGCCGACATCTATTTGCTTTTTTGTGTGGGC
Organism: uncultured Hyphomicrobium sp.; assembly: GCA_964620915.1. Lineage (GTDB taxonomy): Bacteria > Pseudomonadota > Alphaproteobacteria > Rhizobiales > Hyphomicrobiaceae > Hyphomicrobium_A. The sequence goes on along the minus strand of CAZUKP010000018.1, from coordinate 9,163 downwards.
CGCGCCGATGCCTTCGCACCTGGTGATCTCGCCTTACAATCTGCGGTAGGCAACGCCTTGGGCCTGACGAATCGCCCCACTCAAGATGAGCTTCTTGCTATCGCGGAGCGCTGGCGACCGTGGCGAGGTGTGGCCGCCCGCATACTGTGGGCCTCCTATATGCTCGGCGGCATATGCAAGGTAGGATCCAAAAAGCCCTGATCTCTTGGATGGTTACCGCCCGAGGAGAGATATATGGGCACATGCCAGAGAAACAGGGGGGTGCTTCACAGAGTTGATACGCGAAGCTAGTATCCCGGCCGCGTGTCTCAGGAGGGTGCGATTCGTAAGAAAAAGAAACGATAGGACCTTAGATCGTGACTGCGCAGGCAGCCATTCCGGACTCTTTTCCGGCCCTAGTCTTAAACGCCGATTTCCGGCCACTGAGCTACTACCCATTGTCGCTCTGGAGCTGGCAGGAAACGGTCAAGGCTGTATTTCTCGAACGCGTCAACATCGTTTCCGAGTACGACCGCTTCGTCAGAAGCCCCTCCTTTGAGATGCGGCTACCGAGCGTCGTATCGCTCAAGACTTACGTTAAGCCCGCCCTCTACCCTGCATTCACGCGATTTAATGTGTTCCTGCGAGACAGGTTCACGTGCCAATACTGCGGTTCAAGGGAAGACCTTACGTTCGATCATCTCGTGCCGCGCTCGCGCGGCGGTCAGACACGTTGGGATAACGTCGTCGCGGCCTGCGCACCTTGTAATCTGGTGAAGGGGGGCGAGATGCCCGACTCGGCGGGGATGCATCCCACGCAGCATCCCTATCGTCCGACGGTGTTCGAGTTGCACCGCAATGGACGACTCTTCCCGCCGAACTATCTGCACCAAAGCTGGCTCGATTACTTGTACTGGGATACCGAGCTCGAGCCCTAAGCTGACCGTTCCCACAAAAAAGCCCCGGCTTTCGCCGGGGCAGCTCCCTCAGTATAGGAATTCTTTGTTCTTAGGCAGCGCTCTTAATAGGCTGCGCGCAAAGCATTTCTGCGATCGCTTCCACCGCTTTGCCCCAGTCGTGCACCTCGGAGATATCCTCTTTGAGGCCGAACGCGTGCACGGCATCACCGGGCGCACCGCCGTCGCGGAAGACGCGCGCGCAGGACTGGCGCGCGAAACCAACCGCCTGATGCCACTGTAAGGGATTGATGTGATCGGGGTTCATAAGAACTCCTCCTTATATCGGGGACGCCGCCAACTCACTTTGGCCTTGTCATCCCCTTGTGCGGGGCGGCAAGCACACAGAGCGCATGACATCACTACGCAAAACCATGCCACGTGATGCCTCGTGGAGACCTGCGCCTCCGACGCTCCATGTGCCTGCCAACTCGTGCGGGGAATGTTCCCCGAAACCTCCTTGGGCTCATCTGCCCGATGGGTTCTCAGCCATCAACTTCGATAGCGCGGGAGACGTGCGACCCACCGAAGCGAGAACTATACCCACGACGTCTGGAAGCGAACGCCACTCACTCGACTGCAACTCCAAAACGAACCTCACTGCAAACGCGACGGGACGGACCCATCTGGATTCTTGCGATACTCGATACCCGAGCGGGACCAATGATCAGGCCAGCTGCGGCCAATTCGGCTGGCAAGCCGCTCAGAGATACGCTTGAACGTTTCACTCCGAGCGGCTTGCCTGATTTTAGCTAACACGCCTTTCAGCGTGTCGCGGGGGGAGTTGGGATACGCAGACTCAACCAAACGCAACGCTACAGAACGCGACACAGTTACGAATTTACGTGGACAGAAACTCACACGCGGAACAGCTAACGCAACAAACGCAGACGCGGGGGTTCCGGTGGGAACTGACACGCCCTCCCGTTTGACCCGGGAACGCAACGCAACTCTGGGCAATGCCGATACTCGGCTCTTACGCACACTCGACTTCAAAAGCCGTCCCCCCTTCAACGCGACGGGTTCGCCATGTGTTCCGCGAACAAGGGGAATAGACAGTCGCTTTTTGACAACTGCATGGCGCTTCCGTGACTGCCCCACGGTATTTAGCTTGACAGTTGCTGAACGGGAGAGGGCGCGCAGCGCGATATGTCGCCGGTGGCACGCTGCAAGTCACGGGAATCGTGAGCGTTATCGTGACCGATAGGATTCGGAGGCCGCGCGTAAACTTGCCGCACTCACCATGAGCGACACAACGACGTTCCAGCCCGCAAGTGAGATCCCGAGAATCCGCACAGCGGCCTGGTCACAGCGAATAACGTGGGTGTTCTGCAGTGACTCCAGAAGGGTATCGGCGGAAGTGGTGATGCCTTGTGAGCCGGCACACGATTCGGGCCCGGGCCAGAAGCCCCATTCCGCGCCCGCGTGATAAACGCCAAGCCCCGCATTGGCCAGGAACGCAAAGACCACAAACAGAAAGATCAGCCCCGCAAGCGAGCGTTGTTCCGCACTGGTGAGCACGAGCGCGCCAAAGAGTAGGGGAACCCCGACATAAAAGGCGTAGCGCTGCTGCAAACACAGAGGGCAGGGCAAGTAGCCGCCCAAATACTCAAAGCCCAGCGCCATCAGGATCGCCCCAGCGGCAATGACAAAAGCAAGAGCGCCGGCCCTATAGGCGGCACGGCTTGTTGGATCTGGGGCTGTTATGCTCATCTGGTGCTGTCCGGCGTAGCCTATACGAAGTACTTGATGGCGAGGAAGCCGCCGACCAAGAGTACAACGAATACGGTGGTGACAAGGCTAAGGCGCCGCTCGATGAAGGCACGAATCGGTTCTCCGAACCAATAAAGCAAGCCTGCCTCCAGGAAAAACCGCAATCCTCTGGCCGCGAGGCTTGCCACCATGAAGATCAAGAAGTTCAGCTGGGTGGCGCCGCTGGCAATGGTAATGACCTTGTAGGGGAACGGGGTTACGCCTGCGATGAAGACAATCCAGGCGCCGTAATCGTTGTAGCGATCCGCAAACTGCGCGAAGGACTCCGCCAGCCCATAGAAATTGAGGATTGGCATGCCGACGAGTTCAAACACGAAATAACCGATGGCATAGCCCAGCATTCCGCCAAGGACCGACCCAACAGTCGCCACGGTTGCAAAAAACCAAGCCTTGGCACGACGTGCCAGGACCATCGGCACCAGCATCACATCGGGCGGTAGAGGAAAGAACGAACTCTCTGCGAAAGAGACCCCAAACAGGGCCGCCGGCGCGTGCTTGCTCGCAGCCGCGTTCATCATCCAATCGTAGAGGCGCTGCATCATGTCGTGGCGTGCTTAGTCGGCGGCGGAACGAATGTCTAGCAGAGAGGCAGGGCTTGGCCGGGCTTCGAAGCTTAGGGACAAGCGAAGAACGATTTCGTTCAAGACAAAGCGGCCGTTGCGTGTCGCGCGCAAACGCACATGACCCTCGGGACCGGGCACGCCTTCGATAAGGCCGAGCTCTGTGAGCTCGTCGATAGCGGCCGCAGACGGTCTGATGCCGCCCCGGCGCGCGAGATGCTCCAAATCTACGCCTTCGCAAAGCCTGAGACCCATCAGCAGTAACTCGTCGGTTTCCTCCGGCCCCGACAATAGCGTCATGTCGGTGCGCCCGTGGCCCTCGCGTTCGACCCGTGCAACCCAACCCTCAGGGCTGCGCTCGGTGCTCGTGGCGTACCGCCGCCCGGAAATCGCGATACGCCCATGGGCACCGGGTCCAACGCCGGCGTACTCGCCCACGCGCCAATAGAGCAGGTTGTGACGGCTCTCCTCGCCCGGGCTGGCGTGATTTGAAATCTCGTAGGCGGGTAACCCGCGTGCGCTGGTTAACTCCTGAGTGACGTCAAAGAGCGCGCGCGCCGCGTCGGCATTTGGCACCACGAGCTTTCCCGCCGCGTGCAGTGTGTGAAACGGCGTCTCAGGCTCAATCGTCAACTGATAGAGCGACAGGTGCCCGCCCGCGAGCGCAAGCGCCTCGCCGAGCTCCGTTCGCCACTCGGTAGTGGTCTGCCGCGGCCGCGCGTAAATCAGATCGAACGAGTACCGATCGAAAATCTGGCGGGCAATCTCGATCGCGGCCTTCGCCTCAGCCACGCTGTGAATGCGCCCTAACGACTTCAACACGTCATCGCGCAAGGACTGGACACCGAGCGAGACGCGATTGACGCCTGCTGCGCGGTAGCCACGAAAGTTGCCCGCATCAACGCTGCCTGGGTTGGCCTCCAGCGTGACCTCCGCTGAGGGCGTGACCGTCCAAAGCTCTGCTATATGATCGAGGATGGCGGCGACAGTCTCCGGAGCCATTAACGATGGCGTGCCGCCACCGAAGAATATGCTTGAAACGGTGCGGTCGCCGATACGGCCAGCGGTCTCACTCAACTCGCGCAAGAACGCCGAGCGAAATCGTGCCTCGTCGACACCGCCGAAGCGCACGTGGCTGTTGAAATCGCAATAGGGGCACTTCTGGGCGCAGAACGGCCAGTGAACGTACACGCCGAAGCCGGGCTCGTTAGACACCGGCAGCATCGAGGCAGTCGCGCTTGAAGACCTCGAAGGCGCGGGTTCGGTGCGAAATCGCATACTTTTCGGCAGGCTCCATCTCACCGAAGGTCAGCGTGTGCCCGTCGGCAACGAAAATCGGATCATAGCCGAAACCGTTGGTGCCGCGGGGCGGCCATTCAATATGGCCGTAAACCTTGCCTTCAAAGAACTCCGTGGCGCCATCCGGCCAGGCTAGGCACAAGAGGGAGATAAAGTTGGCGCGTGGCGTGGGGTCTTTCCAGGCACCGCGCGCAGCCATCTCATCATGGACGCGCTGCATGGCAATGGAGAAGTCCCGGTCGGCGCCAGCCCAGTCCGCCGTATAGACCCCCGGCGCGCCATCAAGCGCATCGATCTCGATCCCGGAATCATCAGCGAGCGCGGGTAGGCCCGTGGCCTTGGCGGCAAACATCGCTTTCAGCTGGGCGTTGCCTCTAAATGTCGTCTCCGTCTCTTCCGGCTCGGTGAGACCAAACTCGCCGGCTGAGACCGCATCAAGGCCATAGGGCCCCAGAAGCTTATGGATCTCCCACACCTTTCCGGGATTGTGGCTGGCGACCACGAGACGATCGCCACGCTTCAATCGGCGCATCACTCCAAACCCCAAATCCTCGGCTCGGCAAATTCCATGCAGTTGCCGGCCGGGTCGCGGAAGTAGATCGAGCGGCCGCCACCGGGCCATTCAAAGTCAGCCTCGATGGTGACCCCCTTGCTTTCCAAATGCTCGCGCCAGGCCGCAACTTCGCGTGCGCTGGCCCTGAAGCACACATGACCGGGCCCACGCGCGCCATGAGGCGGAACGGGCAGAGGCGCGTCCGCCGCCGGCGGCTTTTCGGTGGCATCGGGATTGAAGAACAACAGCATCTGGTTGCCGCACCTATAGAAGACCTGCCGGCCATCGGCCTTCGCATAGGGCTCCAGGCCAAGAACATCGCGACAGAAGGCTTCGATTGCCTCCAGATCGCGCGCATAAAGAATTGTCTCAAGGATACCGTGCGGCGTCATCGCAGCGCGCTCCCTTCAGAAACACAGCGCCCGTCAGGTCACCGTCAGTTTCTGTAGGCCCACTAGCTCGCCGATGCCCTTCTTCGCGAGCGCCATCAGTTGATCAAAACTGTCCTGGCTAAAGGCGACGGTTTCAGCGGTGCCCTGCACTTCGACAATACCGCCCGCCCCCGTCATCACGAAATTTGAATCGGCCTCGGCTGCAGAGTCCTCCGCATAGTCCAGATCGAGCACTGGTGTGCCCTGGTAGAGCCCGCTGCTCACCGCAGCCACCTGATCGCGCAAAACATCGTCCTTGACCATGTCGCGAAGCTTCATCCACTGGATGCACTCATGAAGTGCGACCCAGGCCCCCGTAATCGCAGCGGTGCGGGTGCCCCCGTCAGCCTGGATGACATCGCAGTCGACCGAAATCTGCCGCTCTCCAAGCTTGGTCAGGTCGACCACGGCTCGAAGCGAGCGCCCGATTAGGCGCTGGATTTCCTGCGTCCGCCCGGATGGACGGCCGGTCGAGGCCTCCCGCCGGGTACGCTCCGAGGTCGCCCGCGGCAGCATCCCGTATTCGGCTGTGACCCAGCCGCGGCCTTGTCCTTTCAGCCAAGGGGGGACCCGCTCCTCGAGGCTCGCCATGCACAATACATGGGTATTGCCGAACTTGATGAGGCAAGACCCCTCCGCATGGATGGAAACAGCGCGTTCAATGGAGACGCGACGAAGCTCGTCGGGCTGACGTTTCGACGGACGCATGGTGTCTTTTCTATGTTGATTAGTGTTGCCGGGGCTGGTCGAGTTCGGCCAGACCCTAAGGGAGGCCATGGCTGGCTTCAACAAAAACCGGTACGGAATTTGACGAACGCGCCCGCACATACCTAATCTTTAGGTGTAGCCTGCCCATAGCCCCCAATGTCTGGGTAAGGCCCCCGTAGCCAATGAAATCCAAAAGTGATGACCGAAGGCGTCAGCGAGCTTTCCAAACTTAGCGATCGCTCCCGCACCATTCTCCGGCAGATCGTGGAGACATACCTCACGACTGGTGAGCCTGTAGGCTCGCGCAATCTATCGCGCGTCTTGCCGATGACGCTGTCGCCAGCCTCGATCCGCAACGTGATGTCCGACCTGGAGCACCTGGGCCTGATCACCTCGCCGCATACCTCGGCAGGCCGGCTTCCCACGCAGCAGGGGCTGCGCCTGTTTGTCGACGGACTTCTGGAAATCGGCGATCTGGAAGTCGATGAGCGGCGCAAGATCGAGGCTCATATTGCCGGCAGGAATACAAAGTCGATCGACGAGGTGTTGAGCGAGGCCGGAGAGATGATCTCAGGTCTGTCGCATTGCGCCGGCGTCGTCCTCGCAGAGCAGGAGGTCGCCCGGCTGAGGCACATCGAGTTCGTGTTGCTGGAGCCCCGAAAGGCACTCGTCGTGCTGGTAGGCGAGGACCAGGTCGTCGAGAACCGCGTGATCACATTGCCGGAGGGATTGCCTCCTTCCGCGTTGATCGAAGCTGGGAACTATCTGAATACTCACATTCGCGGCATGACCATTCCCGAGGCCAGGTCGCGGATCGAGCAAGAACTTCAAAGCTCCAAGGCAGAGCTCGACGAGCTGACGCAAAAGGTAATCCGGGCTGGTTTTGCGGAGTGGTCAGGCTCGCTCGATGATCGCAAGAGCCTCATCGTGCGCGGGCAAGCCAACCTCTTGAAGGATGTCTCCGCGCAAGAGGATCTAGAGAGAATTCGCCTTCTGTTCGATGACCTGGAGCAGAAACGTGACCTGGCACAGCTACTGGGGCTGTCTGAGTGCGCTGATGGCGTTCGCATCTTCATCGGATCGGAAAACAAGCTCTTTTCGCTGTCCGGTTCGTCATTAATCGTGGCACCATTCCACAATGACGAGCGAAAAATCGTCGGCGTGCTGGGGGTGATTGGACCCACGCGCATCAATTATGCCCGAATCATTCCGATGGTTGACTACACGGCAAAGCTCGTTAGCCGGTTGTTGACTTGATTTTTGCAAAGCATCGCCTGATATCGGGCTCGAGTTGTGCAACAATGTGATTGAGTGTTCTGACCCTATCTGCGCCCAAACAGTGGTGCGCCTCGCCAGGAGATATGGGTCCGCCAGCCAGCGGAGATTGAATGGTCGACGAGACGAAAAATCCAAAGGATACGCCCAATCCGAATGCGGGCGCCCAAGACATCAAAGGTGCCTCTGCCGCACAGGCCCCCGATCCAGCCCAACAGGAGGTGCTGCTTGATACCGGCATGCTCGAGGGTCAAATCGGAGATCTAACCGACCGTCTGCTTCGTGCGCACGCGGAGATGGACAATCTGAGAAAGCGGACCGAGCGCGAGCGGCAGGAAGCCGCGAAGTACTCGATTAGTAATTTCGCGAGAGAGATTCTGACCATAGGTGACAATCTTCAGCGCGCGATTGCCGCAGTCCCCGAAGGGGCTGCCGAGCAAGATCCTGCGCTCAAGGGTCTGATCGACGGTGTCGCGATGACGGAGCGCGAGTTCACCAACGTGCTTGAACGCAACGGCGTCAAGCGGATCGATCCAGCTGGCGAGCCGTTCGACCCCCATCAACATCAAGCGATGAGCGAGGTGGAGAATCCTGAGGTGGCCGCCGGGACGATCGTTCAGGTGTTTCAGCCTGGCTACATCATTGAGGATCGGGTACTGCGCCCAGCGATGGTGGTCGTGGCTAAGGGCGGGACAAAGCCGGTGAAGGCTGCGGACCAAGCCGCTGATGTGAGCGCCGCAAACGATGATGGCCCCCCAAATGATGGAAATGTTGGGCAAAATGCGTGAGCGACACTTTCGCCGATCAAATTGGACCAAGCACGTTCGAGCGAGCTGCAATTGCTAAGTTCAGCACCCGGACCAATGCGCGACAAGCGTGCGTATAAAGTAACAGATGTGGGGAAAATTGATCACAAATGCGTGGGCCGATCCCGTTGCGTCCCCCAAATCCGACCCTATATAAGCGGCGGTTACGTTTGGGATGCTCCCTGGGGGCCGCATCCGGCGGGAACGCTCTGCGACGTCGGAAATTCTGGACGCCGAAGTCTCGGGTCCTGGCGGTCTGCCGCAATAGATAAGGAATAATCACATGGCGAAAGTAATCGGCATCGACCTTGGCACGACAAACTCTTGCGTGGCCGTCATGGAAGGCGGCAAGCCGAGGGTCCTTGAGAATGCCGAGGGGATGAACACCACCCCATCGATTGTCGCGTTTACCAACGATGGTGAGAAGCTCGTCGGCCTGCCGGCCAAGCGCCAGGCGGTTACCAATCCGCTGAACACATTTTACGCCATCAAGCGCCTGATCGGACGGCGCTACGAAGATCCGTTGGTCGAGAAGGACAAGAATCTCGTCCCCTATAAGATTGTCAAAGGCCCGAACGGTGACGCCTGGGTCGAGGCCAATGGCAAGAGCTATTCCCCCCAAGAGATCTCTGCCTTCATTTTGCAGAAAATGAAGGAAACCGCCGAGGCCAAACTTGGCGAAACGATCACGCAGGCGGTCATCACGGTGCCGGCCTACTTCAACGATGCCCAGCGCCAGGCGACCAAGGACGCCGGCAAGATCGCAGGGCTGGAGGTGCTGCGCATAATCAACGAGCCGACCGCAGCGGCCCTCGCCTATGGA
>CAZUKP010000017.1:0-54907 GCA_964620915.1 uncultured Hyphomicrobium sp. | reverse complement strand
CGCCAACCGTGATCTTCTTTTTCTGGAGGTTCTCGAACACCACGGTCAACTTCTGGCCCTTCGTAAGCTCCGTGAGTTTCTCCGGCGGTATCGGCGCCCCGGCAAAGCAGCCGGACTTATCGCAGGTTTGAATGGGAAACGTCTCGGCTTTGCCACCGTCAATACTCACTGTAACGCCAGCGGGATTGAAGAGACCAAGGGGGAGTTGAAGCATCATCGCTCCGTTCTTTTCCTTTTCCGGTTGGCTCACCGAAACGCTAAGAAACAGCTGCCCTGTTTTCTGCATGAAAACATTCTGGAAAGCCTTGCACTGAAGTTTCTTGCCGGGATTGTCACAGCGCACCGACCAACCGGGTGATTTCTTTGCTGGCGTGGCCTTGGCGGTGCCTGGTGGGGTCGCCACCTTCGTCGCTTCCTTAGGTTTCGCAGCGGCGCCTTGCGCCATTGCGACGTCTCCTACCAACGACGTGAATGCCAGAACCAGAGTCGAGCCGATGCCGGTTAGCGACAAGACTGTACGCTGCATGAAAGGAATGCCCCTATTTAAACTGATGACGACGGCGTTCTCCAAAGTTTAGCCCACGTGAACGCAGGCATCCCTTTATCACATCGTGTCGTGAAATTTTAACTCGAGTGATGTGCATTCGCGCACGCGGGCTATCAAGATTTTACAGGGGCGCGCATCAATGCCAACCCTATGAGATACGCAGCCGAGCCAAGAAGGATCGCCTGGATCCATCCGCATGCGGGAAATCCCAGCCAGAGTGCTGCGATCGCCGCTGCCGCCCAGAGAGCCGTTGCCGCAATCGTCAACGGTCTGAGCCGAACGACGCGGAACGGGTGCACCCAACGCAGCGGAACGAACGTCAGCACGACACAAAGGCCAACAATCCCATAGGTCACGAACGCTGGCGTTGAAAAAACAAAAATGTAGAAGGCAACGATGTTCCAGGTCGCTGGAAAGCCCACAAAACTGTAGTCGTCCGATTTGCTCGCAAGGTCTGAAAAATGAAACAGTGATGAGAGCAAAATGGACGCGGCAAGCAAGAGACCAATCGGGCCGTCGAGAAAGCCCGCACGCAACAGTGCAAGGGTGGGGACAAAGACGTACGTCACATAGTCGACGACAAGATCCAACCGCTCGCCGCTGAATCGGGGCAGTCGCTCCTCGACGTTGGCAAGACGTGCAAATAGCCCATCGATGCCGTCGATCATGAGAGCCACGCCGAGCCAAACAAACATGCTGACCCAGTCCGCATCGAATGCTGCAAGAGCTGCAAACAGTCCGCACACAGCGCCAAGGGCCGTGAACAGATGGACACCGGCGGCGGCAATTTGAACGTAGCGATGAGACGGCACGACGGTCTGTCCTCCGCCAATCCTGAAAACGCCCACAAGCGAGACCGGGACGCGTGTGCCCGCGTCTGAGTCCGGCTACTCCTGAACTTTAGAAAAGTGCCTTCTAAGGAGTCGAGGGCGCAGTGCCGCCGGGTTGTTCAGTGTCCGGTTCTTTCGTTTCCGGAGTGGTTGCTGGCGATGTCGCGGCCGGCACGGGGGCTGCCGGCGGTGCGGTGACCTTTGCGCCGGGACCATTCTCGGGCGTGACCATCATGTAGGTAAGTACAGCAATCGCCGCCACGATTGAGGCAACAACGATCATCCGTGTGTCAATATTCATGACAAGCTCCCGTTACGCACAACGCCGCGCCGTCACGCTCGTGCGGCGCGTGCTCTAAAAAGCGACATGGGGCGAGCAGTCTCTTAGAAGCGGTGCTTGACCGTCCCGCGAATCATCAAATCGTCGTCGGGTGTCGCTTCAGGATCAACTGGGCTTGTCGTGGTTGTGGACTGGTCGGTCGCCCCGTAAAGCAGCTCCAAGCCAAAATCCATCTTGGGCAGGACGCCCAGTTTACCCAATCCGGGGATGCTTATTTCGGTGCCGGTCTCACTCGGTGGGATCGCAGAATCGCTGGCAATCCCCGCGCGTGGGTCCTGCGCTGCGGCCCCAGTCGGCGAAGAACTCCCCGGCTGAACCTGCGCGCCAGGCGTGGCCCCGCCGCCATCTTGTTTCTGGAACGCTTGTACACCAGGCGTGGCGAGGACGGCCAACACCAGCGCCAACCCCAGGATTGACCAACTTTTCATTCCACAAACCCTGCACTGCGCTCGACGATCCGCATGAAGGAAAAATGCGACCTCGGGCTTACGAAAACAAGGATGTTTTGGGCAGGGTTAAGTCCACGTAAACATTTGCTGGGAGACTGTTGCGAGTGCGCCATGTTGCGAATCAGTTACACCCCAGAAAATCAGGCCATTTGATCCCCCCACGAGCAAAGAGCCGCCCGGCAGCTGCCGGGCGGCTCTTCTCATGTTTGGGAGTTTTGTTGGCGTGGCGCCTGCCTTAGAACTCGATCAGCGCGCCACCCATCACGACGTCGAGATCTTCGGTCGGGCTGTTGGCGAGAAAATTCGTCCCATTCTCGATCAGCACGACCTCATTCTCATAGTGACGCCAGCCAAGATACATTCTCATGGCCGCTGCATCGATGCCTTGGATGATGCCGGCGCCGTAGACGTTCATCTCGCTGCTCCAGATTCTAGAGTCACCGAAGCCGACTTGAATGGCCAGAGGATCCAGCTCATCGATACCGCGATCGTTTGCACTTCCGTCGTTGTGGAAGTATTCGCCAAAGATCGACGTCTTACCGAGGTGCGTCCACTTTTGCTCGATACCACCCTGGAAGGCGTAGAACGTGCTGGTGTCATCTGCACCCGGCATGCGCTCGTCGAGCAGTTTGTCTTCCCACCAACCGGCGGCAGCATTCAGGAACAGACCGGTCGGCTCGTGAATGGCACTCAATGACCCGCCAAATGCGTGGCAGTCGGCGTCTTTCGAAACGGTATCGACTCCTGAAACAATGCAAGCGTACTGGGGATTGGAAACATCTGTGTTGACGCTGTAGGCAACGCCAGCGGCGAACTTCAACCCACCGAATTCACCTTTGTAGCGTAGTGCGGCATCCCAGTAGTCATCCTCACCATAAGAGGTCTCAATCGAGAACCCGGCGAAATGAGGCGAGATATACTGAATGAGGTTGCCGCGGTTGCCTTCACCGGCCTGAATGAAATCGTCGTTGACGAGACGCCGCCACTCGATGTTGCTCAGACCGGCTTGCCCCGGAATCCCTGAAGCGCGAAGCTGGAAGCCGGCTGCCCAGTCTTCCACGTCGGCGTTCTTCATGATGTCTTTGGTTTGCGTGAGGTTGATTTCGGTGATGCTCTGAGCTGCCGATTCCGTCCAACCCACGTTAATCTGGCCGTAGGTTTCACTCTTGATGAACCAATGGCTGTAGCGGATGTCGATTTGCGAATCGGGGTACCCAACCAAGTCATCTTCATCGATGATGGGACTTACGCCACCTTGGTCAACCCGATCGGATCGGGCCGTACGGAGGCCGAGTTCAAGACGGAACCCAGCGGACAAATCCGAACTAATCTTGGCCTTGCCTTTCAAGCGAAAGCGCGACCGGCCCGAGTCATTGCCGACCACGTAGACGTTCTGTTCTACGCCATCATCCCACCACATCACGGCTTCGTTGACGTGACCGGATACTTCAAGGGAAACCTTACGGTTGCCCTTGCGGGCCGTCGTTGCCTCGAGCTCGGCGACACGCTCTTCGAGATCGGCGCAGCAGTCGCCGCCGAGGTCGGCCGCACTCGATGGAGCGCTCATCCCCAACATCACGCCACCAGCAACGAGAGCCGGAGCCCACCGCACTGATTTCCCAAGTCCCCCGAACATTTCGAACTCCTTCGAAGATAAGCCTCGACTCGGCCAACGAACCCCGCAACGGACCACCCGTTACGCTTTTCGTGCCGCTCGATCCCACACCGCCGCATACCTCGACCGCTTAGAACCGCGCCAAGACCATGCTTAATGGACCGAACCGATGGGCGTAAACGGCTAAAACCTGTATGACAGGTTGTCACAAAACCGCGTGTCACTGGGGCCACGAGATCAATGAAAAAGCCCGAAAAACTGCCAATAGGACTTGAATACAGCGACCCCGGATGTGTCATGAAAAATGAGGATGGATACGATGTCGCAGTCGTCGGAGCCGGGCCTGCCGGCCTCGCTGCTGCACTTTGTCTTGCCCGGCTGGGGTTGCAGGTTGCGTCTGTCGGACCTGCCCTCCCCAAAGCTGACAACCGCACCGCCGCATTATTCACGGGCTCTGTAGAACTGTTGAAAAATCTTGGTGTCTGGGAGGTTTGCCGTTCCGCGGGCGAGCCGCTTCGGGGTGTTCGCATCATTGACGATACGGGCGCGCTCCTGCGTGCTCCGGAGATCCTCTTCACAGCCGAGGAGGTGGGCCTCGAGTACTTCGGCTACAACGTTCCAAATAGCGATATTGTCGAAGCCTTGCGAGGGCACGCATCTGTCTCAAGTGGTGCTGTTGCCACGGTGGAAAGCCGTGCCGTCAACAGTCTGGAAAATCGACAAGAAAAGGTGGTGCTGCACTGTGCCGAAGGCCAGACGATCAGTGCAAGCTTGATCGTTGGAGCAGACGGACGTAACTCCCTCTGCCGCCGCACAGCAAAAATCCCGACGCGGACGTGGTCCTACGAACAAAGTGCGCTGACCTGTACCTTCGCTCATCAACGCCCGCACCACGGAGTCTCCACCGAATTTCACCGCCAAGCTGGCCCTCTCACGCTGGTGCCGTCCCGCGGGTGCTCGTCCAGTCTGGTTTGGGTCGAGCGCCCCGGCGTGGCCAAACGACTTGCTGCGCTGGACGAGGAAGCCTTTCGCACAGCCCTTGAAGGCAGGCTTCAAGGGTTGCTGGGTCCCATCACTCAAGTGGGCCCGCGCGGGATCTTTCCCCTTTCTGGGCTAACCGTCGAGGTGCCAGGGCAAAGCCGTATCGCATTGGTGGGCGAGTCAGCGCACATCATTCCGCCAATTGGTGCGCAAGGCCTCAATCTCGGTTTTCGTGATGCTGCTGCACTTGCCGACTGTGTTGCCGAAGCGCAGAGAAAAAACAGGGACATTGGCGGCAAGGAGATGTTCCAGGACTACGCGCAGGCGCGTCGCCTGGATATCGCCAGCCGCATCTGGTCGGTCGACCTGCTCAATCGCAGCCTCATCGCGGGCATCCTGCCCATTCAACTCCTGCGCGGACTTGGACTCTTCGCGCTCAAGAGCATAGGCCCCCTGCGGCGCCTCACCATCCGCGAGGGGTTATCGCCTGCCTTCGCGACACCAAGCCTCATGCAGCCCACAGATCGTCCCCGCTAACAGGCGCTTGACGAATGCCGGAAGGTGTTGGCATCACCCCCTTCTCGTCATTATGAAACTTTCGATTTCGGCCTTTCAGCGCGTTCAACACCGGCACATTCCCCAATGAGCAAGAGCCAGCGATTGCGCGATCTACGCTACCGCCTCGAATACTGGGTGCTTCGTTTTGTGGTGGGCATTGTCCGGTCCATGCCACTGCATGTGGCAACGCAATCATCCGCATACATTTGGCGTCGGCTCGCACCCATCATCAACCCGCGCCGCCATAAGCGTGCCCTCGACAATCTCAGAATCGCTTTTCCAGAAAAGAGCGAGGAGGAGAGAAACCAGATTGCGCTCGCGCACTGGGAGAATCTAGGCCGCGTCATGGCTGAGACAATGCAGATTGACCGCTTCTTCAACGAGCCAGAGCGTATCGAGATCGTGAGCCAGAACATCTTCTCTCGCTACAAGGACAAGCTTGGCGCGGCCGTCGGCATCAGCCTGCATATGGGCAACTGGGAGCTGGCCATCTTGCCATTCACTTGGGCAAATGCGACGCCAGCAGCCGTCTATCGCTCTGTTACGAACCCGTATGTCGATCAGTACCTGCGCGATCAACGCAAGGAACTCTACCCTGGCGGGTTGTTCGGCCGCGGGAAAGTAGGTGAGCACGGAGATGATCAAAAAACCGCGCGTGCCATCATGGACTATGTGCGTCGCGGCGGAAGATTAGGTCTCGTTTGTGATCTCTACGATCGCACCGGAGTTCCGGTGCCGTTTTTTGGCAAGCTGGCGCGAACGCAGGCCATCGCTGCCATGATTGCACGACGTGTTGGCTCGCGAATTTGGCTTTCACGCTGCAAGCGTGTTGGTACCGAAAGCCGCTTCCAGATAGAGCTGAAGGAGTTGCGCGTCCCCCGCACCGACAATCAGGCCGACGATATCCGTTGGATTATGGTCCACATGCAGGAGCAGTTTGAGGCCTGGGTCCGCGACGCCCCCGAGCAGTGGATGTGGAGCAACCGGCGGTGGAGTTAGGCACCGTGTTTGGTCGAACAGCTTACACTAGCGATGCTATCACCAGGCAATTGGCGCGTATGCAGCTCTTCGGTTGACATTGGACTGCAGCATAATTCGTTATACGCCCAATTGCCTGGAGCATCTTATTTGGGGGTAGCGATGAACGAGCAGTCGGCCAAACCGGCCGCAAGATTGCCGAAACGATCGCGGCTTGCACGCTACGCTATTCCCATCGGCACCATGGCCGCTGCCCTCGGCTTCATAGCAATCATCTACCTCGGATACGACCTGGCAAAGGGCTCGCTCGCTCCCTGCGAGTCAATTTTTCAGCAGACATCTGTCGGGCTGTCGACGCGCATCAGCTTTCTCAAGACAGAAGGTGAGCTTCAAATCGGGCGCGATACGCTCACCGAACTCGATGATCGCGCCAAGATGGCCGCACTTAACCTCAAGACCTGCTGCACAGTATTGGATGCCGGCCGTCTTGATCCTGAGCAGTTCCTGCAGTGCAAGGACAAGGCACGCTCTTATGAGAATCACGTCGAGGAGATCGTCGCTTTGGTGCACAAGGTGATGGAGGAACGCACAACGACTGGATCTGTTTCGACAACGGCTTCTGCCGCAGCCTCTGCCCTGCCTGCCGCGCCGCCGCCATCCGTTGTTCCAGAGATCAAAAAGGAAATTGAAGCGGCGCGCAGCGTCTCACGTGAATTCAACAAGCAGGTCGTTCAGGTTCGCAAGGAACAGGCGTTGGAGCGCCTGGAAGCAACACCCCCCCAGAATATCGCGATCGATGCTCAAGAGCGTGAGCCCAACGACAACGCACTCACGACGAACAGTATCCAGCTCGGCAAATGGATTACGGGCTCTATTGGCGCGGGCAAGGATGCCGACTACTACAAATTCACGACACCCGATGCGCACCGCGACTGGATCCGGGTTGAACTGCAGAACCGCTCAACGACACTCGAGCCAAGAATTCAACTATTTGATGCAGAAAAGACGCTGCTTGGCTCCCAGCATAAGACGACGAGCGGGGCAGACCTGAACTACAGTTTCGTCAGTCTGCCAGGGGCAACGTACGTCGTCCGCGTCAGCAACTATTACGGTGAAAACCCCGGCGTGTACCTTTTGCGTGTTGTCGCCTCAGAAGCCTACGACGCGCATGAGCCGAATGAGGATGTCCTTCACGCAAGAAAAATATCCGCAGGGAAGCCGGTCCAGGGCGCCATAATGGATGGCGGGGATGCTGATTACTTTCAGATTGAGACGGATGACACCGAAACCATGATGAAATTCGATCTCTCCAATCGTTCAACGACTTTGCGGCCTCAGCTCACACTCTTCGACGCCAACAAGACTCAAATCGGCAGCAATCATAACACCACCGGCGGCGGCAACATCGGTAACGCGATCAAGGCCCAGCCCAACAGCATCTACTATGTACGGGTGCGCGACTACTACGGTGAAGCTGCCGGCGACTACACCTTGACAGTCACTAAAGACGCAGTGAAGGCGAACTAGTCGTGGTCTTCAACGAGACCAACACATGCAAAATCTGCGCTTTGCACGGTGAGTGGCCCACCCGTTGTAAGAGTTGGTTCTCACTCCGCAGCCGTGAGCCTCTCTTGTGACCGCTGACGGTAGTCTCGCGGCGATAGGCCAAAGGCAGCTTTGAATCGCCGTCCAAAGTGGGAAAGGTCAGAGAACCCCCAACTAAAGGCGATATCACCAACCAAACGCTGCGCCTGGTGGGGATCATCGAGGGCTTCTCGGCATCGCTCTAACCGCCGCTGAACAATGTAGCGTTGAAGTGAAGAGCCTTCTTGCGCAAGCAAAACATTGGCGTATCGCACGCTGATACCCGCGGCGTGGGCCACGCTCGTTGGCCCTAATGTTGGATCGCTCAGGCGCGACTCGGTAACGGTTTTGAGACGCAGGAGCGCTGATGTTCGCGGTGAGGACAACGTCGTACCGGTTTGATGGGTCTCGGCGGCCATCGCAAGCGCAACCAAGTCGAGAACCTGGTTACTGATCTTTGCGCACGCAGGGTAGTCGAGCGACTCGATGCGTGCTGGAAGCAGTGACAAAAAACCGGATGCGAGGCCCACAAGAGGGCTTTGGGGGTTCATCGCCAGAGCTGTCAGTGTCGAAGCGCCACCTAATCGGGCTTCGAACGCCTGGCGTGGAAGCTTCAGGCCAACCGACCTACCCCGCTCCCGGTAACTAACGGCAAACGGCCGGCGCGGATCAATAAGGACGAAGCTCCCACGTTCGACGACGGCCTGTCGAGCATCCTGGGAAATCACATTCTTGCCCGCCAGATTCACGGCTAGCAGGAAGCCATCGCAATCGTGGGAACGAATGTTGTTCTCGGTTCTTCTGACCTCGCAGGGATCGCACTCAAAGTCAGAGACCACCAACTCGTCGAGGAATTCGGTTTGCACCGTCCCTAGGAATGCCGTACCTGCACTCGAGGCGAACTCATGGGAGACGACCGACGACATGGTTTCCCGCCAACAGCTTAGCCGTTCGCGCGGATGAACGTCTCGCGTTGAAAATTCGAAGGACACCTGCGGCCCCCAACATGTTCAATGCTGTGTCAGTCAAACGATAGTGCCGTGTGGGTCAAGCAGAATCTTCCAAACACAGTCTAACTCGATATTGCACGCGTGCGGACGGGCCGTATGGCCGCTCGCCGAGAACTATTTGCGCTGAGGGATAAGTGGGACCCTCAATCATGAAGAATTACAACCAATTAGAGCAGTCCCCGCTCCACTTGCTGCATCGCGCCCGACAATGCGCTCAGGATCTGTTTCAAGTTCATATGGCCGATATCGACATCACGCCGCGCCAATACGCCGTGCTTCTTGCTGCATCCCTGCGAGAAGGAGCCTGCCAACGTGAGCTGATCGAAATTACCGGGATCGACCGCTCGACCCTGTCACAGATCATGTTGCAGTTGCTCAAAAAGGACTTCCTTGCGCGTTGCCGCGTCAAGGCCGATGCCAGAACCTATGCGGTCACACTCACGAACAAGGGGAGAGATGTCCTGGCAATGTCCCAGCCGATCATGGCGCGCATCGACAAGGATTTGCTGGCAGTGTTGCCACCCGGACGCGGTCAACGATTTTTGGAAAGCCTCGCGGTCGTCGCCAACATGGTCGGCGCCGGCACAGGTTAATCCCTGTCTGGCTGGCGCGAACGAGTGTGCAGGTCTGAGTGAGACCAATCACGCCACTCGCGGGGCGCCACAAGATCACCTGCCTGCCTGCACCTGAGGGCTGCCGATTTGTGGTGGCAGTTGGCGATTTCGCATTAGTTGGGCAAGGCGTCCTGCTCTAACGCCGATGGGGCGGCGTTGACACAGCGTGCACCGGCAATATTGTGCGCCGCGCCACAACAAAGGAGCCCCAGCGATGGCCGAGAGCCGTACGCCCGCCAAATTCTACTCTCCTCTCGCCATTGGAGCGCCTGAGCCTTTCCGCACGCTTCCAGTGCGCCTGGAGCGGATGATTCACTTCGTTCCTCCGCACAACGCGAAGATTCGAGGGAAGATCAAAGACATCGCTTCTCAAGTCGATGTTGTGCTCGGCAATCTTGAGGATGCCATTCCCGCCGACCAGAAGGAGGCTGCGCGGGCCGGCTTTATCGATATGGCCCGCGAGAATGACTTTGGCGCGACCGGCCTTTGGACCCGCATCAATTGCCTTAATAGTCCCTGGATGCTCGACGATGTCATCGAAATCGTTTCAGCGGTCGGCAACAAACTCGATGTCGTCATGCTCCCAAAGGTAGAGGGCCCATGGGATATCCACTACCTCGACCAACTCCTGGCGCAACTCGAGGCGAAGCACGCGATCAGAAAGCCGATCCTCATTCATGCCATTCTTGAGACGGCGGAAGGGGTGAACAATGTCGAGGCCATCGCAGCCGCCTCTCCGCGCATGCACGGCATGAGCTTGGGTCCCGCTGATCTCGCAGCCTCGAGGGGCATGAAAACAACACGCGTTGGTGGCGGACATCCCGACTACACAGTGCTCAGTGACAAGACTGGGGAAGAGGAAAGCCGCGCGCGCTATCAGCAAGATTTGTGGCATTACACTGTCGGCAAGATGGTTGATGCTTGCCTCGCCTACGGCCTCAAACCATTTTATGGCCCCTTTGGAGATTTCTCAGACCCCGAGGCATGCGAATCACAATTCCGCAACGCCTTTCTCCAGGGATGCTTGGGCGCCTGGTCGCTTCACCCCTCGCAAATCGAGATCGCCAAACGGGTATTTTCCCCTGACGATGGCGAAGTCACATTTGCCAAGCGCATTCTGGAAGCTATGCCAGATGGGACGGGTGCCGTCATGATTGACGGGAAAATGCAGGACGATGCGACCTGGAAACAGGCAAAAGTCATAGTCGATCTTGCTAGGCTGGTTGCAGCCAAAGATCCAGACCGCGCTGTTGCATACGGCCTTTGAGGTTGTCGACGAGTGCGGTCTACGTGCCACAGCCTACCAATCGAATTATGTCGGCCTCATTGACACGGCAAGCGCCCTCCCGTCGAATAGTACGCTGAGGCCTTCGGTCTAGCACGATGGGTGCCATGGGAACGATCAGAGAGGCAAAATTCGCGGTCGGGCAGGTCGTCCGTCACCGTTTCTATCCGTTTCGCGGTGTGGTGTTCGACATCGATCCCGAATTCGATAACAGCGAGGAGTGGTGGCTTGCGATTCCCGAGGAGATTCGGCCTCATAAGCGTCAGCCCTATTATCACTTGCTCGCTGAAAACGATGAGACGGAATACATCGCGTATGTCTCCGAGCAAAACCTACTCGCCGATGTAAGCGATCAACCTCTGCGCCATCCGCAACTCTCCGAACTCTTCGACAAGGATGAGAATGGCGCCTACCGCGCGCTCTACCTACAATCCCATTAGTTCGGACTATCCCGACCCAACGTCTATCCAACATGGCAAGAGCCGCCTCGCAGACTGCGAAGCGGCTCAATTACGTCTTCAGTCAAGCGCTGGCAGTAAATCTGCAGCGAGTCAAAACCGAACAGCGATTACTTCTTCTTTGCGGCTCCATCGGATCCCTTCGCTGCAGGTGCGGCAACGCTTCCGCCAGCCCCACCGCCGGGCAGCTCGGGAAGGGCTTTCATCTGCTCCGCCTTTGCTTTTTCTCTGAGCTGGGCCTGTCGTTGGCGAATCTGCTCCATCAGCTGACCACGCGCCTTGGCGTATTCTTCGTTGTCGACGGGCTTACCATCGTATGCCGCCGTAAAACCTGTCAGCGGGACCGGGAATCCAACTGGTTGCGCTCCCGCGTTGAGGGTGATGATCATTAGGCCTTCGCCCTCTTTCAATTGCTTGATCATTTCCGGCGTGGCTTCGACCTCCGCCGTGCAGCCCGACATGCCACACAGCGAGTACCTCAGCTTGATCGGCTTGAGTTCCTCTTCGCCGACCTTCTCGTTCTTTGCTGCTTTTTCCCACTGCTCCTTTGAGTAGACCGCAGCCTGCAAGCCCGGCGGCAAAGCCATCCCGAGCGGCACCATCACCATGAGGCTCTTCTTCTCCTGCCCTTCCACTTCTCTGATCGCAGCAGATACCATGACCCTGCCAGAATTTCCGTCCAAACGTTCATGGTGCGTCAGGCAGATGTTCTTCTCATCGGTGACTTCTTTGCCTTCTTTGTTGATGTGGTTGAGCTTTGTTTTCTCACAGAGCTTGACCCACGCGCTATTCCTCTTATCGTCGGCCTTCTTGTCGGTAGCGGCCGGCGCGGCTGCCTTCTTATCCTGTGCAAATGCCGGCGAGCCGGCCATGAGGCCCATCAGGCCAGCCAACGCGCAAACAGCAGTCACGCCGCGGCGGCCCATGCGAATGCCTTTCAGGTGTGAGACTGCGTTTTTCATCGTATACATTGTACCTCTGTCAAAGAGCCGGTCCCGCCAGCTCAGCCCCTCGTTACGCGCATCCTAACCGCGCGGTCACAGGGCGCTCGAAGGCGCCATCGACGGGCAGTAAGAACGTGATTGCGGCAATCCCGTGGCCGGGAAAATAGACCGGGGCACGATTGCGGTAACCATCCGTATTAACGTGGCAATCACGCAACGCGGTCTGTGCTGCTCCAACGGCAAGCCATACCCGCCCGACTCCACAATTTGGCGGCCCAACATGTGATACAGGCAGAGAAATATTGAATTGCGTGGTGTCTGCACACTCGCTTTCCTCGCCACACGCTACCGAGAGAGACTGAAGCTGAATGGTGATTGCCCGTCTTGCGCTGCCTATCGTGGTTCTGGCCCTCGCCATGAATGGGGCGTCGCAGGCCGATCCCGTACATGGCATCGCCTTGCACGGGACCCCTAGGCAGGCGTCTGATTTTCAGCATTTCTCCTATGTGGATCCTGAGGCGCCAAAAGGCGGGCGGGTGCGGCTCAGCACTTATGGTTCTTTCGACAGCCTCAATCCATTGATCATCAAAGGCGTCTCGGCGAATGGTATTCGCGAATATGTCTATGAGAGCCTCATGGCGCGCGGCCTGGACGAGCCGTTCACCCTTTATGGGCTCATCGCGGAAAGCGTTGAAATGCCCGACGACCGCAGTTGGATCACATTTAATCTCAATCCAAAGGCACGCTTCTCGGACGGACATCCGGTCACGGCCGACGATGTCTTGTTCTCGTTGGACCTCTTGAAGACCAAGGGGCGCCCCAACCATCGCACCTACTATTCAAAAGTCGCGAATGCGGAAAAACTCTCCGACCATAAGGTGCGGCTCACGTTCGATGCGGCCGGTGACCGGGAGATCCCCCTCATCCTCGGGCTCCTGCCTATCCTGCCGAGCCATCTGATCGATCCAGAAACATTCGAGAGCACGACTCTGGACGCGCCGGTCGGCACGGGTCCCTATCGCGTTGCAAACGTCGATCCGGGACGATCGATCATTTATGAACGCGACCCGAATTACTGGGGCAAGGATCTGCCGGTCAATCGCGGCCGCTTCAACTTCGATGAAGTGCGCTTCGACTATTTTCGTGAGAGTTCGGTAATGTTTGAGGCCTTCAAGACCGGCAACATCGATGTCTGGCCCGAATACGACCCGCGCCGCTGGGCCAACGCCTATTCCTTCCCAGCCGTGAAGGATGGCCGCGTGGTGAAACAAGCCTTCGATATTGGTCTTCCGGCCGGCATGACTGCACTTGTATTCAACACGCGCAGGAGGGTCTTTTCAGATCCGCGCGTACGCCAGGCGCTCATTCTTCTGTTCAATTTTGAATGGATAAACCGCACTCTCTTCGCGGGGCTTTATCACCGCACGCAAAGCTATTTTGAGCGCTCGGTGTTGTCCTCAGCGGGCCGCCCCGCTGACGCACGCGAACGCGAGCTGCTGGCACCTTTCTCAAAATACGTGAAGCCGAAGATATTGGATGGCACATACCGTTTCCCGTCCACTGGCGGCACGGGGCACAATCGTAAGAACCAGCGGGCTGCCTTCCGTCTGCTCAAAGAGGCCGGCTACACCTTGAAGGACGGAAAACTCGTCAATCCGGCGGACGGACGGCAACTCACATTCGAAATATTGGCCGAATCCACCGCTCAAGAAGGTCTGCTTCTGAGCTTTGCGCGCGACGTTGAGCAACTCGGCATCAAGGTGAGCGTGCGCATCGTCGATGGTGCCCAATATCAAGAGCGCCTGACGAACTACGACTACGATATGATCGTCAACACGTGGCCGTCGTCCCTCTCACCCGGAAATGAGCAGCTGTTCCGGTGGTCATCGAAGGCCGCAGACACGCCCGGCACTTATAACTTTGCGGGGGTCAAGAATCCGGCCGCCGACGCAATGATTCAAGCGATGCTTGAGGCTGAGACAGAGGATGGCTTCGTGTCCGCCGTCCGAGCGCTGGACCGTGTGCTCCTATCCGGAGACTATGTCATCCCCCTATTTCATATCCCCAAGCAATGGCTCGCCTATTGGACGCAACTGAAACACCCGGCTAAAACCCCGCTCTTCGGCTATAACCTCGACAGCTGGTGGTCGGCTGGAGGCTAGTAGCCCCGCCAGAACCGTATGGCCGACGCACCAATCAAAGAGACACCCCCGCTGCACTTCAATATGGCGGCCTATTGTATTGGCACGCCGGCAGCGAGGCGGGCGGCCGCTATTGCGTTGGCCGTGGTTCACGATCCCGGAGATAGCGCGCCCACGGAGGTCTGGACCTACGCAGAGCTCGAGGATGCCGTGCTGCGCATCTCTGGTGGTCTCAAAGCGGCTGGTCTGGCCCCGCGCGCCCGCATCCTCATTCGACTTGAAAACACGAGCTCGTACGCGCTGCTATTCTTTGGGGCGATTGCAGGTGGTTTCGTGGCAATTCCGACCTCGCCGCAGCTCACCGAACGCGAAGCACGGTTCCTGCTCGACGACTCGGGTGCCGAAGCAATAGCGATTGAAGAGAGCCTTGGTTTCGCGGACGTGCCGGCCGGTGTGCGCACGTTCGCGGCTGCTGAGATTTCCAACATGATAACGCGAGGACCAAGGGCCACGTGGGCTGACACGACCGCCGATGATCCAGCGTTCCTCATCTACACATCTGGAACAACCGCCTATCCGAAAGGCGTGCTGCACGCACACCGCTCTGCCGTTGGACGCCGGCCTATGTATCAAGGCTGGTATGGGATCGGTCCCGACGATCGCATGCTGCACGCAGGCTCCTTCAACTGGACATACACGATGGGTACTGGCCTCACCGACCCTTGGGCCAACGGCGCGATCGCCAACATTTACACCGGTGAAAAGGACCCCGCATTGTGGCCGCGGCTGATCCGACAAACCGCCGCAACAATGTTCGCGGCAACACCTGGCGTCTACCGGCAAATGCTCAAGTACGGACGACCGGTGCGTGATGATTTTTCCTGTCTACGCCATGGCCTCATCGCCGGCGAGACACCACCGTCCGGGCTATTCGAGGAATGGAAAAGCAAGACAGGAACGCACCTTTATGAGGCGCTCGGCATGAGCGAGATCTCCACCTACATCTCCTCCTCGCCCACTGTGCCGCGCAAACCTGGCACCGTCGGTAAGCCGCAACCCGGCCGCAGAATAGCGATCCTGCCGCTCGAAGGGGGCACGGAGCCGCTCAGGCCGGGCAAGGAAGGATTGCTTGCCGTCCACCGCTCCGACCCTGGATTGATGCTCGGTTATTGGAACCGGCCTGTGGAGGAGGCCGAGGTCTATCGCGAGGACTGGTTCATTGGCGGCGACCTCGCAGCATTCGATGACGAGGGGTACGTCGTCCATCGCGGCCGTGCGAACGATATGATGAAGGCGCTAGGCTATCGTGTCTCACCGCACGAGGTCGAGTTGGTCCTGTCCCAACACCCGCACGTCCTTGATGTCGCCTGTGCGGAAGTGCCCGTACGCGAAGACATAAGCGTCATCGCCGCCTTTATCGTCCCGCACGAGGGCGTATCCCCAGACAAGCAAGACATTGCGCGCTTTACCGAGGAGCGCCTTGCCTCTTACAAGAGCCCGCGCGAGTACGTTTTCGTCGAGTCGCTTCCACGCACGGCAAACGGCAAGATCAAGCGCTCAGCACTTAAACTCCGCAAGCAATGATGGATGTCGAGCGGTCTAGAGGACGCCAAACGATATTGGCCTCAGTAACACTTGTCCTGGCATTGCTCGTTGAGTTGGCGGCACTCCGCTTCCTCTAGTGGCGAGACCTGGACGCTGAGGCAGGTGGCAAATTGGAGCCTGCAATCTCTAAGACAAGCCGCCAAGCTGTCACCAGCGCTTGCGATTGCCGTCCTGCCACTTGAACGCGGCACATCCGATCCCGTCGAGGATTGGACAGTTGGCCCGCCCTGCAGACGGGACGCCGGTTTGATATCACTCTGCGAAAGCAAGATGCCAATTGAGCCAAACGCAAGTGCGCCAAGGAGGACGAACAGTCTTGGATTCTTCATGGTTTTCTTCACGCAGAACCCTCCTCCCCGTCGCGCGCACGCCGCAACTGGAGTCCGTTTGGCGCCAAAACGTGGACACTCATACAAACATTGCCAACGCCGGCCACTGGCGGAAACCAGTGGCCAGCAATCCAACCCGGCCCACACTCATGCAACCAGACGATCGCATGTTGCCGGCCGAGCAGATGAGATTCGGACGAGCAACCGCTTCGCCCCAGAAACAGAGGGTTGGTTCCCCTACTCCATCTGCTCCTGCTCTTGCGTTGGAATGGGCTGGTCGGCTCCCTTCGATGCACCGGGGTCCACGTCCGGCTGAGCAGAGCCGTCCATCTGCTCTTTTTCTTGCATTGGGATCGGTGCGTCCGGACCCTTGGATGCGCCGGGGTCAACATCCGGCTTAGCGGACCCGTCCATCTGCTCTTTTTCCATCGCCGGGACGTCCTCGGCATAGACGGGGGATAGTGAAAGCACTGCTAACAGGCTCGAGGCGGCAATAGCTGCCATAATTTTCATCGTCGTCATGGCCTTTCCTCTCCACAAAATTTGCAGTTATTTGGCATGTGCGTTGGAACGATCTTTCTCGTGAAGCATTGGATCGCAGCGCAGGACGAGAACTGCTACTCGCCGTCTAACTTTAACCATCAGCGCGCAGACTTTTCAATGTAACTATAGTGCTGCCTAAGAATGTACTTTCGACAGTTTACTACATTGTCTCCGATTGGCACGCTTTGCTCCAATCTGAGATAAACTGGTGATGCGTTCGATCGTTGAGCGCAAACGGTCTATTAAACCTTCGCCGTGCGCTTGGACGTATCACGCGGCCTTGCGCGCCTCCTCAGCGATGTTGGCGAGCTTCGTCACCATCGCGCGCACGCCCTTGAGCCGTTCATCTGGCAGATCCCAATGACCGCGATAGACGAGCTTCTGATCGGGCTGCACTTTGATGCGTCCGCCCGTTGACTGTACAAGCGCAATGAGACCTTCCGGATTTGCAAACTCGTTCTTGTGGAAAGAAACCACCGCACCCTTCGGGCCTGCGTCGACCTGCGCGATGCCCGCCTGACGGCACAGCCCCTTGATCTCCATAATGTCGAGAAGATGCTTCACTTCCTCCGGCATCTCACCGAAACGATCGACCAACTCGGCCGCAAAGGCGTCGATCTCACTGCGCGTTTCAAGCGTCGACAACCGCCGGTAAAGGCCGAGCCTGAGTTGTAGGTCGGCAACGTAGGTATCCGGGATCAGCACGGCCGTCCCAAGCGAAATCGTCGGGCTCCACTGCTCAACATCACCGGCCACATCACCGCCCTTCATGGACGCGACAGCCTCCTCGAGCATCGATTGATAAAGTTCGAACCCAACCTCGCGGATGTGGCCTGACTGCTCTTCGCCCAACAGATTGCCCGCGCCGCGAATATCGAGATCGTGCGAGGCCAGCGAGAATCCGGCGCCGAGCGTGTCGAGCGACTGCAGTACCTTCAAGCGCTTTTCCGCCGCTTCCGTCAGACGTTTGTCGAGCGGAATGGTGAAGTAGGCGTAGGCGCGCGTCTTGGACCGTCCAACACGGCCGCGCAGCTGGTAAAGCTGTGCGAGGCCGAACATGTCCGCTCTATGCACAATTAGTGTGTTGGCATTGGGCAGATCGAGCCCGGACTCCACGATCGCCGTCGAGAAAAGCACGTCGTAACGTCCATCGTAGAAAGCGGTCATGACATCCTCCAACTCGCCTGGAGGCAACTGCCCGTGGGCACGCGCGAACGTCAGCTCCGGTACCGATTCACGCAGAAACTCCGTTACTTCTTCGAGATCAGAGATGCGAGGCACGACGTAAAAACTTTGACCACCCCGGAACCGCTCACGCCTGAGAGCATCGCGGACGATCACAGGGTCAAACGGCGAGATGTAGGTGCGTACTGCCAGACGGTCGACAGGCGGCGTCGTGATTAACGAAAGCTCGCGCACGCCTGTCAGAGCCAACTGTAGCGTCCTTGGGA
Organism: uncultured Hyphomicrobium sp.; assembly: GCA_964620915.1. GTDB lineage: Bacteria > Pseudomonadota > Alphaproteobacteria > Rhizobiales > Hyphomicrobiaceae > Hyphomicrobium_A. The sequence goes on along the minus strand of CAZUKP010000017.1, from coordinate 36,645 downwards.
TTGGCGTCGCCGAAAGCGTCAAGACGTGCACATCTTCTTTGAGCTTCTTGAGCCGCTCCTTGTGCGTCACCCCAAAGTGCTGCTCTTCATCAATGATGAGCAGGCCGAGCCGGGCGAAGTTTATCGACTTGCCAAGCAGCGCGTGCGTTCCAATGACAATGTCGATATCGCCGCTCTTCAGACCTTCCTTCACTTGCGCAAGTTCCTTGGCGGCGATGAGACGCGAGGCCTGCGCCACCTTGACCGGAAGTCCTTTGAAACGATCGCTGAACGTCTTGAAATGCTGACGGGCAAGAAGCGTCGTCGGGACAACGACGGCGACTTGAAGCCCGTTCATCGCGGCAACGTAGGCGGCCCGCAGTGCGACCTCCGTCTTGCCGAAACCGACATCGCCGCACACGAGCCGGTCCATCGGCCGACCAGAGTTGAGATCTTCGAGCACCGCCTCGATCGAGGTCTCCTGGTCCTCCGTTTCCTCGTAGGGGAAGCGCGCGACAAACTCGTCGTAAATCCCTTCAGCAGGGGCAATCGCTGCGGCTTCCTTGAGCTGCCGGAGGGCCGCGATCTTGATGAGTTCGGCGGCGATCTCGCGGAGACGTTTCTTCAGGCGGGCTTTGCGCGATTGCCAGGCAACGCCACCTAAACGGTCGAGCTGCGCATCGCTCTCATCTGCGCCGAAGCGGGACAACAACTCGATGTTCTCGACCGGCAAAAAGAGCTTGTCGCCACCCGCATAGTGTAGCTCCAGGCAGTCGTGCGGCGCATCCAGAACGGTGATCGTTTTCAATCCCGAAAAGCGGCCGATGCCGTGATCAGCATGCACGACAAGATCACCAACGGAGAGGCTCGTTGCCTCGGTGAGCACATCGACAGCACTGCGCGCCTTGCGCCTCGGCCTAACGAGGCGGTCACCCAGAATGTCCTGCTCACCGATGACGGCCAGCTCCGGCGTCTCGAACCCCTGTTCAAGCCCCAAGATGGCAAGCGCGGCCGTCCCTCCGGGAAGCCCCATCGCCTCGGCATAACTCTCGACCTTTTGCGCTTCTTTGAGGCCATGGTCGGCAAGAAGTGAAGTCAACCGCTCGCGCGCGCCAGGAGTCCAGGCTGCAATGATCACGCGCTTGTTCTTGGTTTGAACGTTGCGCACATGGGAGACAACCGCATCAAAGACATTGACATCACCCTGTTGGCGCTCGCTTGCGAAGGTCCGCCCGCCGCGCCCATGCCACGAACGAACATTCGGCCCTTCAGCTTCCTCAAATGGCGTCAATCGGTATACGGAACGAGCTGCGAGCGCCTCCGCCCAGGACGCACCATCGAGAAACATTCGCTCCGGTGGAACTGGCTTATAGGGCGGCGCACCGAAGGTCTGCTCTTCGAGCGCCTCGCAGCGCGCGTCGTAGTGCTCTGCGATCTGTTCGAAGCGCTGCTCCGCAGCCTCATTGACCAAATGGTCGAAACTCACGGGCGCGTCGCCGGTGTAGTTGAAAAGCGTATCCAATTGATCGTGGAACAGTGGCAGCCAGTGCTCTTCGCCCGGATAACGGTGGCCCGCACTAATCGCCTCGTACATGGGATCATCGCCCGTCGCCCCGCCAAACAGCTCGACATAGCGGCTGCGAAACAGTTTCTCAGCATCCTCCCCGAACGCCACTTCACTCACAGGCATGAGTGCGAGCTTTTGCACCGGTTTTGTCGTGCGCTGAGTCTGCACCTCGAATGACTTGATGGTCTCGAGTGTATCCCCGAAGAAGTCGAGACGCACAGGAGACGTGCGGCCTGGCGGAAAGAGATCGACGATACCGCCGCGCACCGCATACTCGCCCGGCTCCATCACTGTGCCCGTGCGTACGTAGCCCATCAGCGACAGGCGTTGCGCAAGGCGTGCCATGTCGATGCGCTGACCGGGTGCCACCTGCTTTAGCGCGCGGCGGAGAAAATCGCGCGGGGGCACCCGCTGCAGTATGGCATTGACGGTCGTGAGAACAATGGTGGGATGTTTACGTTTTGCGAGTTCGAGCTTGCTGAGTGCCGTGATCCGCTTGGCAACAATATCCGCGCGGGGGCCGACGCGATCGTAGGGCACTGTGTCCCAAGCGGGAAATGGAATGACGCGAATATTTGGGGCAAAAAACGCCAGCGCCTGCTCCAGAGCATCGACGCGGCGATCGTCCCTGGCGACGTGCAACAGCGTGGCCGGAGATGAAGCCGGTTGTGCATCGCTAACGAGCCGCGCCAGGACAAGCGCATCGAGTCCCTCCGGTACGCCAGCAATAATGTGATCGGACCGCACCGCGCCTTTCGCCTCACTCTTCGTCATTGTTCCGTCTTTTCCGAAACGACCTTGTTGGGTTCGCTCAATCCGTGAAACGCCCGCAGCACCCCAATCAGCGCGACAAATTCCGCCTCGTTCGGGCATTCAATCTGTGAAAACCAACCAGCCAATATTGGGTCGGGCAGGGCGGCAAATCGCTCAAATATGGCTAATTCACCCTCGCTCATCCCTGACAATCGAGCCTGCGCAAACCGCCCCAGGATCAGGTCCATCTCCTTGGTACCCCGATGAGTTGCCCGGTAGGCCACTCGGCGGCGGCGCAGCTCAATGTCATCGGTCATGGGCAGGGCTGGCTCTGTTGGATAACCCAGGTGAGAGGCTTGACGCCGTTCGGTGCGCCCGCCACCCTCTCGCCGGATGGGGTTCATATAACGCTGGTTCTCCCATCCGCAAAGCGACGATGGCGCCGCGGACAGTCTAGAGCTTGTTTGGCGCCATACGACAGCATCCGCACTTCGCCCACGCCAGGTCACGCCGAGCCCATGCGACCCATTGAGCTCACGCCATTGTTTGCCTCGGTGCAATCGCTGACCGGGATTGGTCCGCGGTTGATCCTATTGCTCAAGAAGTGTCTTGTGCTGCCGCCGGGTGTGACCGAGCCCCGCGTGATCGATCTTCTCTGGCATCTGCCGGCAGGCGTCGTCGACCGCAGAGCCGAGCCGAAGGTCGCCGGCGCGGTGCCTGGCACCATCGCGACGCTAAAAGTCCGCGTCTTGAAGCACAAAGCTCCGCCCCGCAGCAAGACACGTGCCCCCTACAAGGTTCTGACCGAAGATGACACGGGCCGGCTTGAGCTCGTTTTCTTTCACGCCGAGCGGAAATTCATCGAGCGCCATCTTCCTGTAGGAGAGGAGCGCTACGTGTCGGGTCGCGTTGAGCGCTATGCAGACACCCTGCAGATGCCCCACCCCGACTACATCGTGCCGCCTGAGGCGCGCGACGAACTCCCGCTACTCGAGCCCGTCTATCCGCTCACCGCGGGACTATCGGGAAAAGTCGTACAGAAAGCCACGCGCCAAGCGCTCGAGCGTATCCGGCCCATGCCCGAGTGGCAGGATCCCAAATGGATCAAAGCGCGCAGCTGGCCGAGCTTCATAGAAGCACTGCAGCGTCTCCACCGACCCGTTGAAGCAGACGATGTTTCAACCGGTGGCGCAGCACGCCAGAGGCTTGCTTATGATGAACTTCTTGCGGGGCAGCTCGCGCTTGCGCTTGTGCGCGAGAACCTCAAGAAGCGAACTGGCCGAAGCATCAAGGGCACCGGAAAGCTTCGAGATTCTATCGCCGATGCACTTCCCTTCACGCTGACAAACGCGCAACGCGAAGCGGTCCGTGAGATAGAAGCGGACATGGCCGCGCCCCATCCAATGTTACGCCTCCTGCAGGGCGATGTAGGGTCGGGCAAAACCGTCGTCGCCTTCCTGGCCATGGCCATAGCCGTTGAAGCGGGTGGCCAAGCCGCATTGATGGCACCGACGGAAGTGCTCGCCCGCCAGCACATGGAATCGATTGGTCCGCTGGCCGAGAAGGCCAGGCTTCGTGTTGCTCTCTTGACGGGCCGGGAGAAGGGACGTGCCCGCAACGACATTCTTACAGCGATCGCCAATGGTGATGTCGACATCCTGATCGGGACGCACGCACTCTTCCAACCCGATGTTGCATTTCGTGATCTTGCCCTTGCCGTCATCGATGAGCAGCATCGATTTGGCGTGCACCAAAGGTTGTCGTTACAGTCGAAGGGGGCCGGCGCCGCCACCGACGTCCTCGTCATGACGGCGACACCCATACCGCGAACGCTCCTGATGACGCACTACGGTGACCTCGACGTATCGAGGCTCACCGAGAAGCCTCCTGGCCGCAAACCGGTCGTCACCAAGAAAATCCCGACAGACGCGATCGAGAAGCTCGTCGCGCGCCTGCGCGCGCAACTGGCAGAGGGTGCACAGATCTATTGGGTCTGCCCGCTGATCGAAAGCTCGGAGGTCTCCGAACTTGCCGCAGCCGAGGAACGCCATGCCCACTTGGCCCAGATTTTCGGCCAAGACAGTGTCGGGCTTCTACACGGAGCCATGCCCGACAAAGCAAAAGATGCCGCCATGGAGGCCTTCGCGGAAAACCGATTGAAGATCCTCGTCGCAACGACTGTGATCGAAGTCGGCGTCAATGTGCCCAATGCAAACATCATGGTGATCGAGCACGCAGAGCGCTTCGGGCTTGCGCAACTCCATCAGTTGCGCGGTCGCGTCGGGCGCGGTTCGCGCGAGAGTTTCTGTATGCTGTTGTACAAGTCACCGCTCGGGGAGACGGCGCGTCAACGGCTGGAGATGATGGAGGCAACCGAGGACGGATTCCTAATCGCAGAAAAGGATCTGGAACTCAGGGGGGGTGGTGAAGTTCTGGGCGCCCGCCAAAGCGGCACACCGGGCTTTCGGGTCGCGGAGGTTACGGGTTTTGTCGAACTACTTTCGGCCGCAAGAGATGATGCGCGGCTCGTCCTCCACAATGACCCTCACCTTGCCAGTCCGCGCGGCCAAGCGCTGCGTACATTACTGTACGTTTTCGAGTGTGACGAAGCGGTAAGGCTGTTTCGCGCCGCTTAGGCCTTCGGTGAGGGCGTTAGATCCTGCTTGCGCGACTGCTCAGCAAGCTCTTGCATCTTTGCCTGCGACTCAGGCGTGACCATGCCAGCCGAGATGATCACCTTGGCGGCATCTTCGATGTTCATGTCCAGGAACGTCACGTTGCGTCTGGGCAAGAAGCACACGAATCCGGTGGGCGGCACAATGCCGGTCGGCATGAAAACCGTGACAAGGTCTTCTTCGCCGCCCGGTTTCGACGTACCGACCTCCCCCGTTGTGTCACCCGTTACAAATACAATCGACCACAACCCTTTTGAGGGGAACTCGATCAGGCCAACTTTTTGGAATGCTTGGCCTGGGCCCGTTGCGGAAATGACCGATTCAAAGATGTGCTTGAGGGCACGGTAGACGTTGCGAACAATCGGCATGCCGCTCAGCATCATCTCGCCGAAGCTGATCAACGTGCGACCCAAGAGATTGGCTGCAAGCGCGCCAATGAGCGTCAATGCTGCAAACGCGATGATGACGCCGAGCCCAGGAATCGAGAACGGCAGATACGTGTCGGGCAAATAGGCAGCAGGAATAAACGGCTTGATCCATGCGTCGATGACGTTGATGAACCACCAGGCAATGTAGATGGTGATTGTCACCGGCCCGACGATCACCAGGCCCGTAAGGAAGTAGTTCCTGACACGCGCGCCAATGTGCCACCCAGAGGGGTCCTCTTCCTTGGCAAGCCTTTCCAAGCCGGCCCGAAACTCGGACACTCTCTGGTTTAAGCCACCATCATTCGATTTGGGCGCATTCGCGCTCATGTCCCCGTCCACGATCTGAGGTTATCGCCGGATCCACCCGTCCGGCGCTGGCATCATAGTCTCACACGTATTGTAGCAGAGCTGAAGGGGGATCGAGGTGCTATGTGATGCACTGAGCCAAAGGGCTCCCCACCAGAGGTCTATCGCGGCGTGACGACGCTGCCTACTGCGTCACAACCAAGCAATCGAAACCGCTTGAGCGCAACGAGCCACAAAGTTTTTCTGGCTCATTTGCACTGGCGTAGGGTCCCAGGCGCACCCGATAGAACGTCCCCATGCTGCCGACAACCGCTTCGTCAATGACCGGTCGCCGCGATCCAAGCTGAGAACCATATTTCGCGATGACCTGTGCCGCGACGGCATTCGCTTCACTTCGGGACCGCACCGAGGCAACCTGCACGCGGTACTTTCCAGTCGCCGTGCGTTCGGCAGCGTTGGTGCCCGACGGCGCGACAGCGACTTGCGTCTTAAAGGGTGTCGTCACTTGTGGGGGCGGCTTTGGCGCGGCCGCGGAAGGTGCTGCAGAAACCTGTGTGCTTTGGGTCCAGCTGGATGACTCAACTGGTGGCGACTTGGTCGAGGCGGTCGTGACCGGAGTCGGGCTTTGCGGGGCGGGTTGATCGCTGGACGATCCACCGCTGAAGAAGTTCGTAACGTTGCTAAAGAAGCCGCCGATTCCCCCACCGGAGCTTGATGTGCTTGATGTCGATGTGGGTGCCGATGTCTGACTCGCGCTGGGTGCTGGCGTCGGTGATGCCGCGGCAGTCGTTGTTGGCTTCGGAGAATCGGGAACGCCGATGTCTTTGGTTGCCGTCTCCCAACCGCTGAATGCATCTGCGGCGGCATTGCTTGCCGGTGACGCGACCGCAAGCTTCGATTGGGACGTTCCTGGCGGGTTGTTGATACCGGCCGCGCGGTAGGCCGCATCTCGAACCTTCGTCGCCTGGGCCCTCTCGCTTGAGGTGAGCCCACCTTTCATCCAGATCGCACCCGATAGGTCGGAGATTGCGCGCCCTGGGACGCCGGCTTTCTTGTAGGCGAGGCCGCGGTAGTAGAGAGCCTGAGCGATCTCTTGACTCGACAATTCTTTGCTCGCCATCGCAGTGTTGATCAATTTGACGGCCCGTTTCGCATCCCCCGCCTGGTATGCCTTTTTTCCTGCGTCCAATGACTTCTTACCCTTTGAGGCTGAGTTCTGTGACGAGGCGGCGCCGTCTTTGCCTTTCTTGGATGACTGGGTCGGGTTTTTCGCCCCGCTCTGCACCTGAGTGGGGCCGTCAAAGGCCCACGCGGCCGAAGGCGCAGCTACGCCCAGAATCAGCAACGATGCGAGAATTCGCGGAACGAGCCCCATCTTTTTCCCTGGTCTTTTTGCAGCGGTGCCGCACACGTCCCTCGCGGCGCAGCCTATGTCAAACACGACATAGAGGCAAATCCTGGGCCATTGAGAATCTTAGGTTTTCCCCTATTCCACAGTTACGGATTTGGCCAGATTACGTGGTTGATCGACGTCCGTCCCCATAACGACGGCGGTATGGTAGGCGAGAAGTTGGACCGGCACTGCGCAGATCAGCGGGTTGGAGAACCCCGTTGCCTCCGGCATGGCGATGTGGGCCGCAACCTTGCAGCCAACCATTTCCTGATCCGCATCCGAAATGAGAATGATCTGGCCGCCACGCGCAGCGACCTCCTGCATGTTTGAAACCGTCTTGTCGAAGAGATCGTCCTGGGGCGCCACAACGACGACGGGAACATTCTCGTCGATCAGTGCGATTGGCCCGTGTTTCAGTTCGCCAGCCGCATACCCTTCAGCATGAATGTAGGAAATTTCCTTCAGTTTCAGCGCGCCCTCCAAGGCGAGCGGATAGCTAGTCCCACGGCCGAGGTAGAGCACATCACGGGACTTCGAAAGTTGATGCGCGATTTCTTCAAACTGCTGCTCGTTGCGAAGGATCGTCGAGATGTGCCGCGGCACCTCGATCAGAGCTTGCACCATGGCGCGCTCCTCTTCGCTGCTCACGGTTCCGCGCGCCCTGCCCAGCGCGATCGCCAAGCAGGCAAGAACGCTAAGCTGGCAGGTGAACGCCTTTGTCGAAGCCACACCGATCTCCGGCCCGGCAAGCGTCGGCAGAATGGCATCTGACTCGCGCGCAATCGAAGACGTATGCACATTAACGATCGAGGCAATCTTTTGGCCCTGCGTCTTGGCATGACGCAGCGTCGCCAGCGTATCGGCCGTCTCGCCCGACTGAGAGACGAAGATCGAAAGGCCGCCTTCGGGAAGCGGCGGCTCGCGGTAGCGCATCTCAGATGCAACATCGATCTCAATTGGCACGCGAGCGTACCGTTCGATCCAATACTTGCCGACGAGCGCGGCGTAATAGGCCGTGCCGCAGGCAGACAACGTCACACGGGGAATTTTCGCGAGATCGATGCCCAAATCGGGAAAATCAATGGTGCCTGCGCCCATGTCGATATAGTTGGCAAGCGTATGGCTGATGACGTCAGGCTGTTCGTGGATTTCCTTCGCCATGAAGTGGCGGTGATTGCCTTTGTCAACCAGAAGTGAGCTGGCGACGGATTTCACGCGATGGCGGTCAACGCCCATCCCTGCGCGGTCAAAAATCTCGACACCATTGCGGTGCAGAACCGCCCAATCCCCCTCCTCCAGATACGTGATTGCGTCGGTAAACGGAGCGAGCGCGATGGCATCCGAGCCCAGATACATTTCGCCATTGCCGTGACCGATTGCGAGAGGACTTCCCTGGCGCGCAGCAACCATCAGATCATCGTGTCCGGCAAATATGATCGCGAGTGCAAACGCGCCTTGCAGCCGAGCAAGCGCCGCCCTTACGGCCTCCTGCGGCGTGAGACCTTGGGAGAGTTCGTCCGTGATGACATGCACAATGGCTTCAGTGTCCGTGTCCGTCTCGAACGTGTGGCCCTTTGCTGTCAGTTCGGCCTTCAACTCCCGAAAATTTTCAATGATCCCATTGTGCACGACCGACACCTGAGCATTCATGTGCGGGTGCGCGTTGGTTTCTGTCGGGCGACCGTGCGTGGCCCAGCGCGTGTGACCGATACCAGTGTGTCCGCGAAGCGGCTCGCTTAGGAGACGGGCCTCAAGGTTGCGCAACTTGCCTTCGGCGCGACGTCGCTCGAGATGACCGTTCTCCACCGTAGCAATGCCTGCTGAATCGTAGCCGCGATACTCAAGCCGGCGCAGTGCGTCGACCAGCTCGGTCGCAACCGGTTTTCCCCCGATGATACCGACGATGCCGCACATGCGTTCTAGCCCTCGATCGTCCCAAGTCCGGTCCCGCGAGTCATGCTATCGGGCCCTCGCTATGGCCCTCAAATCACACTATGTTTCTGCTACTTGCGCAGTGCAACACCAAGCTACTTAGCCCGCTTTGGCCTTGCGCCGCGTCATGATGGCGCGGAACTTCGCTGCCCAGCCGGTCCGTTCCTCTTGGGCCGAGCGCTCCAGCGCCAACGCGTCAGCGGACACGTTCTTCGTGATGACGCTACCTGACCCAATGTAAGCGCCGTCACCAATTGTGACCGGTGCAACAAGCGATGAGTTCGAGCCTACAAAAGCATTGTTACCGATTTGGGTGCGGTGCTTGAAGAATCCGTCGTAGTTGCAGGCAATCGTGCCGGCACCGATATTGGCCCCTGCCCCGACGTCCGCGTCACCCATATATGTCAGGTGGTTCACTTTGGCACCGACGCCGATCACCGCGTTCTTGATCTCAACGAAGTTGCCAATGTGGGCCTTAAGCCCAACGTCCGCCCCAGGCCTCAACCGCGCAAATGGTCCAATACGTGCCCCGCGCCCGATGCGGGTGCCCTCGATATAGCAGTTGGCCTTAATCTCAACACCGTCCTCGACCGAGACACCAGGACCAAAGAATACGTTCGGTTCCACCACCACGTCCCTACCGATCTTTGTGTCGTAGGAGAACCAGACGGTTTCTGGTGCAATCAGTGTTGCCCCGTCTCGCATTGCTGATAGACGCGCTCGATTCTGGAAGATGGCCTCCGCCTCAGCGAGTTGATTGCGCGCGTTAACACCCAGCACCTCATCTTCGGTGCATTCGACGACGGCCGCGCGCAAGCCATTCTTACTTGCGATCTCCACCACATCTGTAAGATAGAATTCGCCCTTTGCATTGTTGTTGCCGACGCGATCGAGAAGCGCGGGCAAATCATCGACCCGGAAAGCCATGACGCCCGAATTGCAAAGTCTGATGCAACGTTCCCCATCGCTTGCATCCTTGTCCTCACGGATCGCGCCTAACCACCCGCTCTCGTCTATCAGGAGCCGCCCATAGCCTGCCGGATCAACCGCCTCAAAGCCGAGGACGACGATCCCGGCCCCTTCATCCAGTCGTGCCCGCATTCGTTCCAGCGTATCGGCAGTCAGCAGGGGCGTATCCGCGTAGAGAACCAAGACGTCACCCGAGTGCCCGGCAAGGGCGTCACGAGCGGTCAACACCGCACGCGCAGTCCCATCTTGAGCGGATTGAATCCAGATACCCGCACCTGGCGCCTGTCGGAGCGCTTCATCGCGAACCGCTTCCATTTCCGGTCCGATCACAACTGCGGTGCTTTGCGCACCGAGTTGCTCCGTCACGGCCAGCACATGGCCCAGCATGGACCGCCCCCCGATCGCATGGAGTACCTTGGGCTTTTCCGACTTCATTCGGGTACCCTTGCCGGCGGCAAGGATTACCGTGACCAACGGGCGGCGAGTCATCCGGCCTCTATCGTTGAGTGAATTGACCCAAGACGGGTGGCTAACGAACATTCTGGCGGAGTGGAAATAAACCACGCACCGCAAGGCGCTTCATAGCTCCCCCACTGCGTCGACTACAAGACGACTTCTGCGGGGCCAACCTCACGTCACCACGTTTTGCAGCGTGTTGCCCGCAAAACACAGGCCGAGCACGCATTAACTCCTTTGGCCGGTCTGCAAGGGCTCCGGCGGTGAGGCGCGCGCGCTCGTCCACAGATCGTCCACTGATTCGCCGGATCGCGCGTTGACCCTTCGTACCAGACTCAATCACCATTCGGTCCGATCCCGTCTCGGCTTCGCCCATTGCCCGGGGTACGTAATTTGATCCGGCAGGGCGGCGCTAACGCCCATTCGTGAAGCGTACTCACTGCTAACCTTTGGAAGCCAGAACATGCCGGTTCCGCAAGACCTTCGCCCCGCCCGTCGGCGCTCGCTTACCCCCTATGTTTGGATTTGGGTCTCGGTGGGTACAGCTGCTCTGGCCTACCTTGTGCTTCTGGGAACGCAGCCAGAACTCATGGCGCGCCTAAGCCAACAGGCCTCAACGGAAAGGGTCGACAATTCACAACAACGCGATCTTACGAGGGCGGTCGCCGACATCGAGCCGATGCGTCAGACCGTTGGTCAACTCCGTATGGACGTTGCGAAGATCAAATCGGTCGTGGAAGAGAATTTCAAAGGCGACAAGATCGTCGAACAGCGGCTCTCCGTCGTCGAGCAAACGATTTCGATCCAGAACCCGGCCGAGCAAACGACTGGGGAGGCACCTGGATCCAATTCGCCTCAGAAGAGCGCATCTGTACAACCGACCGTACTCAACGCTCAGCAACAGAACCAGGACTCCTTGGAGACAAGCAGCATTTCGCGATCCGGATCGACAGCGAACGCGACCGCCACTGATGTCATCGAAACGGCAGCTATCACGCAAAAGCAGGTCGAGACCGTTGTCGTCCCAACGCCGGTAAGAAAGCCTAAGGTTCCCACCCAACTCGCCGCTGCTTCAGTGCCTGCACCGACATCCGCAACAGGCGTGCGCTTGGCTATTGGACCATCGATTGCTGCCCTCCAGCTGAACTGGAGGTTACTCAGCGATCGCAACAAGGATGCGATCGGACACCTTAAGCCACGCTACACTGTGAGCGGGCCGTCCAATAATAAGACCTATGAACTTGTAGCCGGGCCGATTGGAACTGAGGTCCAGGCCGAGATCGTTTGCAGTGTCCTGAGCCAAAGAGGTTATCCCTGCAAGGTCGGAACCTATTCGGGCAGCGCCCTGCCGCCACCGATTTAAGACGTATCCTGTTAGGAGAGGCAGACGGCTCAGCTTAGAGCTTGGCGCCTGCGAACGTATTGCAGGCTTTCACGCTGCCACTCGTCAGGCCTCGCGAGAACCAACGCACCCTCTGTTCTGATGTGCCGTGCAGCGCGCGCTGCGTCGACGATGAGCGAGCCGCATCTCCCAAGACGCTCTCATCGCCCATGGCCTTGACGGCCGAAAGCAGATCCGATCGAAATCCTCTGGACCCGACCCACGCCCGGCTGTCGTGCACCCAAACGCCTGCAAGGCAATCGGCTTCAAGTTCGAATCGGCGAATGAGATTGACCGCGTTCGAAGGTGCACTTCTAACCGTTCGCCGCAACCACCGGAACCGTCCGTGAAGATTCTGGATGTGGTGCCCCACCTCATGACCGATCAGAAAGCTGATGCCAGCCTCACCATGCTCTCCAAACCGCGCCATGAGGCTGCTCGCGGCCCTCGTGCCGACGAACACCGTGTGATTGCCGCTGCAGTAAACGGGCCCTTCGCCGGCGTAGAGGCCGTAGCAATTGTTCGGAGACAGCTTTCCAACAAATGAGAGCTGGACCATGCCGATCTCTTCCGCTCTCAAACGCAAGCGGCGCTTCCATGTCGCAACTGCATCGTCCAGCGCACGCGACACGACGGTGCGAAGGTCCAATGTGGCGGCGGTCGGAGCGACCTTCCCATGCAGTGATACTCCCTGCACCACGCTTTGCTCGCCGACGCCTGCAACTGAAATTACTGCGGCCTGAGCCTTCGCGCACCATGCCAACGCATTGCCTAGGGCTGCCCCTAGGAGGGCTGCGATTGTCACACTCAACACGAGGTTGGTCTGCCTCATGGCCGGAACCTCCTGCTTTGCACCTCCGCGCGTCGCTCACCTCTGCTCTTCACGCAAACAAATCGATTAGAGATTTGTCGCGTTAAACGTATCACACACGCCAATGTCGCCACTATTGAGACCGGCCCGGAACCACCTAACACGTTGCTCAGAGCTACCGTGCGTAAAGGCGTCGGGAACGACGCGGCCCTGAACACGGCGCTGCATCATGTCGTCGCCGATCTGGCTTGCCGCATTGAGGCCTTCCTTGACGTCCCCCGGCTGCAATCGATCCTTCAACTGATCATTCAGGTTGGCCCAGACACCGGCCAAACAGTCGGCCTGCAATTCCATGCGCACTTGCAAAGCATTGGCTGATCGTTCGTCCATGCCAGACTTGAGCTGCTGCACCTTGTCGGCAATGCCGAGCTGCATTTGTACGTGATGGCCAACCTCGTGCGCGATCACATAGGCTTGCGCAAAATCACCTGGCGCATCGAAGCGCCGCTTCAGCTCGTCGTAAAAGGCGAGATCGATGTAGATTTGTTGATCGATGGGGCAATAGAACGGTCCCATCGCCGCAACGCCCACACCGCAGGCGGTCCGAGTGGCGCCGCTAAAGAGAACCATCTTCGGCTCTCTATATTGGCGGTTGATTCCACGGAAGACCTTGTGCCAAACGTCCTCCGTGTCTGCGAGCACCCTCGCCAAGAACTGCTTCATATCGCCTTCCGTCTTGGCAACTCCTCCGCCCCCCGGCAATCCTGGAATGTCGAGGGGCGAGGTCCGATCCGCAGTCGTGCGTCCGGCCCCCGGGCTCGATTGTGGCATCTGAGGGACCTGGGGATAGTTGCGGTCGCCCTGACTCAAAAGATCAAGCGGATTGATCCCGAACAACAGCAACAGTCCACCGATGATCAAGAGGGTTGTTAGGCTGACACCGCCTTTTCCAAGGGGGATGCGCACGCCACGTCCGCCGGGTCGAATGCCGCGCCCCATAGGAAAGCGGAAAATCGGTCCTCGTTGGCCGCGCCGATCCTCGACGTTGCGACTTTCGCGATCCTCGTCCTCATAGCGCATGGCGTTCTACAGCTCGCTTTAGCTAGTTGCTCAAGCCTTGTGCCGGCTCTTTCTCTCTGTGCACACCATAGTGCACGGCCGAACCTGCTCCTGACAAGTGTCCAAGCGTACACCAGTGGAGGTGACCCGGGCCCTGCATTAACTGGCCGCCAACGCCCCGCTCATGCGTTCCCTGCTACGGTCAGCTGCTCGTAGGTGAGAACGCGCCGAGATAGGAGCCAGGGATCGGATCGCAGACGAAACTCTGCATAGTGCGGCAGCTCGCGGTGCGCGTTAAAGGCCGCTTCGTCGTCATAAATTTGGTAGGCTAGAAAGGACGTGCCATCCAGAGGATCAAAACCGACGTCATAGCGCTGGCAGCCCGGCTCAACGTCGAGGCAGGTCTGCGCGTGCTCCATCAGTGCCTGGCGCAACTTGCCCTGCTGTCCGCGCTTTGCCTCCAAAAACACCACCACCACGTGCATGCCACGCCCTCCTAACGGTGGGTCCATCCCCATAACGCTATCGGACCGGCCACGAGTCGACAGCCAAGATTTTCCTTGCTGGGACAGTCGTTAACCATTCGTAAACGCCTTTGGGGAACATTGCATTAACCATTCCAGTACGGCAGCCCCCTATGGACGCTCTCAGCACGCCTGGCAGAACAACCTCCAACCTCGCCGACGCTCGCAATGACACCGGGCGTACGGCATTTTGCGGGCCCTACGTGCTGTCCGCGATTACTGGCTATCCAATCAGTAAAATAGAGGATGTGATCCGCGCAGGCCGCAATACTCAGCGCAAGAATGTTGTTAAGGGGACCGGCAGCGATGAAGTTGAAGCAGCTCTTTCCCAGTTCGGTTATGCGATGGCGCTCAAAGAGGATTTCATGCCGCGCCCGCGCAAGGAGCGACCAACGCTTTGGAGCTGGATGCAAAAACCACGCAATGCGTGGAAGCACTACATTCTTGCCATTCATAAGGGAAAAGAAGGCCACTGGATTCTCGTGAAAGGGGTCAAGATGTGCGACACATACACGGAAGGCCAATGGACTTTTGTGGTCGACGGTCCCCATCGGGGTGCGCGCATCATGGAGGTCTTCGAGGTGAGTAAGGCTCTCCCCTAAATGACATGGTGCTGAGGCGTGCTTATGCGAAAGATTACAGCGCTTACGCTGTTTGTTGCGGCGCTCACGACGGGGCATGTCCTTCTTCCCGTTTCGCTTGCCGCCGACGACGCAGAGACCATCGAGTCCTGCATAAGAACCCAAAGCCAATCCCAGCAGAGCACTTATGAGTGTATCGGGCGCGCCTCTCGGAGCTGCATGGAAAAGCCTGGTGGTGATACGACGGCCGGTATGTCCCAGTGCCTTACAAGCGAAACAGCCGTCTGGGACCAAATGCTCAACGATGATTACCAGAAATTGCTCGCAGCGCTCTCCGAGAAGGGAGCAGACCAAACGCGCAAGGCCCAGCGACTCTGGGTGCAAATGCGCGATGTCGACTGCGAGCTGGCCTATGTTATCTATGAAGGCGGTACGATCGCGAGGCCGACGGCCGCAAACTGCCGGCTTGATCGCACAGCAACACGAGCCCTGCAGATCCGTCAATGGCGGGAGTTGGCGAACTACGAGTAACGCCCTATGGATGTCTGCCGGACGGTTAGCAACACTAACTCGCCTTGAGAACCGAGACGAAAGAAGGGCCAAGCCATGTCGCCTCCACACATCCTGCTGGGCATCCTCGTGCTGGGGCTGATTGCGTCGCTGCCCTACTGGCCCTTCAGCCGCAAATGGGGCTGGTATCCCTCAAGCGTGATCGGCTTTGTCTTGATGGTCCTGGTCGTCACTGACGTGCTGAGCCACGTCTTTGTTTGAGCCGGCGTCAGTCTTTCGCGCGCTCCACATAGGAACCATCAGCCGTCATGACGACAACGCGCGTGCCTGCCGAAATGTGTGGAGGCACCATGATCTTCGCGCCGTTTGAGAGCACAGCCGGCTTATAGGATGACGAAGCTGTTTGTCCTTTGACGACGGGATCAGCCTCAATGATCTCAAGCGATACCCTTTGGGGCAACACCACAGAAATCGCGGTGCCTTCGTGCAGTGACACCATGACCGGCATGTTCTCCTGAAGCCACTGCGCCTGGTCACCAACCACATCCTTCGACACCGTGATCTGGTCAAACGTCTCAGGGTGCATGAAGGTGTAGCCCGTATCGTCCTCGTAGAGGTAGTTGTATTCCTTCTCGTCCAGATAGGCCCGCTCCACCTGGTCGGTCGTGCGATAGCGCTCCGTCACCTTCACCCCATCGGAAATACGCCGCAATTCCAAATGCGTGACGGGCGTGCCCTTGCCGGGATGAATATTCTCCGCATTCAATACGACCGCTAGCTTGCCATCGAGATCGAGCACATTGCCTTTGCGCACGGAACTGGCCATGACTTTGGACACTACATATTCTCCGTTGTAGGAGGCCGCCGCCAGCGTCTGCCGCACCAGCTGGGCCAATAGGTGGGGAATCTTGGGCCCCTCTTACTCTTTCCCGCCAGGAAGGCCAAGCTTCTGGGAAAAATCGTCAAAACGGCATGTTTCAAATCACCTTATGACTAACCATTCTAAAGACAGACCTTGGTGGGATCGGGAACGGCATGCCGACCGGCATCCCTTCCTGAGATCGCGCGCGCGCATTACGAGCGCAATCCGCGGATGGTTTGAGTCTCAGGGGTTTATCGAAGTTGAGACGGCCTGCCTGCAGACGTCTCCGGGAAACGAGGCGCACTTGCACGCCTTTAGGACCGAGCTCGTCGGAACGGACGACAACCGCCAATCGCTCTATCTGCACACCTCCCCCGAAATTGCCTGCAAGAAACTCTTAGCCGCAGGGGAAACGAAGATTTTTTCGTTGGGTCCGGTATTTCGCAATCGGGAGCGGGGGCCGCTGCATGCGCCGGAATTCACCATGCTCGAATGGTATCGCGTTGGGGCGGCTTACGATGAGGTCATGAGCGATTGCGCCTCGCTGCTGAAACTCGCCGCCGAGACAGCCGACAATCGTTTTGTTTCGTTCCGTGGCGTAACATCCAATCCCCGCACCACTCCCGAACAGATCACAGTCGCGCAGGCCTTCAGTCGCTATACCGGGATCGACATTCTGGCGACCATCTCCGGGGACGGGAACGATCGTGACCACTTCGCCGCGATGGCGGAGGTCGCCGGAATTACCTCACGCGCCGATGATACCTGGTCAGATGTTTTCTCGAAGGTACTCACGGCATTCATCGAACCTAAGCTCGGCAATGGTCGCCCCACCATTCTTACTGAGTATCCGGTGAGTGAAGCAGCCCTTGCTCGGACTTGCATGCATGATGCCCGATTGTCAGAGCGTTTCGAGCTCTACTGCTGCGGCGTTGAACTCGCGAACGGGTACGGCGAACTGACCGATCCGGTCGAGCAGCGAAAACGGATGGAAGCGGAGATGGCAAAAAAAGAAGAACGCTATGGCGAACGCTATCCACTGGACGAAGACTTTCTGGCGGCACTTGCCCACATGCCGCCGGCCTCGGGCTGTGCGCTGGGCTTCGATCGCCTCGTCATGCTCGCCACTGGGGCAACGCACATCGATCAAGTGATCTGGACGCCGCTGAACGGCACATGATCTGCCCGTGCAGCCGGTCGACTAGTCCCGGCGATCCAGAAGGAGCTGCGCGTGCGTGCGGTTGGTGATGCGCGGCAAGCCCACGACATAGCAAGCCCCCCACGCAAAGTCGGTAATCAGAAACAATATGGTTGCTAGGATTCCGACGTAAGTAAACCCGTAGGCAAGCAGGATCACCACGGCAGCAAATCGGAGAATTGCTTCCCAATAGATGAACGCAGCGTACTGGTTCACATTCCGAGAGCTCAAAATCAGTACCGCCGAGGTGTACCAGAGAAGCGCTGCCGCGATCCAAGGCCAGAATGGATTGGGTATTTTCAGTCCCAAATGTTGATTGATGGCAGGTGTAACTAGAATAATTCCGAGGCCGATATTCCAGATCCCTGACCAAAAAACCAATCGATCAAATCTCATGATGTCATCCTCTTGGTCCTGCCCAACCCGAAATATTGAGACCGTCGTTGCGTCATCGCTATCATATTTTGGATTGGCCAGCGCCGCGCTGTTCAGCTGTTGTTGCCCACATGTGCAGCGTTCGACCTCGCCGTACCTTGCAAACGCTGCTCAACCGTGGCCAATCAATGGGGCCCAACTCTTTGATAGTGCCAAACCATGACAGCCTTTCGCCAAACGTTGAAGACAGCCAACGATCTAGCCGACGCCGGCCTTGTTCCGCCTGAGCGTACATCGGACATTGCGGATGTCGCCGAGCGCTACGCGGTGGCAGTACCGCCGGCCATGGCAACGCTTATTGATACCTCCGACCCCAATGACCCCATCGCGCGACAGTTCATACCGGATCGCCGGGAGCTGGACCGCCATCCGATTGAAAATGAAGACCCCATAGGCGATGACCTCAAGAGCCCGGTTCCTGGAATTGTCCATCGCTATCGCGACCGAGTCCTATTGAAGCTCGTCAGCGTTTGCCCGGTCTACTGCCGCTTCTGTTTTCGCCGCGAACGCGTGGGACCCGGCAACGCCCCGGCGCTCTCTGATTCCGAACTCGCAACTGCTCTTGCTTACATTCGTGAGCACTCAGAGATATGGGAGGTCATTCTCACCGGCGGGGATCCGCTCGTCCTGTCCCCGCGTCGGGTTGCACAGATCACGGCCGAGCTCGACTCCATCGCGCACGTCAAGATCCTGCGTTGGCATACGCGCGTTCCCGCTGTTGCGCCTGAACGCGTCACTGATGCGCTCGTCAACGCCCTGCGCTCATCTTCGAAGACGGTCTACGTTTCGCTGCACGCAAATCACCCCCGCGAGATGACGGAAGCAGCGCGGGAAGCGTGCGCCCGTGTGATAGAGTCCGGCATCGCCATGGTTAGCCAGACCGTTCTGCTTAAGGGCGTAAACAATGACGTGGCCACGCTCGAAGCGCTGATGCGCGCCTTCGTCGAGACGCGTGTGAAGCCGTACTACTTGCACCATGGCGACTTGGCGCCCGGCACTGCGCACTTCCGCACAACAATTGCAGAGGGCCAGGAACTGATGCGTCAGTTGCGGACACGCCTTTCCGGACTGGCGTTGCCCACCTACGTACTCGACATTCCCGGCGCGCACGGCAAAGTGCCGATCGGGCCGCAATTTCTCTCCGCATCGGCAAACAGTTACGCCGTCGTCGATACCCACAGCCAGGTGCACGCCTATGCGGACTGCTGTGCCCTTCCCCACGCCAATCAAACCTAAGGCTGCTTGCTTGCCACTCTGACCTGGGTCAGACTGCCGCACGAGATAAGGCAGCCTAAGTCCCGCAAAGGGATACGACGGGAGGAACGTCATGAACGAGCAACTCAAGCGGAAAACTTTCTTCGGGGCCTGCCCGCACGACTGCCCCGACACGTGCGCCATGATCTACGAGGTGGATGACGGCAAGCTCGTCAACGTCAAAGGCAACAAGGACCATCCCATCACGCGTGGCACCCTGTGCGTGAAGCTCAAAGATTTCCACGACCACCACCACAATCCCGACCGGCTGATGTATCCGCTGCGTCGCTCAGGCCCAAAAGGCTCCGGTCAATATGAACGGATCACTTGGGAGGAAGCGATTTCCGAGATCGGCCAGCGCTGGCGCGAGATCATCGCCAAGTACGGTCCTCAAGCGATCATGCCGCAGAGCTATCTGGGCAACATGGGCCTCGTGCAAGGCATCAACTCAGGCGACCCATTCTTCAACCGGCTCGGATCGACCGTCAACGAGAAGACCTACTGCACGTCCGGTTCGTCGACCGCATGGCTGATGACGAATGGGCCGACGGGCGGCGTCGACCCGGAAAGCTTCGTGCACTCCAAATATATTGTCATCTGGGCGTGTAACTCGATCTCGACCAACCTACATCACTGGCCCTTCGTTCTCGAAGCGCAGAAACGTGGCGCCAAGGTCGTCGTCATCGATCCCTACAGGTCACGCACCGCAAAGGCCAGCGACTGGCACATCTGCCCCAAGCCCGGAACCGACGGCGCACTCGCCATGGGCTTCATCAACTCGATGATCGAGCAGGGCCTGGTCGATCAGGACTACGTCGACAACTACACCGTCGGCTATCCGGAACTGAAGGAGCGCGCTGGGGAATTCACACCGGAATACGTGGAAAAGGTCACGGGCGTGAAGGCTGCAGATGTCACAAAATTCGCCTGCGAGTTCGCAACCTCGCAACCCTCCGCCATTCGTATCGGCGTGGCGATCGAACGCTCCGCCGGCGGCGCACAGGCCTCACGCGCCATTTATTGTTTGCCCGCCCTTGCGGGCTCATGGCGTCACGTGGGCGGTGGTGTGCTGCAGCTCCCGCTTTGGGAATTTCCGGTCGATTGGGTCAAGGCTGCGCGGCCCGATTTCATCAAACCCGGAACCCGCGTCGTCAACAATCTACGGCTTGGAGTGGCGCTCACCGGCGAGATGAAGCTCGATCCGCCGATCAAGAGCCTATTCGTATTCTGCACGAATCCAGTCAGCCAGTCGCCCGAGACCAACAAGATTGTCGAGGGCTTGAAACGCGAGGACCTGTTCACGGTCGTTGCCGAGCATTTCATTACCGACACGGCAAAGTACGCCGACATCATTCTTCCCTCTGCCATGGCGGGCGAAGCCGAGGACATGATGTGGTCGTGGGGGCACTTCTACTTCACGTACAATGAAAAGGCCGTGGACCCGCCGGGTGAGTGCAAGCCGACCAGCGACATGTGGCGGCTGCTCGCCGAGGAGATGGGATTTGACGACCCCGTCTTCAAGATGACCGACTCTGAGCTTTGCGCCGCCTACATCAATTGGGACGATCCCAAGATGGGCGGGATCGACATGGACTACATCAAGGAGCACGGGTACTTCCGGATTGACGTCGGCAGTCCCGATAACCGAGTACCACATGCGAAAGGCAATTTTCCAACGCCGTCCGGCAAAGTCGAAATGCTGCTCACCGACGCCAAGAACTTCGTCGCCGGGCCGTTCCGCGCCATGTACGATGGCGACCAGGACGGTTCACCCGTCGATCCACTGCCGGGCTACGTGCCGGTGCGCGAGTCGCCCGAGACGAACTCGGACCTCGCCAAAATTTATCCGCTCAATATCATCTCACCGAAAAGCCACGGATTCTTGAACTCGTGCTACGCCAACGAGCCGCACAAGATCAGAGGTCAAGGCGAACAGTTCGTACTGATCTCGCCTGCCGACGCTGCCACCCGGAACATTCGCGAAGGCGATCCCGTCCGCGTTCAGAATGCACGCGGCGACTTCCAAGGCGTGGCACGTGTGACCGACGACGTGAATCCCGGCATCGTGGTTGCGACGCTCGGCTACTGGCGCTCGCTCAACCGCTCGGACGGATCGGTAAATTCGATCTCTTCGGACGCCTGGTCGGGCCTGGGACGCGCGCCAACGTTTTCCGACAACCTCGTTGAGGTCACGCGCGTAAACTGATCCGGTTCATCCCGGCGTTCAGCACAGGAAGGGCCGCTCCTCTCCCTTAGGGCTTTAAGGGGCGGCCTTTGCCTACAACAATTCTGTTTGCCGCTAGCTGCTTAAGTTCTGGGCATGCCCAAGAAGCAGGCCCAAACACTTGAAATGCGCGTGCTTTCAATGATAGCTGTCGCCCCATCCGCGAAATCTCATAAGAACAAACTCCAGGGAACGCCACACAATGAGCCTTCAGCCTGCCGTATCGCCGCAAGTCGCCTCCGATCGGGCACCCACGACCAACCCAAAGGTTCTGCAATTCGTCGAGGAGGCGAAAGCTCTCTTCAAGCCCGACGATGTCTATTGGTGCTACGGCTCGAAAGAAGAGTACCAGGCCATGCTCAAGACCCTGGTCGATGGCGGTACCGCCCTGTGGCTGAACGAGGAGAAGCGGCCGAACTCCATCCTGGTGCGCTCTGACCCTAAGGACGTCGCCCGCGTCGAGGACCAGACCTACATCTGCTCGGAGAAGAAAGAAGACGCCGGGCCCACCAACAATTGGGCTGACCCCGCCGAGATGAAGGCGACGATGGGCAAGCTGTACGACGGCGCCATGCAGGGCCGGACCATGTATGTCATGCCCTACTCCATGGGCCCTGTCGGCTCGCCCATCGCCGGCATCGGCGTGATGATCACAGACAGCGCCTACGCGACCGCCAATATGCACATCATGACGCGCGTGGACTCAAAGGTTTGGGACGCGCTCGGCCAGTCGGACGACTTCGTGCGCGGCATGCACACGGTCGGCGCGCCACTGACCTCGGACAAGCAGGCCGATGTGCCCTGGCCGTGCAACGAGACCAAGTACATCTCGCACTTCCCCGAGACGCGCGAGATCTGGTCCTACGGTTCGGGGTATGGCGGCAACGCACTGCTCGGCAAGAAATGTCACGCGCTGCGCATCGCGAGCGTGAAGGCGCGTGACGAGGGCTGGATGGCCGAGCACATGCTCATCCTCAAGCTCACCAACCCGGAAGGCGACGTGAAGTACATGGCGGCGGCCTTTCCCTCTGCCTGCGGCAAGACCAACCTCGCCATGCTCAACCCGACGATTCCCGGCTGGAAAGCCGAATGCATCGGTGACGACATCTGCTGGATGAAGTTCGGTGAGGACGGGCGCCTCTATGCGATCAATCCGGAGACCGGCTTCTTCGGTGTGGCGCCAGGCACGTCGGAGGCATCGAACCTCAACGCCATGAAGGCGCTCGACAAGAACTGCATCTACTCCAACGTGGCACTCACCGATGACGGCGACGTCTGGTGGGAGGGCATGACGAAGGAGCCTCCGGCACACGCCGTCGACTGGCTGCGCCGCTCTTGGACCCCAGAATCAAGCCGCACTGCGGCGCATCCCAACGCGCGCTTCACTGCGCCGGCTGGCCAGTGTCCGGTCATCGCGCCGGAGTGGGAGGATCCAAAGGGCGTGCCGATCGACGCCATTCTGTTCGGCGGCCGCCGCGCTTCCGTGGTGCCGCTCGCGGTCGAAGCGCAGGACTGGAAACAGGGAACATTCCTCGGCTCCATCATGGCGTCGGAGAAGACCGCCGCTGCTGCGGACGCGAAGGGCGACATCCGCCGCGACCCGATGGCCATGCTGCCCTTCTGCGGCTACCACATGGGCGACTACTTCGCGCACTGGCTGAAGATGGGCGAGAAGGGCGGCGACAAGATGCCGAAGATCTTCTACGTCAATTGGTTCCGCAAGAGCCCCGAGGGCAAGTTCCTTTGGCCAGGCTTTGCCGAAAACTCCCGCGTTCTGAAGTGGATCTTCGAGCGTTGCAACGGCACGACCGATGCGGCCGACACGCCGATCGGCAAAGTGCCGACGCAAGACGCGCTCGACACCAACGGTCTCGACGTTGCACAGGCCGACCTCGAGGAACTGCTCAAGGTCGACACCAACGGGTGGAAGGAAGAGCTCCCATTGATCAAGGAGCACTTTGCCATCTTTGGCGACAAGCTGCCGAGCGGCCTGAAGGACGAGCTAGATGCGCTGGAGAAGCGGTTAGGCTAAGCGAACCCGCGCGATCAGAACGACAAGCGGCCGCGCGGATCACCCCGCGCGGCCGTTCTCGTATCGCTATTCGGCGCTCACTGAAAAATGCGGATCAATAAGGACCGCGGGACGCGATGCTATCGATCACAGAATCGAGCTCACCAATGCGCCGGTCATAGAGCTTATTCAAACACCTGAACCGCGCACCGCACGCTTCACGTTCCTTCAACCATGCGCGCTGCTTGTCTTGTATGTCGCCGCGCTGCCCCATGGCGACGAGCGCTGTCGCAACACCATAAAGCGCCGCCATGTGGGCTTCCTTCTGCCCAAGGTCATAGGATTTGCAGATCTCGCGCTCGGACGGCGTACGTGCCTGACCGCACCGCAAAGGAGCGTATTCGATGGCATGCGCGAGGCTCGGCATAAACATCATCGTTGCCAGCGTAGCAACCGCTAGCGGATAGACACGGTGGTGACGCATTGCTCCCTCTCCATTTCGGCGTTTCAAGAATGATCCTGGAAACGAACCTAGTAGAGAAATTCGACTGGGTCATGAAGGGAGGCGCCCGCCACACCTCGCCTCGCGAAGTAAGATGCCTGAAACCTTTGATCTAGATCAACCCGGTGCCGGGCCGATGTACTATCTCGGAGCACGGAGTTACCTTTCGTCGAACTCGGGAAGACGCAAAATGATTATGCGACGGACTCGCGCCCTGTGTTCTGAATGTCCAGTCCTCAACAAAGGGCTATGTGGAGCATTGTGCGAACACGAGGTCGCAAAGCTCAGTAGCTCGGCCTGGCACCGGCAGTATTCCGCAGGTCAAGTGATCCATGCCGAAGGCGAAAAGCCCGCAAGCTTCTGCGCCGTCATGACCGGCGTCGTAAAGTTGTCAAAAAGCCTGCCGAATGGCACCCAGAAAATTGTTGGTCTCTTGCTCGCCGGGGACTTTTTGGGCCGCCCGTTCGGTGCACAGTCTCACGCGTCGGCCGTTGCAGCCACGAATGTGCGCCTGTGCTGGTTCCCCCGAGCAGCTGTAGAACGTCTCGCGTCCGAATCTCGCGACGTGGAGCGCTGGCTCTTCAATAATGTCTCCGACGAACTTGAAAAGGCCCAGGATTGGATCGTCCTGCTCGGGCGCATGACGGCGGAACAACGCGTTGCATCGTTTATTCTGCACGTAGCCAGCAGAAACGAAGTACAAAACGGTGAAGACGGCGATGGGGCGAAAGAAGTTCTCTTGGAGTTGCCATTGTCCCGCACGGAAATGGCCGATTATCTCGGCCTAACCCTCGAAACGGTCAGCCGTCAAATCGCACGGCTTCGCCAGCGGGGCGTGATCGCTGTCGGCGCATCGCGGTCAGTGATCGTTCGCAAGCCTGATGCACTTCTGGCCATCGTCGAGTCTGCGCTCGCCCCAGAAGCAAGCAATAGTGTGGGGGGCGCCAAGCGCTAATACGACGGAGCGGCTCTCATTCTATTTGTTGGAGTGCCGCACCCCCATATCGGTGGGAGCGCGGCTCTTCCCTCAATGCTCCCTCGTGAGACGCATATCCGGTAAAGTCAGACGATATCGATTTCGGCAGGCAGATAGCTCGTCACTTCGAGTCCAACCAAATCTTCTCTGACCTCAGGTTTTTTCCAGGTCCTCATTGTTTCCTCACTAGACCAGCGGCACTTTGCCCTAGAGAGACCGGCCTCTCCTTGACCAATGTCAAATCCGGCCGTGGGACCGAGTGATATCGCCAACAACGTGGCGGCGATGCTTTCGATGCACCCGGATCGAGCCCAGTACGGGTCGCCCCCTCAGACCCAAGGAATAGACAAGGGCAAGGCCACTCATGAGCCCTGAATTCGTCAAACGGCACTCTGGTCCCGTTCCACGCTACACGAGCTACCCAACGGCGCCGCACTTTTCTGAAGCGGTTGGCCCCGAGCAATACGCTGCCTGGCTTGCCGCGCTTCCTGCACATGCGAACCTTTCCCTCTATTTTCATATCCCGTTCTGCAATGAACTCTGCTGGTACTGTGGCTGCAGCACTAGAGCCGTATGCCGCTATGAGCCAGTCGCAGAGTACTTGGGCTCCTTGACCTTGGAGATGGCGGAGGTTTCTAGGCGCGTTCCCCATCGGCACGAAGTCAATCACATCCACTGGGGCGGCGGTTCGCCCAACGTGCTCAACGCGCAAGACATTCTGAGCATTGCCCAAGAAATCCGGTGCCGGTTCAACATTTCAGAAGATGCAGAATTTGCTGTCGAGGTCGATCCGCGTGAGCTCGATGATGAACGCATTGCGGCCTTTGCGGATGCCGGCGTAACGCGCGTGTCGATCGGCGTCCAAGACTTCGACCCAAAGGTCCAGGTTGCGATCAACCGGGTCCAGTCTTTCGACAACACCAAGCGTGTGGTCGATTCATTCCGGTCACGCGGCATCACCGCAATCAACATCGATCTTGTCTACGGGCTACCACACCAGACACGCGAGAGTGTCGCTGACACCATCGACAAGGTACTTTCGCTTGAACCCAGCCGCATCGCCATTTTTGGCTATGCCCACCTTCCATCCCGTCTGAAGCACCAAAGGTTGATCGAAGAGGAGGCCCTTCCCGATGTTGTCGAGCGCTTCGGTCAGTCGAGCCGCTTAGCGCGCATCCTGGCTGCGGCCGGATACGTCCGAATCGGCTTGGATCACTTCGCCCGCCCCGGAGACCCGCTGGCAATGGGCCGCGTCAACCGCAATTTCCAAGGCTACACGACCGATGTGGCTGATGCACTGATTGGCCTTGGTGCATCCTCGATCGGCCGCCTGCCCCAAGGCTATGTGCAGAATG
This sequence comes from uncultured Hyphomicrobium sp., assembly GCA_964620915.1. Taxonomy (GTDB): domain Bacteria; phylum Pseudomonadota; class Alphaproteobacteria; order Rhizobiales; family Hyphomicrobiaceae; genus Hyphomicrobium_A. Next base: position 10,504 of record CAZUKP010000017.1, on the reverse strand, counting down.
CCGTCCCGACTGCCGACTATGTCCGGCGCATAGGCGAACACGGTCTGGCCACGGTGCGCGGCATTGCACTCTCCGCCGATGACCGCGCACGCGGCTTTGTGATTGAGCGGCTGATGTGCGATCTCTCCTTCTCCGCGAGTGAGGTGCGTGGCCGGTTCGGCAAATCCGCTGCCCCAATTATCGAGGTGGCCGAGGCGCTGATTGAGACCGATCAGGACGACCTTATTGAACCGAACGAGGATGGGTTCCGTGTAACGCCGCGGGGGCGCCCATTCGTCCGCAGTATTGCCGCATGTTTCGATACGTACCTCGACAACGCTACCGCCACGCATTCGCTTGGTGTCTAGTGCGCAGTACCGCAATCATGGGAGATCGATTACGATGATGGACGATCACTTCTGGCCCTCGATGTACCCAGGTATCATCGTCGGACTGTTGGTCGGCGTTTCCGGCGGAAACATTCTTTCGACGATCCTTGGCACGGCGGGCGGTCTGGCCGGTGCCGCACTGCTCTTTTTTATTTCTGGCTGGCTGGGGTTACTGGACAGCATCGTCTCGCTGATTGGGCTCGTCGCTGGTGCGGTGGCCGGCGCCTACCTCTTCATGGGTGCGGGCCGGTGGGCAACGCGGCGCTTCGCTAGTCAACCGAACTAGCAACGCTCTCACAGCCTTTGGTGATCGCATCATCGGGCGGCTGCGGCATCATTTCCCAGTGAGGGCCAAACGAGCCGGCGCAGAAACTTTTCGAGCTCTAAGAGCACAAACAGCAAAACGCCGACCCCAAGGATCACGAGCCCATCGGTCAGCGTCACCGGACGCGTGTCGAAGAGCCACTGGAAGGCTGGCACATACGTAAATGCCAACTGCAACACCGTGATGCTTGCGACGCCAATCAACACAGGTCGCGTACCGAGCACGCCTTGCAGCGTCAGAGAGGTCATGCGCAAGTAGCGCACCGAAAAGAGATAGAAGACCTCCATCACCACAATCGTATTGACGACGATCGTGCGCGCCAATTCTGGCGCGCGCCCGGCCTCCTCGGCCCAGCTGAACACACCGAATGCGAGAATCGCGAACAGCACGGAAACGAGGACGGTCCGCCACAAGAGAAAGCCCGATAGAATGGCCTCACCTGCGAAGCGCGGAGGTCGGCGCATCACATCAGACTCGGCGGGCTCGAACGCCAACACAAGCCCCAACGTTCCGACAGTCACCATGTTGATCCAGAGAATCTGCACGGGCGTCACCGGCAAAGTCCATCCCAACGCAATCGCGGCAGCGATGATTAGCGTCTCTCCGAAGCTCGTCGGAAGCGTCCAGGCGATCACCTTAATAAGATTGTCGTAGACGATCCGTCCTTCGCGCACGGCTGCAACGATCGATGCGAAATTGTCATCGGCGAGCAGCATGTCGGAAGCCTCCTTGGCCACCTCTGTACCCTTCTCACCCATGGCAACCCCGATGTCGGCACGCTTAAGCGCCGGCGCATCGTTCACGCCATCGCCTGTCATAGCGACCACAGCACCGTCGGCCTGCAACGCCTCAACAAGCTTCAACTTGTTTTCGGGACTGGTGCGCGCAAAAACCGTCGTCTCAACTGCGACGCGCGCCAGACCCTCGCCGTCCAAGGTGTCAAGGCGGCGCCCTGTTGCGACACGATCACTCCCCCCGAGACCAAGCTGATCCGCGATCGCTTTCGCGGTTGCCCAATAGTCACCCGTGATCATTTTGACGTCGATGCCTGCTGCATGGCATTCGCTCACGGCGGCGATGGCCTCCTCGCGCGGTGGGTCGATGAGACCAACAAGTCCCAAGAAGACGAGCCCGTGCTCAGCATCCGATGGGGTCAAGTCTGTGAGACCAACTGGCGCAGGTTTTGAAGCAAGACCCACAACACGGTGGCCCTGGCGCGCAAGTTGGTCCACCTGATCGTTCCAGTATGACCGATCAACGGCGACTTCCCCACGGCGTTCAAGTTGCCGGTCGCACATGTCCATCACGCGCTCTGGCGCGCCCTTTACGAAAATTATCGCGCCGTCGTCCGTGAACCGGTTGAGCGTGGCCATGTAGCGCCGTTCCGCCTCGAACGGGATCTCATCGATACGCGGTCTTTGTCTGCGCGTCTTGTCGACGTCGTTTCCGGCTTTCATCGCGAATGCGACGAGCGCACCCTCCATGGGATCGCCAGAGACGGCCCAATCACCATCCCGGTCTCTGAGGTCGGCCTCGCTGCACAGCAGCCCGCACAGTGAGAGCTGCATGAGGATCGGATCGCTGGCCGGATCCACCTCACGCCCGCTGACACTCACCCCCCCTTTCGGCGCGTAGCCAACACCGCCAACCTCATAGGTCCGATCGGCAAGCACGGCTGCACGCACCGTCATTTCGTTCTTTGTCAGTGTTCCCGTCTTGTCCGAGCAGATAACTGAAACCGACCCCAACGTCTCGACAGCCGGCAAACGGCGGATGATGGCGTTGCGTTGCGCCATGCGCTGGACGCCGAGGGCCAGGGTAATCGTCATCACCGCCGGCAACCCTTCGGGTATAGCTGCAACGGCCATGCCGACCGCTGCCATGAAGGCATCACCCAGCGCGTAGTCACGTGCCAGCACCGCAAAGGCGATCGTCGCAACACATAGGGCCAGTATCGCCACCGTCAGCTGGCGGGCAAATTCGTTCATTCGCCGTATGAGCGGCGTGACGAGTTGCTGGACCCGCCCCAACATTACACTGATGCGGCCAAGCTCTGTGCCGATGCCAGTCTCAACAACGACACCGGTGCCCTGCCCTGTTGTTACCAGAGTCCCTGAATAGGCCATCGCACTGCGATCGCCCAGCGCCGCACCTGCAGGAACGCGACCCGTCGATTTGGCGACCGCAACCGACTCTCCTGTTAACGCAGCTTCGTCGATGCGAAGATTACGCGTTCGCAACAGTCGCACATCAGCGGTAACGCGATCACCCGGTTCCAAGAGCAGCAGATCGCCCCGCACCACATTGGCAGCGTCTATGGTCACGCGCCGACCTTCACGCAATACCGACGCCTTGGGGCTGATCATTTTACGGATGGCTTCGAGTGCCTGTTCCGCGCGGCCTTCCTGAATGAACCCGATGACGGCATTCAACAGAACGACAAGCAAGATCACCACAGTGTCGACGCCATGGCCGAGCAATGCAGTTATCATCGCGGAGACCAGCAGCACATAAATGAGAACATTGTCGAACTGCGCCAAGAACCGGCGCAACTGAGAGCTGCCTGCTTCCGCGGGAAGTTCGTTGGGGCCAAAGCGCGCTAAGCGCCTGCCAGCTTCATCACTGGAGAGACCCTCCCTGGGCGTCTCAAGTTCCTCAAGAGTTTCGTCCACGGCCTTGGCATGCCACGCCTGCTGCGGTGCAGCGTGGTCACTATGACGGTTGGCCACCTCGTTTGCATTCCGCAAACCAATTCGGCTCAGATATAATTTCAAAGCCCGATAAGCCATATGGCCACTTTAGAGCCCTAATGGGGGCTTGCGGATGCCGCCCGTCCTTGTCATGCACAGTACTCCCCGACCAGAATGGTTGATTGGGGCGCGCTCGCGTAGCATCCGTCTGCTGGCCACCAGTGCACTTCACAAGCCCGCGTATGCCGTACTGCGAGCCAAGATGCATTGATCGTGACACTAAAGGCGTGGCACAAGGATTGCCGACAAAATGTGACACCGAACGGAGTGCTATTGCTTAGGGTCTAAAGGCCGATCAAGCAAAAGTACACGCCAACCGGTGCATCGGCGCGCGAGGGGAGAAACGCACAATGACGGTCAGCAGCGCAACCGCGGATGGAACGCCGCCGGGACTTCTATCGCGAGAGCGCATAATTGCGAAACCGGGGTTCAACCGCTGGCTGGTACCACCCGCCGCCGTCGCCATCCATCTCTGCATTGGCATGGTCTACGGCCTCAGCGTGTTCTGGCTGCCCATGGCGCAAGCGATCGGCATAGAGCAGCCGGTGTCCTGCCCCGACATGACCTTGGTACAGTCGCTCTTCACGACGACGTGCGACTGGCGCGTCACCGATGTCTTGATCATCTTCACAATCGGCATTGTCTTCCTCGGCCTGTCGGCAGCTGTATTCGGCGGCTGGCTGGAGCGGGCAGGTCCGCGCAAGGCGGGCTTTGCCGCAGCGCTCTGCTGGGGCGGCGGCTTTGTTATCTCCGGCGTCGGCATGCTCATCCACCAGCTCTGGTTGATCTGGCTGGGGATGGGCGTCATCGGCGGGATCGGACTGGGGCTCGGATATATCTCGCCGGTATCGACGCTCATCAAATGGTTCCCTGACCGGCGCGGGATGGCGACAGGCATGGCCATCATGGGTTTCGGCGGCGGGGCCATGATCGGCAGCCCGCTTGCCGTCATCCTCATGAACGGCGGCGACTTCATCAATATGAACCTGCCCGCGATCGGCCAGTGGCAGTTGCACTTCGACGGCTTCCGCAGCGCCACCTCAACCGGCGTGTGGGAGACCTTCATGGTGATGGGGGCTCTCTACATCGCCGCTATGACGGCGGGCGCCTTCGGCTATCGCCTGCCACCGGAAGGCTGGCGTCCCGACGGCTGGACCCCGCCGTCGAACTCGCACGCCATGATCACGAGCGGCAACGTGCATCTTAAGGAAGCACACAAGACCCCGCAGTTCTGGTTCATCTGGATCGTCTTGTGCATGAACGTGTCGGCCGGCATCGGCGTACTCGCCATGGCTTCGCCGATGCTGCAGGAGATTTTTGCTGGCTCCCTGATCGGACTTCCCGATCTCACCTTTGGTCAACTCAGCGAGGCACAGAAAATATCAATCGCGGCTATTGCTGGTGGCTTTGTCGGCTTGTTGTCCCTGTTCAACGCCGGCGGTCGCTTCTTCTGGGCGTCGCTGTCCGACTACATTGGCCGTAAGCGGACCTACTTCATCTTCTTCGCACTCGGCATGGTGCTTTACGGCCTAGCTCCTACGTTCGCGCATTGGGGTGCTCTCGCCCTGTTCGTCGCGGCGTTCTGCGTCATCCTGACGATGTATGGCGGCGGCTTTGCCACGGTGCCGGCCTACCTCGCCGACATTTTCGGCACTAAGTTCGTCGGCGCCATTCACGGACGCCTTCTCACCGCGTGGTCGACGGCCGGTGTACTCGGTCCGCTGGCCATCGGCTATATCCGCGACGCGCAGCTCGCAGCAGGCATCCCGCGCGCGCAGGTCTACGACCAGACCATGTACGTCCTCGTCGGTTTCCTGCTCATCGGCCTCATCGCGAATGCGCTGATCAGACCAGTGCATGACAAGCACCTGATGAAGGTGGACGCGGAGGATCAGGTGGAAACATCCAAGCCTACGACGACGGGCTCGCACGGGATCGGCTTCGGCGGCTTCAGTTTTGGGACACTGCTCGCCTGGCTGGCCGTCGGCATCCCGTTCTTTTGGGGCGTCTGGAATACGATCGTGAAGGCCGTCGCGCTGTTCGGCGGGTGATCAGGCGGGCGGCTCCTGCCACTGGCGCATCCAGCGCCGGTCGATCTGGTCTTTCCACCACCAGACAAACCGGCCCTCGACGGCCCAGAGCCCGCGAGATGCCACGGCGTACTTTTCGCCAGTCGTAATGATCGACAAGAACTCCCGCTGCGGCCTGAAAGGCCGCGGCTCTTCGCCCGCGAGCGTGCGACGCAAGTTCTCCGCAAGGACCGGTCCCTGGCGCACGGCGAAGACACCCGCCTTCGGGCGCGGGTAGTCGCGATTGGACGCAATATCACCTGAGGCAAAGACACACGGATCGGTCACAGACTGCAACGTAGCGTCGACGACGATAAAGCCGGACGCATCAAGCGCCAATCCCGAATCCGACAGCCAGGGCGCACCGCCCGCCTCCGTCACCCAGACCAACTCATCGAAGCCAAAGCTGCGCCCGCTCCGGCATATGACCCGGTCCTTCTCGACACCGGTTACCGGCTCTTGCTCGGCGTAATCAATATTGTGCTCAGTCAGAATGCGCCGAAACCGCCGACGAACCGAAGCGTTGTGGTCTTGCAGAAGATCCCCTTTGGTCACGAGCGAGAAATGATAGGCGTCCGGATTTAGGTCCCACTCCTTGGCGAGCGCGCGCAGCCGATGGCGAATGGCAAGCGTCACCTCAACACCTGCAGCCCCGCCGCCGACCGTCACGAAGCGCAAGCCCCCCGGCTCAACCACGGTACGCTTTAGGATGTCATTCCAGCGCGCGCGCAATGTGGACACGGGCTTTACGGGTGTGGCGAAGTCCGCAGCCCCAGGAACGCCGCGCAGGCTCGGCGTCGAGCCGATGTCGAAGGAAACAAGATCGTATGGCAGAGGTGGACCATCGCGGCGCAAGACTGTTTGTCCTGACCGATCAAGACCGACGGCTTCGTCGTGGACCAACTCGGCACCGGCGCGTGCGGCCAACCTGGCTAGATCGATGTAGCATTCATCGCGCGCATAGTGGCCGGCCATAAACCCCGGCAACATACCCGAGTAGGGTGTTTGGATATCGCGCGCCAACAGCGTCAATCGCACGCCGGGCATTGGGCGACTTGCAAAGCTGTCGAGCACATAGACTTGTGCGTGCCCACCGCCGACCAGAAGAAGTCGTTTCTCTTTGGAAGACTCTGCCACCATACCCCTCTCACGCCGTCTACATTAAATCGGCGCGAGAAGAGAATCGTTACACAGCTAAGGGCTGCGTCAGTGTGTCCATCTACCGATGCGGCCATACCTGAAGTTGTCGGCGTATGACCTACGGACAATCTTACGCGGGGGCGGGTCTGCGACAGTGTACGTCAGACCTTCGCGTTCCGCGTAAGCGATGGCCTCTTCCTTGGTGTTGAACTCAAGGCGAATTTCCCCGCGCATATCGCGCGTGCTTGTCCATCCCATGAGGGGATCGATCTCGCGCGGGCTAGCGGGCGCATATTCCAGCACCCACTCTTTTGTGCGTGCCTCGCCCGACTGCATGGCCGTCTTGGCCGGCTTGTAGATCCGCGCAATCATCCCAATACCGCTGTGCACTACTTCCAGCGTTCTTAGCACAGCCAACAGTGGTCGGGGCAGCGGGATTCGAACTCGCGACCCCTTGCTCCCAAAGCAAGTGCTCTACCAGGCTGAGCTATGCCCCGATTTGGCTACGCAGGACTGTCTGCCGCTTCCATCCGGCAACGTCAAGGCGGTGCTTTATCCTAGCGTGGCAGATGAAGACCCTGACAGCGGCTAGCACCGTCGCTGGCTAGGGCGTGCCCGTCCCGAACAAGGGGTGGCGAACACGGTCACCTGGCTTCAGCCCCATGCGATCGGCCGAACCACCCGCGATCTCCAGCACCGCTTTCACTGGACCATCGGACTTGATGATGCGCTCCGATAGTGGCTCGGTTTGCTTCTCGATCCGGTGCACGACGCCGTCGGGTCGAATAAACACCATATCCAATGGGATATAGGTGTTGCGCATCCACATCGTCATTTCCGTCGGAGCCTCGTTGGGAAAGAGCATCCCCTTTCCGTCGGGCAGTTCGGTGCGAAACATCAGCCCAACACGCTTCTGCTCCGACGTCTCGGCAATTTCCACATTGATCTTGTTTTCCATGCCCGTGCTCGCAATCAGCCACAGGGTCTGGCTCTTGATCTCTGGCTTGTCTGGTGGCGAGCATCCAGCCAACAGCACGGCGGCACATAGTGAAAGCAGGGCAAACCCATTGGCTGCCCTGCCCCAAAGTCTCAACTGATCCATTGTGTGCTTGATCAGTGCGTTGGCGGCAGTCCGGGCTGGGGTCCGTCTGGCTTCAATTCTGCCGCCATACAGCCCTTCGACCCATGTCCCCAACGAACCATCACCATCTGTCCCGGGCGCAGCTCCGTGAAGCCGAACCTGCGTAGTGTCTCCATATGCACGAAGACGTCGGGGGTACCTTCTCCGCGCGTGAGAAAGCCAAAGCCACGCACCCTGTTGAACCACTTCACCATGGCCCGCTCCCAATCGCTCTCCGGCTGCACGATCACGTGCGTACGCTGGGGAAGCTGGGAAGGGTGAATTGCCGTGCTCTCGTCCATGCTGAGAATGCGGAAAGCCTGCATCCCTTTGGGCCGGCGGAGGACCTCGCAATGAACACGCGCTCCTTCATAGGCCGTCTGGAATCCGCCCGCCCGCAGGCAGGTCACATGGAGCAAGATGTCGGCCAATCCGTTATCGGGTACGATGAAACCATACCCCTTCGATGCGTCAAACCATTTGATCGATCCTACGACCTCGAAAACTTCGATGCCGGCCTCATCGGATCGTTCCCCGACCGCTTCCGCTGTCTGTTCGAATTCCGCGAAATCGGGACGTTTGGAATCCCCCATCGTATATACCCCGCTACTGGTCTACGTTTGCTTTTATGACGCCGCAGCCTTTGGAACAGGCACGAATTTGCCCTCTTCGTGTCGTCCGCAGGTGCGAAACGGGACGGAGAATAACATCTGTTAACCGTTGGGCTAGTGGCATAATTCTGCCGATATCCGCCTCCACAGGAGTGACTGCGATGTCCACAAGAGAATGTATTGGTTAACGTCCTGAATCGGTTCGCAGTTCTTCGCAAACGATTCTTCCCCAAAATTCGTACGACCACTGCGAAGACCACAGGGGTCAAGAACCTGTGACGCGTATTACTACAGATCACACGCTGGTAACTGGAACAACGATTCGCGTTCATGCACACGTCATAACCCTTTGACGTTGCGACATATCGCGATTGCCGGCGATTGAACGCCATCGTGAGCAAGAATTTTCCCTGCCGCCGACTCATTTTTTGCTTGCGAGATTTGCCCGCGCAACGATCGGGGCACGGCAACAACACATGAGGACCAGGCATGCGATTTCTGCACACAATGGTGCGCGTGGCCGATCTCGATCAGAGCCTTGACTTCTACTGCAACCAGCTGGGGCTCATCGAGACGCGGCGCATGGACCACAAGGCCGGGCGATTCACGCTCGTCTTCCTGGCGGCACTCGGCGACGAAGACCGCGCTAAGGTAGAGCGCGCACCGCTCGTCGAGCTCACCTATAACTGGGATAAGGAGGACTACGGCTCAGGGCGTAACTTCGGCCATCTCGCCTTTGAGGTCGACGATATTTATGCGTTGTGCCAGCGCCTTAGTGATGCCGGGATCACGATCAACCGCCCCCCGCGTGACGGCCGCATCGCCTTTGTGCGCTCACCTGACGGAATCTCGGTCGAGCTCCTGCAAAAAGGGGCAGCTCTTCCCCAACGTGAGCCCTGGTTGTCGATGCCAAACAAGGGCGCCTGGTAAGGCCCACCGGCCCGGCAGCAACACGGCGTTCCAAAAACACCCGAATTGGGAAAAATTTTCTCCTCAGCGCCGTCCGGGGAATGTGATCCTATTTTTATTTGCGATATGGGCTTTATATGAGAACTAGTTTTCACTAGGTTACGCTCCGCGAGCGAAGGGATCATTATGCCGACTGCATCGAAGAAGAGGCAGCCCCCCGACCGGGTGACGGCCGCGGCCAAATCTGCGCAATCTGCGCACTCTGCGCTAAGTGCAGAGGCTGCGGCGGAACTTGCCGAACGGCTAGCCGGTATTGGTCCCCTCGAAGATCGCATCCACGAGATCGTGCGCTCGATCCCTGGCCGCGTCACCTTTTCCACCAGCCTCGGCCTTGAAGACCAAGCCATTCTCCATGCGATTGCCATCAGCGGTGCCAAGGTCGACGTCTTCACGCTCGACACCGGCCGTCACTTTCCCGAGACGCTCGACACACTCGATGCGAGCGAACGCCGCTATGGCTTGAAGATCCGCGCCATGGCACCCGACGCACGCGAGGTCGAAGAGCTCGTCGCGCGTGATGGTATCTATGGGTTCCGGCTCGCTGTGGAGAACCGCAAGGCCTGCTGCGAAATTCGCAAAGTGCGCCCCTTACGCCGTGCACTTGAAGGTGCGGCCGGCTGGATCACCGGGCTGCGGCGCAGTCAATCATCTGAACGTGCCAAAGAGCCCTTCGCAACCTGGGACAACGAGCAGCAACTCATCAAGGTGAGCCCAATTGCCGACTGGACACTCGAGCAATTGGAAGCCTATGTCCGCGAAAATGACATCCCCATCAATCCGCTGCATGCGCGCGGCTTTCCTTCGATCGGATGCCAGCCTTGCACGCGTGCCATCAAACCGGGCGAAGACATTCGCGCAGGACGTTGGTGGTGGGAGAACGAAGAAGGCAAAGAGTGCGGCCTGCACAATCGGCCGCGCCAGAAGGAAGATGCAGTATGACGGCACCGTTTTCGCATCTCGACCTCCTAGAGGCCGAGAGCATTCATATCTTTCGCGAGGCTGCGGCCCAGTTCCGCAAGCCGGTGCTGCTCTATTCGATCGGCAAGGACTCGACCGTCCTTCTTCATATCGCGCGTAAGGCCTTTTGGCCGCAAAAACCGCCCTTCCCGCTTCTGCACATCGACACGACGTGGAAGTTCAAGGACATGATCG
>CAZUKP010000016.1:0-55825 GCA_964620915.1 uncultured Hyphomicrobium sp. | reverse complement strand
CATAGCCTACCAAATGATTGAAACGTTCATCGCGACAATTGCGATCTTGGTCATTACCTTCAATCTGGCGCGACTGCTCTTTTCCGTGGTTGGGACCATTCGCCATAAGGCGATTGAACGAGAAAGATCCGGTCACAAGTATTGGCCGTCCTCAGTGGCCGTCATTGTCCCTGCTCACAACGAGGCGACGGTCATCTGCAAGACGATTGCCTCCATACTTTCCTCAACGCGCACCGACTTCGACATCATCGTGGTCGATGACGGGTCGACTGACGGTACTGCGACCGTGGTCGAACAAGCTTACGGGCATGATGCGAGGATCAAGGTTTTCAAGAAACCCAATGGCGGTAAGGCCGAAGCGGCGAATTATGCCCTGAAGCATACGCAGGCCGAGGTTGTCATCGCTTTGGACGCCGATGGCGTTCTGGATCGCCAGGCAATTGTGCTTATGGTTCGCCACTTTGAGGATCCTCAGGTCGGCGCCGTGGCCGGTACGGCAATCGTCGGCAACAAAGTGAACCTGCTGACTCGGTTCCAGGCACTGGAATATATGGTTGGGCAGTATTTGGACCGGCGGGCACTCAGTCTATTCAACGCCATTTCGGTCGTGCCAGGTGCTATTGGTGCGTGGCGTCGCGAAGCTCTGCTCGGTGCCGGTGGCTATGCGACAGACACGGTTGCAGAGGACTGTGATGCTACTTTTTCCGTGATCCGAACTGGCTGGAAAGTTGTTTACGAACCGGCTGCGGAGGCGCGAACCGAGGCGCCAGAGACACTTCGAGGTTTCCTGAAGCAACGCCGGCGCTGGATGTTCGGAATGCTTCAGGTTGTGGGAAAGCATATATCTGCAGTCCGCGGCCGGCCGCGGGGGCTTGGTTGGTTGACCATTCCCCATGTGCTGATCTTTGGCTTCGTCGTGTCGATTGCAACGCCGATTCTAGCCGGGACGTTCCTCTATCAGGTCACTGCAAAGGTTCTCAGCTGGAGTGCCACGACGGACCCTCGGGCCACGCAGGACCTATCACTGTATGTGAAGTGGTGGTTCGTCCTTTCCGTTGCCGATCTTGTGATCATTACAGTCGTCCTGCGCTTGGCAGGAATCGCATCGATCATGAAACAAATTCCGCTGATCGTCCTTCAGCGAATTATCTTCCTCCCCATAATCTACTGGGTCGCGTACGAGACTATTCTCGCGGCCCTCAAAGGTAAGATTGTCGGTTGGAACAAACTCAAGCGGACGGGAACAGTGTCCCTTGAGCAAAAAAAATCTATTAGCGAAACGCCCTAGTGAGCTTTGACAGGTGGAGCAGACTAAGATGTACGACCAGAGTCTAATTGCAGTGCCTTCGGGAAATCTGAATATTCACTTGGCCACCCTCGCCGCTGTACTGACTTTCTTTTCGGTTGCGAGCCCGGCCGGTAGCGGCTCGAACATGAGCGTAGCTCGCAATGAGCTTCAGACCGAGCTGGGGATTCACCGGGAGCTCCCGAAACGGTTGGTAATCACCCGGTCTCAAGGCGTTCGCCACGCACTTGGCGACCAGCTGAAGATCGTATTTTACGAACGCCTCGGGACCTCCGGCGAGCGTGATGGGCGCGGCAAGTCACGGCCGGCCAACTTGGTCGAACGGGCCGAGCTCACGGGGGTCTATGCAGTTCAGGGGGATGGTCAAATCGTACTTCCGATCATTGGAAGCGTTGAAGCGGAAGGCAGAACGACTAGTCAGATTGAGCAATCACTCGAAGTGGCCTTTCACAACGCGCTGGGGCGTGATGCGCGGGCGAGCGTGCTCCTCGAGGAACGGCAACCGATCTATTTTGTCGACAGTAGGAAGCAGTCGGGCACTTTGAAGTATACGCCGGGAATGACCGTCCTCCACGCCGTTGCAAGTGCCGGTGCGTCTGAGGACGCAAGAGGTGATGTCTATGTGCGTATGGAGCGGCTGCGTGAACGCGAGCGGCAGGAGAAAGCGCGTGAAAGGGTGACGCCGCTTCTTGCGCGACTTGCCGTGCTTACGGCCGAGGCCGAAGGCAGAGAGGCTCAGCCACAGAGCCGATTGTCATCACTGATAGGGCAAGAAGAAGCGAAGTCATCGGTAGAGAATGAGTTGCGGCGCAGACGCGTCATTCTTGAAAGCCAGAGGCCGATGGCGGAATCACACACCGCCGTCATTGCGGTGGCGCAACAGGAGAAGGCGAACCTTCTTACAAAACTGGCAATCATCGAGGAAAGCATAAAGAACCACGAAACCCGCAACGATGCGATCGCGTCTCTCAGGTCTCGCGGCAATGCGAGCGGCTATCTTACCGCTCAGGTTGGAAGCGAGCTCGCGAATATCCGCGCGCAGCGTGAGGATATCCTCAACCAGATCGCGGTCGCAGAACTCAAGGTCACGCAGGCCGAAAAAGATCTCAACAAATTGCTCGCCGACGCCAGTGCTGAGCGTGAGCGAGAGATGCGGACCGTCGAAGAAGACATCAGGGAGTTGGAGGCGACACTCATCGGAAGCCAACGCATGATCGACGATCTCGATCTCAGCGTATATCGGACGAGCGCGAACCTTGAGCCGCAGTCTTTCGAGATTGTACGCAGAACGAGCAATGGTTCTGAACGTATTGTGGCAGATGAAATGACGGAGTTGCGGCCAGGTGACCTGGTTCGTGTTGTTGTTCCAAAGCCCAGCGGTTCGGTCGCTGCTACCTCGATCCAATAAGTTCCCGTTCGGTTGCTGAGCCGCTGATTTTTGAGCGGCTCAGTAGACCGAGTCGAAAAGATCGTAATAGGAAAGGTCCATGTATCCGGCCTCATCACCGCGGTTAGCAAAATTCCATTGCGTGAACCAATCGTAGAGGGGCCAAAAGCGGGCAGAGTTGCGAAGGATTCCGTAACGGTCGCGAAGCTTGTTCCAATCAGAAAGTGATTGGACGTCGCGCAATCGGCGCAAGAAATCACCGGCTTCGGCCAGGTTCATTTCCATGAGGTAGTTCGGAAACCCGCCGATGAGGGTTGGGTAGATGCTCATCGTGTAAAGGTCGGGTAGCGATTCGCCGTTCTGGAAGACAAGTGTGTACTGGGTGGCGTAGACGCGGTTCGCGATGAGGGAATAGACGCGCGACTCTGCCCCATCGTCGAGTTTCAAGTGAATGACGCTGGGCAGATACCTTGGGAACTTGTAGGCACGGGTCGCGGTCAATAGCGAGGCAGCCTTAACCCAGTCGTCATAACTCTTGATCGGGTCATCCAACGAGACATCCGGCTTGAAGTGCGGGTTCAGTTTGTCGACCGGGCCGCTGACGGCCAGCCCCATGTGATCCTGGATCTCATCAATTAGGCTGAGTACGGGGTCGCTCTTGCGTGTCTTGATTTGGGTTGGCTGATCCTGTCCTGCGAACGGCATCATTTCGAGCGCAACCTGGCCGATCCCTTGGGTCCACTGCGTGCGGATCTTTGTGCGCACGTCCTGGGGCAGGAGTAAGAGAAAGTTATCCTCGAACTCCTGACGCAGGAAATTGAAAAACAGCAGGGTCTGGAGCTTCGCGAGGTCGCCGGACCAGTACTCAAAACTGGCGACCGTATCGTAGTAGATGCGCTCAAAGCCGCTGTAGTCCATGAGCCACTGGGTGCGAGGGATACCGCCTTGCCGTCCCTTCATGACGGACACGTTGGTCTCGTGGCGCAGAACTGTTAGCCATGCGTTGGGGTTCTTGCGTTCGCCGTTCCAGATCGCATCAATCGTGTAGCCTTCCGGCCGAAGCTTCGCGAGTGCCGCGCCATAGGCCGTCTCATATGCGTCGTTCCCGTTGATCGACCGGTCCATGAACGTCTCCCATGTCTCGAGGCCGAGCTTGGGGTCCTGGACCGTGACGTCATGCTTGGGGTCGACGAAGTAAACCCAGAAGTGATCCTTGACGGCGAACGTTGCTGTCTGACCTAAGCAAACCGGGCCATAGGTGATACCGGACACGATCAGCTCGGCATTCTCCAATAGGAACCGGTAGCGGGCTTCGGTCGGTATGGCCTGGAAGACCACGAACGGATTGCCAATACCCCACGGCGCATCAACGTTGGCCTTGCCGTTCCAATCGCGCTCAAGGAAAAGCTGCGTCAGGTGATCGATGTCGGCGAGTTTGAGCCGCCAAACGAAATGGTTTTTTTGCACCACAGGCGCGGTGATCTTGTCCAAGCGATAGTAGAAGCGATCGACGCCCGCATAGGCATAAGGATCGGAATAGGGGAGCGGCGTATCTATGATCTCGATCGGCGAGGTCGTATCGCCAGCCGACCTTGCCGGCGGGGTTTTGGAGCGTACAAGGCGAAAAAGGTCGCCGGGGCTTTCTTCAAGCGCGATGGTTGCCAGGAATACGTGCTCGTAAATGTAGCGGGATACAAGCTGGCCCTTCTTGTCGGGTTGGTTGAAGAAGCGCTCCCAGGACAGAACTGCGGACGGGTTGACCGATTTCTTCGCAGCGCGCTGCTCTTCTTGTGTCGGTCCCGGTGAGCCGGCGGCCACCCAATCGCGCAAGGCTTTGAAGTCTGCGTCGTCCAGACCGGGCAAACCGAACGGCATGCCTGCGGCTGGACGCGCTTCAAGTTGCGTCTTGAGCGCGTCGGGCGTCGCAGGACACTGGTGGTCGTAACGTTTCGAATAAAGCGTCTCTAGCGCTTTGCGCGAGAATCCGGGTTTGTTGTTCTGTGCTCCAGTCTGGATCATTTGGTAGAGCAGCGAACGATCAAGGTTTCGATGAGAGTCGCCATCGCGTGCAAGCACCGGGTAGAAGCCGCGTTTGCGCCACTCTTTTGTCGTCTGCGCGAGATTCAAGTCGGTGCGCGGATAGGCTTCAAAGTGACTCGAATAAGGGTTCATTGCGAGCCCTCCACGATCGGCCCCGCGAAAAGAAGTGAGCTTCACGTTGCAGGGCGAGCCCAAGCATCCGTGACAGGCGATGCAGCGCCTATTGAAGATGGGTTGAATGTCTGCCGAATAGCTCGGCGCCGAAGTGTGCTCTTGGGTCCGGCCAGGCGCAGGAGTAGGCACAGGAGCAGGGGTAGGAGTCGGAGTCGGAGTAGGGCCCGAGCTGAGAATGATGACGACGAGGATAAGAACGCACCCTGCAATTGCGGCCACGAGGCCTCTAAGAGACTTTGAGTGCAAGTCGATCTTCATGCTCTCTTTCCCCGCACCGCGTTGCGAGCAAGTTTCGCGCCGCGTGCCCGATCCCAACTCGTTTGCGTGATGCTAGGTGCCCCAGACGTAAACAAACGCGAAGAGGAATAGCCACACGACGTCAACGAAGTGCCAATACCATGAGGCGAACGTCAGCCCGAGGTGCTCGTTAGGCCTGAACTGTCCGAGAAAGGCACGCAGCAGGCAGACACCCAAGAAGATGCTTCCAATGATGACGTGAGCTCCGTGAAAACCGGTCGCCATGAAAAATACGGCACCAAAGATGTTGCCGGAGTAGTTGAACGAGGCGCCCATAAATTCGTGGGCCTGGATTACGGTGAATATGATGCCAAGCGAAATGGCACAGATGAGCCCAGCCTTGAGACCCCAACGATTATTCTTGAGCAGACGAGCGTCCGCCCACGTCACGGCCGCGGCCGATGTGAGCAGGATCACCGTCATGAGGAGGGGCAGCCCCCATGGGCTCTCCATTTGGATGCCCTGCGGAGGCCATTGGCCGCCGATCACATGATCGCGTACGACCTGTATGGAGTCGGCAGGGAAGAGCGCGGTGTTAAAGAACGCCCAGAACCATGCGACGAAGAACATGGTTTCCGAGCCTAAGAACAAGATCATCCCGTAGTGCAGTGAGAGCCGCGTCAGCGGCGTGTGCTCGTGGTTCTCAGCTTCTTGAATGACTTCGCGCCACCAGCCGATCATGGTGGCCGCAACACCAAAGACTCCGACGAAGAAGACCATCCAGGGCGGCCACAACAGACCATAGATCCAGATGATGAGCCCCGCCGCGAGCAACAGTGCCGAGAGCGCACCTCGGACCGGCCAGGGGCTTGGCTCGACGAGCTGAAAGACAGGGCGCTCGGGTTCCGCCTCGGCCATGTCAGGGGCTTTCGTCGTCATGGGTGCTGTCTCTCACCGGCTCAATTGATGTTCTAGCTGATACGCGGCTGCACTTCGAACTGATGGAAGGGTGGTGGCGAGGAGAGTGTCCATTCCAGTGTCGTGGCGCCTGGCCCCCAAGGATTGGCTGGAGCTGGGCGCTTTCGATAGAAGGCCTCCGCCATT
Source organism: uncultured Hyphomicrobium sp. (assembly GCA_964620915.1). Taxonomy (GTDB): domain Bacteria; phylum Pseudomonadota; class Alphaproteobacteria; order Rhizobiales; family Hyphomicrobiaceae; genus Hyphomicrobium_A. Next base: position 49,577 of record CAZUKP010000016.1, on the reverse strand, counting down.
CCATAGAAAAAGACGAGTGCGCCGCATGCCGACAAGTATGCCCCGATCGAGGAGACGTAGTTCCAACCCTCGAAGGCGTCTGGGTAGTCGGCGATCCGTCGCGGCATTCCCGCGACGCCAAGGAAATGTTGCGGGAAGAAGAGGATGTTGACGCTGATGAAGGTGAGCCAGAAATGAATATGCCCGATCAGTTCTGAGTACATGTAACCCGTCATCTTCGGGAACCAGTAATACCAGCCGGCGAAGATGGCAAAGAGCGCACCGAGTGAAAGAACGTAGTGGAAGTGCGCGACGACGAAGTAGGTGTCGTGCAGCACGCGGTCTACGCCGGCATTTGCCAGGACTACGCCGGTGACACCGCCGACCGTGAATAAAAATATGAAGCCGATCGTCCACAACATCGGCGTGCGAAAATCAATCGAGCCTCCCCACATGGTACCAATCCAGGAAAAGACCTTGATGCCCGTCGGCACCGCGATCGTCAGGCTTGCGGCGATAAAGTAAGCTTGCGTGTCGGTCGCAAGCCCCACCGTATACATGTGGTGCGCCCATACGACGAAGCCGATGAACCCAATCGACACCATGGCGTAGACCATGCCGAGATAGCCAAAGATCGGCTTGCCACAGAAGGTGGCAACGACGGTGCTAATGATCCCGAAGGCGGGCAGGATCATGATGTAAACTTCCGGGTGCCCGAAGAACCAGAATAGGTGCTGGAACAACAGGGGATCGCCGCCGCCTTGGGGATCGAAGAAGGTGGCACCAAAGTTGCGATCAACGAGCAGCATGGTCACGGCGCCGGCCAGCACGGGCAGGGCCAGAACAAGTAGAGAAGCCGTAATCAATATCGACCAAACATACAGCGGCATTTTGTGCATCGTCATGCCGGGTGCGCGCATGTTCAAGATCGTGGCAATGAAGTTGATCGCGCCCAGGATCGATGAGGCACCGGCCAGGTGGAGCGACAGGATGACGAAGTCGACCGACGGGCCCGGATGTCCTTTCGTCGATAGCAGCGGGTAGATCGTCCAGCCCGTTCCCGCGCCGTCCGATCCGGGGGCTCCGCCAAAGAAAAGAGAATTGATAAGCAGCGTGAACGACGCGACCAGGAACCAGAAGGAAAGGTTGTTGAGGCGCGGAAACGCCATGTCGGGTGCGCCGATCATCATCGGCACCATCCAGTTTCCGAAGCCACCGATCAGCGCCGGCATGAGCACGAAGAAGATCATGATCAGGCCGTGCGCAGTCACGAACACATTGTAGTACTGGGGATTGGTGAAGAACTGTAGACCGGGCTCGTGCAGCTCGAGGCGCATGGCGATTGAGAGAAACGTGCCGACAAGCGACGCGAACAACGCAAAGCTCAGATAGAGTGTTCCGATGTCCTTATGGTTCGTCGAGTAGACGTAGCCGCGCCACCCCTTGAGGCGATCGTCTGAAGGCTTTGAGCCGGGAGCCGTCGTGGCCGTTCGTGCCATTCTGAGATCCTTCGATCGAGAGCATCCGGCGTTGCCGCTATGCGCCGCTAGTCAGCTGCGACTCTCACCTCTGTTGCAGTGCCTTTGGCCGGTATTGCCGGGGGACCTGATGCGAATTGCTGTTTTGCGTACTCGAGCCATTCGCTGAAGTCTTTCTCGCTCACGACGCGAATCGCGATCGGCATGAACGAATGATCCATGCCGCAAAGCTCCGAGCATTGGCCATAGTACATTCCCTCGTGCGTGGCCATGAACCAAGTCTCGTTGAGTCGGCCCGGTACGGCGTCGACCTTAATACCGAAGGAGGGGACGGCGAATGAATGGATCACATCGGCACCAATGACCTGCACGCGGATCACCTTGTTCACGGGTACAACGAGGTCGTTGTCGACGGCGAGCAGTCGCGGCTGCCCCGGCTTGCGAGCCTGATCACTGAGCATCGATGAGACGAATTGGAAGTCTCCGCTCTCGGGATAGCTGTAGCTCCAGAACCACTGATGTCCGGTTGCCTTCACCGTGAGATCGGCCTTCGGGACGTCCTCCTCGAAATAGAGCAGGCGGAACGAGAAGAAGACCATCACAAGCACGATAAAGAATGGGACAAGAGTCCAGGTCACTTCAAGCGGCCTGTTTCCCGTACGTTTGGACGGCGTGGGATGGACGTACTTGTTGAAGCGCACCATAGAGATGATGAGCAGCGCAAACACAGTGCCGCCAATGGCGATGATGAGATAGAGAAGGAAGTCGTTGAACGTGATGATGGCGTTCATGACGGGCGTGTCGGCTTCTTGGAGACCGGTTTGCCAGGGGGTGGGTTGGCCAAAGCCCGCGTTCGCCGAAACGGCAGTCGCGAATATGATGGCGGCGACAATCAAAAGCCGGGAGCCTGCTCGCATTGCGCTATTCGCCCCTTTAACTATCCGCCGATCGTTGCTACTCGCGAGAGCACAGCCTCCGGCTGCGTCAGTGCGGGCCGACCGGGCCACGCCAACGACCACGATCAAAAACGCTATCAAATCCTCGTTTTCACGGCAAACGACTATGATGGCATCCGGCTAGCATTCCGTGGACTTTGGTCTTCCCTAAGCCCTCGAGATGACAGTTCCTCTACAGTCTAACGTCTTCGGTAAAGTTTGGTGCTGTTGATTTTCGAACGGCTTGGTAACACAGTGACCCTTGGGCATCTTCAGGAATGGCGGCGAGGCTTCAAGATGATTTCCAATCGGCTGCGGATTGGTCTTGCCGGCGGGGTCCTGGCACTCTTGGCCTGCCATGCCGTTGCCGATACGAAGAAAGCTGAGCCCGTCGACGCGAGCCTTGTTGATCGTGGCAAGTACCTCGCGTTGGCTGGGGATTGCATGCCCTGTCACACCGGCGCCCCCAAAGAAGCATTTGCAGGCGGACTGGCTCTCAACACGCCGTTCGGAAAAGTCTATTCACCAAACATCACGCCGGACGACGAAACGGGCATCGGCAAGTGGACCTATGATCAATTCAAGCGGGCGGTCCACGACGGAATTCGCGCGGACGGCGCCTATCTCTATCCGGCCATGCCCTACCCGGATTTCACAAAGATCAAGGCGGACGACCTCAAAGCGCTTTGGGCCTACATGCGCAGCCTGAAACCGATCAAGAAGGCGCGAAAGGAAAACGGGCTAAGCTTTCCGTTTAATATCCGTGAGTTGATGTTCTTTTGGCGCGTCTTGTTCTTCGATGAGGGCTACTTCCAGCCGGACAAGTCGAAAAGCGCCGAATGGAATAGAGGTGCGTACTTGGTCGAAGCCCTCGCTCACTGCAGTGCATGCCATACGCCGCGCAATCTCATGGGAGCGACAATTCCCAGTGAGCTGTTCGAAGGCACAAAAATCGATACCTGGTATGCGCCCGACATCACGGAAAAGGCGTTGAAGGAGGTCAACAAGTGGGATCAGGCGAAACTCGTTGAGTTTTTCAAGGGCGGCAAATCTGATGATTCAACGCCATTGGGCCCGATGGAAGTGGTTGTGCACGAAAGCCTATCGAACCTAAAGGACAACGATCTGAAAGCGATCGCAGACTTTATGCTCAACGATGATACCGGAGCAGGAGATGTGGTGCAGCCAGCCAAAGTGGCGGAGCTGACGCCCAAGGTGGAGGAGCGGGCCAAGAAACTCTACGACGCCAACTGTTCCGCCTGTCACCAGAAGACCGGCGATGGCATGAAGGACAAGGTGCCTCCGCTTGCCGGCAATCCGACGGTCGTGGCGAGCGAGCCATACAACATTCTTTCTGTCGTTCTCGAGGGCATCGCAGCGCGGGATGGGTTGCTGGCGATGCCATCGTTCGCGCCGATGCTGAGCAATCAGGATGTGGCCGACATTGCAAATTACGTGCGCACGACCTGGGGCAACAAGTCAGCGCCCGATGTGACGGCCGGTATGGTGGCCTCTTGGCGGTCGCAAGTGCCACCAGCGGCGAGCGCGTCACCATCGGCGGACACAAAGGACGCAGGAGCGACCAAGACCGCTGCCGATTCCTCGAAGGATACGTCCAAGGCGGGGGCGACAGCCACCAAAGGCGCCGATGCAAGCACGCCGGCTGCAGCTGCGGCAGCGCCTCCTACAAATCCGCTGCCTCAGAAGCCCTACTACATAATTTCAAACGACATCGTCGGCCTGGTCGTGCGCAGTCAGAGCGACTACGCCCAAGAGCTAGGCACCTTGGATGGGCTGATCATCGACAGCACGTCTGGCCAGACGCTCTATGCGATTGTCGATCGGGGCGGGTTCCTGGGTTTCGATCGCTACAAGATCGTCGTGCCGTTCCAACTGGTTAAGTTCACGGGCCAGTGGGACAATCCGACTCTGGCGATCGACGCGTTCAAGGTCGAGAACGCACCCCGCATCACCGAAGATTCGGTTGAGGATCTGCTCGCGGATCGCGATTGGCGCCGTTCAGTGGCCGCCTATTTTGGGGTTGCGCTGTCGCAGCCCAAGGCCGACGCGAAGACGGCCGATGCGGCCAAGGGCACCCTCGATAAGACCAAGGACGACGCCAAAAAAGCGAGCGCTCCCAAGGAATCAGCTGCGGAAGAGGCTGCAGAGCGCGGCAAGAAGATTGCCCAGGCCCAGTGCAGCGCATGCCATAGCTTCAACAAAGGTGGCGGCACCCGTGTGGGCCCGAACCTCTATGGCGTCTATGGCACGAAGATCGCGAGCAAACCGGGCTACAGCTTCTCGGCGGCTCTAAAAAAGCATGACGGTGAGGATTGGGACGCGGCGAACCTGGACAAGTGGCTCAAGAGCCCGAGCACATTTGCGCCGGGCACCTATATGACCTTCCCGGGCCTGCCTTCGCAGACCGATCGCGAGGACGTCATTGCGTATCTCAAATCGCTGTAGGGGCGGGTTAGGCCAGACCGGGCAACATACCTTTCAGTCCGTCCGCCAGCATGCCGATGGCGATTGTTGCGAGGATCATCCCCATCACGCGTGTCACGACGCCCATGCCTGATTCACCCAACCAATTCGCAATCGGTTTTGCAAAACTGAATAGGATGCCGACGAGAAGAGCAAGCGCCAGAACCACCGCGCTGATCTCAACCCTGTCCAATATTTCCGGATCCTGTTGCGCGACAACCAGCACAGTTGCCATCGTTCCCGGTCCAGCGACGATTGGGATGGCGAGTGGTACGACGCCGACCTTGGGCCGTGTCTTGGCCTCTTCATGTTCAGCGGGTGTGTGCTGATGGACTTTGTTGTTGTTGAGCATGTTGAGGCCGATCAGAAAGACAATTACGCCGCCGGCTGCTCTCAATGCATCGATGGTGATGCCAAAGAACGCCAGTAGCTCTTTGCCGGCCCAGGTCGCGATCAGCAGAATAATGGCAACAGTGGCCGCGCAGAGCCACGCGGATTGCCTGGCCTCCGCTGCCGATCGATCCGTGGTCAGGCTCGCGAAGATGCCGACATTGCCGACCGGATTCATGATGGAGAAGAGTGCCGCGGCGAGGCCGACTAGCGCGGATTCAGTTATCATTCTGTTTGTGCGTCTCCTCATTTATCGTCGTCATCCAGCGATACCACTGTAGCCTACCGCGCAACGCGCGCAGTAGGCATTCGCTGAAAATCAGAGTGCTTGACGAGCGGACGAGCCCTGGCGGAAGCACATGCGGCCCGCAAGACTATTTGATAAGCCGATAGGAGATTTGGATGGGTCCGTCGGAACTCACGGCTTTGATCTTGTCGCTGTCCCTGACAAGGATGTCATGGCATTGGCCGGGAACAGTGATTTCACGCTCCTCTGTTTCGATCTGACCCTTCCTGTTCGGATAGAGACGCACGTAAGTCAGCTTGCCGCGCTCGGAGAGACGCCAGACGAAGCAAATCTCGTAGATGTTGTCGGATTTGTTGGTCCCGCGCGGATGGGTAAGATCGATGATTATCGTGCCGTCGCCGCCGATAGGGACGATCCGCTTTGGTGCGAGCTGCGCGGTTGCAGATGATATCGCGAGGCCGGCCACCATCAGGCCCGCCAGTGTGACTCTCAATTTGGACATTCGCCCCTCCCCCAGGTTTGCGCCTTGCGCGATGAGATATGCTCTCAAGGAAGCCTAGGCCGTCGTCGTTGCCGGTGCAAGGTTGGGCGGGTGGCTTCTTCACAGGTGATCCGTCGTAGCAACAGATCATGACAGCACGGTCAAAGGCCCACGCATTTCCGTTTGGCGCGATCTATGTGCAGTAACGGCTTCTAAAGGTTAAATCAGCTATCGCTGCGCAGTATGAGCGAGGCTCTAAGAAGCTTGCAGTTGGAGAGTGCGGCAGCCTGGATCGCGCAGGTACCGTTGCCCTGGCTACTCGCCGGTGGGCTCGCCTTGATCCTCCTTGTGATCGCGCTCCAGCGGTTCGCACATTCACGGCGCAACGCCGGAATCGAGGCGCATCTCGCTGAGCTCGAGGGCAGCTTGAAAACGATGGTCGAAATGACCGCTCAGCGCGAGGCGCAGGGCGAGCATCGCCTTGATGAATTTTCGCGCTACCTAACGCAGAGTCTGGAGCTGGCGAGTGTGCGCCTTGGCGACAACCTTGCGGAGTCCGGCCGAAGGACGTCGGAAAATTTGACCGCGCTCAATGAACGTCTGGCGGTGATCGAGGAGGCGCGCCGGAGCCTTTCTCATCTGTCTTCTGAAGTTCTCTCGCTTCAAGGTGTGCTCGCCAACAAGCAAGCCCGCGGCGCGTTCGGTCAGGGCCGCATGGAGACGATCATCCGCGACGCGCTGCCCGCCGGTACGTTCAAATTTCAAGCCACACTGTCGAACGGCAAGCGGCCGGACTGTTTGATCTACCTTCCCAATACGCCGGCACCCGTCGTCATCGACAGCAAGTTTCCGCTGGAAGGCTTCGAAGCATTGCGCGTTGCTGTCACGCCGGAGGACAAGAAAACAGCGGCCAAAATGATCCGCGTGGCGGTCGGGCGCCATATTGACGAGATCGCAAACAAGTATCTCATTGCCGGAGAGACGCAGGACACGGCGCTGATGTTTGTGCCGTCAGAATCGATCTACGCGGACCTGCACGAGACGTTTTCTGACCTTGTGCAGAGGGCGCATCGCGAACGCATTGTAATCGTTGCACCAAATATACTGATGCTTGCCGTGCAGACGATGCAGGCTGTGATCAAGGACGTTAAAATGCGCGATCACGCCGGGGTCATTCAAAAGGAGGTCGGGTTGTTGCTCGTTGACGTAGCGCGGCTTACAGAGGGGATCAGTGATTTGAAGCGTAACTTCGATCGGTCTCGGGAAGCACTGGAGAAGGTCTCGGCCTCCGCCGGACGAATCACTGAGCGCGGCGCAAAAGTGCATTCACTTGATTTCGAAGAAGAGCGAGTTAGCGAGGTGGAACCGCGGCGTAAGCTGTCAGCTACCGGTTGAGTCTTGGTGCGTGCCGAGACGGGTTGTGCGGTCGATGAAGAGATAAAAGATCGCCAGCAGTGCGCTCAAGATGACGATGCCTAGATTGATCACCAAGCTGATCTGAAAATCCTCGCCTTCTATTGTCTCGCCGAGCAACAGAAACGGCACGATGATCACAATGTCGTAGACCAAAAAGCCAAAGAGGATCACCTGACCGGCGGCCCAATCGCCGCGGAGCGCGACATAAGCGTAGTTGAATGCGAACCCGATCAGGATCCAGCCGAGGAGGAGCGATGTCTGCCAGGTGAGCGGCCAGGGCAGAATCGCTGGCAAGTGCAGTATGAGCTCTATGCCAATCAGGAAGAGCAGGGGCGCCAGAACGAAGTAGATACGGCGCAGGCCGCGGGGAAGCGGGCACGAAGCCTTAGAGGGACCGTTGAGACCCGTGAAGGCCGTTCCGATAGCGAGGATAGCGATCACCGCCATGACTGCAGCGTGGACGGCGAGATCGAACCCACCATCGCTGAGCATTATCACCACAGCGGTGATGGCAAAGCCTCCAAACGCGATCGCGACCGCGATACTGCCGCCGATGGCAGCGCCCCACTCTTCGAGCCAGACCATCAGCATGCTGCCCGCGCCATAGGATGCCAGTAGCGCAGCGAGAAAAACGTACGTCATCGGTGCGTCCGACCAATCCCAGAGCCATGTCACCCATGGGCTCTGCAACGCAAAGCCAAACGCGAGAGCCAGGAAGAAAAGGCCGTCGCCGATAAAGCCGAGCTTGGTCCAGTTGAGCTGTTTCACGGCTGGTCTCTCAGGTCCGCGGAGAGGCGCTGCGGGCAGGTCGTTGGTCTCACAGTTTGACCGAGCGCAGACGCAAGGCATTGCTAATAACGCTCACAGAGGACAGCGACATTGCCGCTGCCGCAATAATTGGCGAAAGCAAAACGCCAAACGCGGGATAGAGCACGCCGGCGGCGATCGGCACGCCCGCGGCATTGTAGATGAAGGCGAAGAACAGATTCTGGCGGATATTGCGCATGGTCGCCTCGGAGAGGCGGCGGGCGCGGACGATTCCGTTGAGGTCGCCCTTCAGAAGCGTTATGCCCGCGCTTTCGATGGCGACGTCGGTGCCCGAGCCCATCGCAATGCCCACATCTGCGGCGGCAAGAGCGGGCGCATCGTTGACACCATCACCGGCCATAGCGACAACACGGCCCTCGCGCTTGAGTTTTTCAATGACGGCACTTTTCTGATCGGGAAGCACCTCGGCCTCGACCTCGTCGATGCCGAGGCGGCGCGCGATGGCGTTGGCTGTTGTGCGGTTGTCGCCCGTGAGCATTACGATGCGTAAGCCGTCACTTCGAAGGGACGCGAGCGCATCAGGCGTCGTCGGTTTAACGGGATCGGCAATCGCTATAACGCCAGCGGCGCTGCGGTCGACTCCCGCAAAGATTGCTGTGGCGCCTTCCGCGCGCAACGCCTCCGCCGCCTCCGCAAGCTCTGAGACGTTGATGCCTCGCTCGCTCAGGAACGCCGCGTTGCCGATGACGACTGTCTTGCCCTCAATAGTGGCGTACGCACCCTTGCCGGTGGGGGAATCAAACTGGGTAGCAGCGCTGAGGTTGAGTTTGCGGTCCTCGGCTGCCGCGACAATCGCAGCAGCAAGGGGGTGTTCACTGGCGCGCTCGACGCTTGCGGTGAAACGTAACAGCTCGTTTTCGCTGAAGCCCTCAGCTGGGACGATCGAGGTGACTGCGGGCTGGCCTTCCGTAAGCGTGCCCGTCTTGTCGAGGATAAGCGTGTCGACCTTTTCCATGCGCTCAAGGGCTTCGGCATTCTTGATCAGAACGCCCATCGCGGCGCCGCGTCCGACACCGACCATAATCGACATTGGCGTCGCGAGACCGAGGGCACAGGGGCAGGCGATGATCAGCACCGCGACTGCGGCGACAAGCGCATAAGAAAAGCGCGGCTCGGGCCCCCATATTGCCCAAGCGGCGAAGGCCGCGATCGCAACCGCTATGACGGTGGGCACGAACCATCCCGCAACCACATCTGCCAGACGCTGGATCGGAGCGCGGCTGCGCTGCGCCTCTGCTACAAGCGCGACGATGCGCGCCAGCATCGTGTCACGGCCGACCCGCTCAGCCTCGATGGTGAGGCTACCGCTTTGGTTGAGCGTACCTCCGATGACACCGTCGCCGGTCTGCTTCGTGACGGGCATGGACTCGCCGGTGACCATCGACTCATCGACGGCGCTGCGCCCGTCGACGACTTTGGCATCGACCGGCACCTTCTCGCCAGGACGGACGCGCAGGCGGTTGCCGATTGTCACTTCGTCGAGCGGAACCTCAGATTCGGTTCCATCCTCTGCCATGAGCCGAGCCGTTTTTGGTGCCAAATCGAGCAGCGCCCGGATGGCGTCGCTGGTGCTATCACGTGCACGAAGCTCAAGGACCTGACCCAAGAGAACGAGAACGGTGATCACTGCGGCGGCCTCGAAGTAGACGGCGACCGAGCCGTCCGCCGCGCGGAAGGCGTCGGGGAAAATCCCAGGGGCGAGAGTTGCGATCACGCTGTAGACCCAAGCCGTGCCGGTTCCGAGCGCGATTAGCGTGAACATATTGAGGCTGCGCGTCAGGACTGACTGCCAAGCGCGTTCGAAGAAAATCGCACCGGCCCAGAGGACGACCGGCGTTGCCAAAACGAGCTGGATCCAGTTGGAGGTTGTCTGCGAGACGAAGCGGTTCATCCCAAACAAATGGCCGCCCATCTCCAGCAGAAAGACTGGAAGGGCAAGCGCCAGAGCGATCCAGAACCGGCGCTGCATGTCGATCAGCTCTAGGTTCGGGCCCTTTTCCGCGGCGAATTCCACCGGCTCCAGAGCCATGCCGCAGATGGGACAGGCCCCCGGACCAACCTGGCGGATCTCCGGGTGCATGGGGCAGGTGTAGATGGCGTCGGCTGGAACGTCCGACTTCGCATCATCTTTCGGTTCGAGGTAACGGGCGGGGTCGGCGACGAATTTGGTGCGGCACCCAGCCGAGCAGAAATAATAGGTTTGTCCTGCGTGCTCGGCACGATGCTTGGCCGTCTCAGCGTCCACGGTCATGCGGCAGACCGGGTCCTTCAATTGCTTTTCCGACGGATGGCCCTGTGCCGCGTGATGCCCGCAGCAGCCAGACGCGTGCTCGTGCATTGGGATGTCGCCTTCGCCTGCGTGGGGTTTTGTGGCCATCGTGACTCCTGTTACGCGCGACCACACTAAACGCTAACTCGGGTTTCCCGAAGGTTGAGATGGGGATCAGGCGGCGACACGCGTGAAGGTGTCCGCCGCCGGCCAAAAGACGCGCGCGCGGGCGCTGATTTCCTGCGGGCTCCCCGTGGTCAGCAGTGTCAGGCTGCGACCGAGATCGCCCTCGATATAGTGGGGATGGCGTGAGAGGTAGTCTTCTAGGCTGTCGGCGACCACTTCCGGCTGCGAGAGCAAGCGCGTAAAGGGCGGCAGGTGCTTTCGGAACACGTCCTCCACCAGAGAGAAATGGGTGCAGCCCAAGATCGCGCGGTGCGGCAGTGCATCGGTGCTCTGCGAGAGAAGTCCCTCGACGCCCTCACGGACGAGGCGGTCAAGCTCGCTTTCTGGCGCCTCTTGCTCAATGGCGCCAGCCAGGTGTGCGCACACCTGCTGTACGACCCGGACCTTGGGACAGCGCTTGCTGATTTCCTCAAGGTAGACGCCCGAAGTAATGGTTCGTGTCGTCGCGAAGACCCCGACAACATCGGTATTGTACTTTTGCGGGTATTGGGGGGACGTGACCGCCCAGGGTGTTTGCGTGGCGGCCTCCACCGTTGGCGCAACAATTCCGATCACGTTGTGACCACGCGCATGCCATTCGGTTCCGGGTAACCAGGACTGCTGCAATCGCCGGGCAGCGACCGCAGTGGCCGTATTGCAGCCAAGCATGACGAGCTTGCACCCGCGCGCGAACAACGCTTCGACGCCTTGGCGCGTGAAATCGACGACCTCATCGGAGGTGCGATTGCCATAGGGCACGTTGGCGTGGTCGCCGAGATAGGTGAACGAGAGGTGGGGAAAGCGCGCGACGAGGGCCTTGAGAACAGTGAGGCCGCCCAAGCCGGAGTCGAAGATGCCGATCATGCGCGTGTGTGCAATGCTCTCAGACGGCCGTCAAGATGCGAAAACACCCGGCCGAACGACCATTTGAGGGTCATCCCGGCCGGGTGCAACTATTCTTTCCTGGGGCCTCATGGTCGTGTGGCGGCCATCAGATACACGGCAAGGCGTGCATCACCACCACCAGGGACGACCGTTCCACCAGCCGGCACCGCGACCGCACCAGCGGCGGCAGCGATACTTGCCGTATCCGCGCCAGCGGCAGCGCTTCACGCATCTGCCGTACCATCCCGCCTTTTCCACGATGGATGCAGCGGGGGGAGCCACAGTCGATTTCGAGAGTCCACTTGTTGCAACGCCTGCCGAGCTAACCCCGCTCGTCAGGACAAACAAACCAAACGCGAGTACTGAAAACAAACTGTACTTGTGCATCACGTGCCTCCGTGAGCGTTGGTTGTATCAGCCAAGTTGGCTGGCGGACATTACCTGGGTCCGCTGTCACGGAAAAGAACTTAATTGTGGCAATTACTCGGCTGCCTCGGACGGCGACCGGCTGCGAGGAGATGCCGTGGCCTCCTGGTCGTGAGCCTTCAGCGTGTCAAGGCTCGGCATTGCAACTGTGCTGTAGCCGCAGTCGACAAAATGCACTTCGCCAGTCACAGCACCGGACAGATCTGAGAGGAGGTAAAGTGCGGATCCACCAACCTCGTTGAGAGTTGGGGTGCGGTGTAGTGGGGCGTTCTCTTTTTGAAAATTGAAAAGAACGCGTGCATCCGAAATGCCTGCGCCCGACAGTGTGCGCATAGGTCCTGCCGAGAGAGCGTTGACGCGGATGTTCTGTGTGCCGAGATCAGCGGCGAGATAGCGGACCGAAGCTTCAAGGGCTGCCTTGGCGACACCCATGACGTTGTATGATGGCACGGAACGTGTCGCGCCGGCGTAGCTGAGCGTCAGAAGCGAGCCACCGTCCGGCATCAACTCCAACGCGCGCTTGGCGATCTCTGTGAAAGAGAAACAAGAGATCACCATCGTATTGGTGAAGTTGTCGCGCGTCGTGTTCACATATCGGCCGGACAATTCACGGGGGTCAGAGTAAGCCAGCGCGTGCACAACGAAATCGAGGCTGCCCCAAACGTCTTTGACCTTGGCGAAGGCCTTGTCGACACTTTCAAGGTCGAGAACGTTGCAGGGCTCGATGATTTCCGATTGCAGCGATTCGGCCAGTGGCAGCGCGCGGCGACCAAAGGCTCCATCCTGATATGTGAAGGCGAGCTTGGCACCTTGTCCTGCAAGGACCCGGGCAATGCCCCAGGCAATGGAGCGGTCATTTGCCACTCCCATGATGAGCCCGCGCTTTCCAGCCATCAACGGGCCCGGTTTTGTGAAGTCTATCTCAGCCATGGGAAATCCTGTCGTAGTGCCGAGTGCGTGTCCGTGAACATCGAACCAACCGCTGCCAACCTTATAGAGCTTCATACCGGGACATCCTGGAGGGGCCACTCACCACTCCATGACGCCTGAATATGACAGTTCTTTTAACTGCTCAGCTTTCGGAACACGAGGGTGGCATTTGTCCCCCCAAAACCGAAGCTATTCGACATGACACAGTTAAGCTTAACGTCGTCGAGACGTTCACGTACAATTGGGACGCCTTCGAAGGCTGGGTCCAACTCATCGATATTGGCGCTCTCGCAAATGAAACCATTGTTCATCATCAGAAGCGAGAAGATTGCCTCCTGGACGCCGATCGCGCCGAGCGAGTGGCCGCTCAGCGATTTCGTTGAGGAAATCTTAGGTATGTCGCCGTTGAAAACTTCCCGGATCGCCTCGATTTCCCGCAGGTCGCCGATGGGAGTTCCGGTGCCATGAGGGTTGATGTAACCGATCTTTTCGCCGATCCCGTTGCCGTCGAGGCCCTTTAGCGCAGCGCGCATGCACCTGACCGCGCCTTCTCCGGATGGTGCCACCATGTCGAAACCGTCCGAGGTGGCGCCGTAGCCAGCGACTTCCGCGTAAATCTTTGCCCCACGAGCCTTGGCGTGCTCCAGCTCCTCAAGAACGACGACACCCGCACCGCCGGCAATAACGAACCCGTCCCGGTCTTTGTCGAATGCCCGGCTCGCCTTCTCGGGCGTGTCGTTGAACTTCGAGGACATGGCCCCCATAGCGTCGAAGAGAACTGAGAGCGTCCAATCAAGCTCCTCGCACCCGCCCGCAAAGATGACGTCCTGTTTGCCCCATTGAATGAGCTCCGACGCATTGCCGATGCAGTGGGCAGACGTGGAGCAGGCCGAGGAGATCGAATAGTTCACGCCTTTGATCTTGAAGCTCGTGGCGAGGGCGGCTGAGGGACCCGAACACATCGCCTTGGGAACCTCGAATGGCCCAATCTTGCGCGGGTCTCTGTTCCGGGCGGTGTCGGCCGCGGCAACAATGGCATGTGTTGAGGGTCCACCGGAGCCCAGGATTATGCCCGTACGTTCATTGACGACGTCCGTCTCCTCAAGGCCGGCATCTCGGATCGCCTGATCCATGGCCACATAATTCCAGCCAACACCGGCTTCCATGAAGCGCTTGGCCTTGCGCGGAACTTGAGGCTGCCAGTCGAATTGTGGTGCACCGTGAACTTGGCAACGGAAACCGAGCTCAGCGTATTTTTCCGCACGTACGACGCCTGATTTTGCTTCGCGGAGTGAGGCGAGCACCTCTTGGCAGTTGTTTCCGATCGAGGAAACAACGCCCATTCCGGTGACGACCACACGTCTCATCAGGTAATCCTTTTTGCCCGACGCCCGAAGGCCTCTAGCTCCGCATCTGCGCCGATTGACGCGGAAGCGTGCACGAAACCACCTTTAAATCAAGGACTGAGCCCAGCCGGCGCTTCTTCGGCGTCGAAGAGCCCCACGCGCAAATCGTTGGCGGTGTAGATGACCTGCCCGTCGGCTTTCATGACACCGTCAGCGATGGCCAGTTTCAGCCTTCGCAAGATAACCCGCTTGAGGTCGACGATGTATTCGATCTTGCTCACGCTGGGCACGACCATGCCTGTAAACTTCACTTCGCCTACGCCAAGCGCTCGCCCACGTCCTGGTGCGCCGAGCCAGCCGAGGAAGAATCCGGTGAGCTGCCAAAGCGCATCAAGGCCAAGACAGCCTGGCATGACCGGGTCCCCATCGAAATGGCATTTGAAGAACCAGTCGACCTGGCTGTTGCCGGCGACTTTTAGCTCCGCGACCACTTGACCTTTCCCATGCGTGCCGTCGGTCTCAGAAATCGAAGAGATCCGGTCGAACATGAGCATCGGTGGCAACGGCAATTGCGCGTTGCCGGGGCCGAATAACTCACCGTGCCCGCAGGAGATTAGATCGTCGTACTCATAGCTCGTACGGCGTTCTGGCATGATCGCGCGTTCAAACTCCCCATCAAAACAAGACTTCACCCGGCGCCCAAGCCCTGGCCGCCGGTTTCCTAACACACTCGAATGCCCTTCAAAAGGTAAAGAGCCCGCCCGTCAAGCGACGATCTGCCCTTGAAGCCGGGGCTTGCCACTGAGTTGCGGGCCACTACTTGCAACCCTATACTATGCAGAAGTCATCAACTTTAGGATTGGTGCACATTTTCGGGCCCCTATGACGGATACAGCATCCACAGGACAGTCGGCAAATAGGCCCCTCCGGAGCATTGCACAGCTTTTGCGAGAGGCCGGGCTGCGACCGACGCGCCAGCGGCTGGCGCTGGGCGCACTCTTGTTCGAGGGCGGAGACCGGCATGTGACTGCCGAGCTCTTGCATGCAGAGGCCGTTGGGGTGGGCCACCACGTCTCGCTGGCGACCGTCTACAACACACTGCATCAGTTCAAGCGAGCCGGGCTCCTGCGTGAACTCGCGATCAACGGTGCGAAAGCCTATTTCGATACAAACACTTCCAACCACAATCATTTCTTCGTCGAGGTCGAGGGCGCGCTTCGAGACATTCCCGGCGATGCAATTCGGGTTGGCGGAGTGCCTCAGCCGCCAGAAGGTATGGAGATCAAGCATATCGACGTTGTGGTGCGGCTCGTTCCTAAGAGCAAGTGACGCGGCCCTAGTCGATGATCTCGCCGTCGTAAACGCCCCAAAGCTTTTTTTGCTCAATGTATCCGCGAAAATTCCCGATGCTGACACGGCACCAACGGCCGTCGCATGTCGCAATGTTGGCGATCACTCCGGCCTCGATCATGGCGACGGGCCGCGCACGCGAACTGTCATCATCGCGTAACGAAACTTGTGGTGCGGGTGTGTCCTTCTTGATTTCCCAGGGTAGTACCAGTGCGGTGCGCCGGCCAGACAAGAACGACTGGATGACCCACCCGGTGGCGCCTTGCGCATCACGAACCTGCCGCCAGCCCTCGAATTCCTTGATGACTTCGAGCGGCAGACCTGCGCGCCGGTAAACCCACGCTGTTGGGTAGTCGGTCCCGGGCCCCTTGCGCATGTTCACGCGATCGGACTTGATGCTGACATAGCGCGGTACTGGCAAGCCGCTACCGCCGGGGAACTTCTGCGTACCGGTCTGAGCACCGGCCGCGGTTGCTGCGACCGCGAACGCTGTCAAGAGGAGCAGCGCTGCTGGTGCGCTGCAACGTCGATCTCTCCTCGTCCTAAACTGCATTGGCCTTCCTTAGCGCTCGTGGCACGCAAATCAAGATTCGGTGTTCCAGACAAGCCTCTAGCTTTCGATTGCTGAAATGGGGTGCCAGATTGCCCCATGTGGCGCAGCCTAACCGCCACTTTGTCATCCCAATGGCCATCTGTTAGACACTAACACTAACGCGCAAGTGGCAGATCTGGCTTCGCGGCCAGGCCAGCCCCTGAGCGTCACGAATGAGGCCGTACCCGGAATCCCCCCTATGCCGCAAAACGCCAAGAAGCCCATCGTCATTGTCACGCGCAAGCTTCCCGATGTCGTCGAGACCCGGATGCGTGAGCTCTTTGACGCCCGCCTCAATGTCGATGATTCGCCGATGACGCAGGCGCAAATCATTGAAGCGCTCAAAATCGCAGACGTGCTGGTGCCCACCGTTACCGATCGCATCGATCGGCCGGTGATTTCGCAAGCGGGTCCTCAACTGCGGCTAATCGCCAATTTCGGAACCGGCGTCGACAATGTCGATTTGGATACCGCACGCAATCGCGGGATCACCATAACGAATACCCCAGGAGTACTGACGGAAGACACCGCCGACATGACCATGGCGCTCATTTTGGCGGTGCCGCGCAGGTTGGTTGAAGGGGCTGACTACCTGAAGGACGTTAAGAACCATTGGGGAGGTTGGTCTCCGACGTGGATGCTCGGACACCGCATCTTTGGCAAGCGGCTCGGCATTATAGGTATGGGCCGTATCGGGCGGGCAGTCGCGCGCCGAGCTAAGGCGTTCGGTCTTCAGATCCATTATCACAACCGGCGTCGCGTTTCGCAGGACCTCGAGAGCGAGCTTGAGGCGACCTACTGGGAAAGTCTCGATCAGATGCTGACTCGGGTTGATATCGTATCCGTCAACTGCCCGCACACGCCAGGGACCTATCACCTGTTGTCGGCGCGCCGGCTGAGGCTGTTGAAGCCCACCGCCTACATCGTCAACACCGCGCGCGGCGAAATTATTGACGAGAACGAGCTTGCACGCCTGATCGAGGCTGGCGCCATTGCGGGCGCGGGTCTCGACGTCTTCGAACACGAGCCGGCGGTGAATCCTAAGATCTTGAACTCGGAACGGGTTGTCGCGTTGCCGCACATGAGTTCGGCGACGATCGAGGGCCGCATCGACATGGGTGAGAAGGTGATCATCAATATCAAGGCGTTTCTTGATGGTCACGCGCCGCCCGATCGCGTTCACCAGGCAATGCTGTAGCCACATGCTTGCGAAATTTAGCTTGTTGGCGTCGACGATGGCTGTTGCCCGGCCGCCTCGTGAATAGACAGATCCGTGATGGTCGGTGTGCGGCCGGAGAGGGGATTCTCAGGATCCCAGGCAACGTTGAGCGATTCAAAGCGCGCTGAAAGGGCATCGTAGATCAAGAGCCGACCAGCTAGGCTCTCGCCGATGCCGAGTATTTCTTTCAGAACCTCGGTTGCTTGCAACGTTCCAACAACGCCAACGATAGACCCCATAACGCCGACTTCCTCGCAACTTGCTAGGCTTCCCGGCGGCGGCGCCTCAGGAAAGAGACAGCGGTACGTCGGGTAAGGTGTGCCATCAGGGGCTGTTTGGTATGGCTTGAAAGTTGAGACGTAGCCATCGAATGGCCCGACCGCTCCAAAGACCAGAGTCCGCTTGGCGAAGTAGCAGGCGTCGCTAGCAAGATAGCGCGTGGCCGCATTGTCAGACCCGTCGGCAACGATGTCATATTCTGAAATGATATCGAGCGCGTTTGCGGCCTCAAGCCGGGCATCCGTCGTTTCGACGTTCACGTTTGGATTGATCCGCATAAGCGTTTTGGCGGCGCTGGTCACCTTCGCGGCACTGACGCTGTCTGTGTCGTGCACGATCTGACGCTGGAGGTTGTCGAGCGTGACCCGGTCGTGGTCGATGATGCCAATCGTGCCCACGCCGGCGGCAGCAAGGTACATCAATAGCGGAGAGCCCAGGCCGCCCGCGCCGACAACGAGAACGCGAGCGGCCCTGAGCTTTTTCTGTCCCTGACCGCCAACCTCTTTCAGGACGAGGTGACGCTTGTAGCGCTCAATCTCTTCGGCAGTGAGGGCGGGGAGTGCTTTTTCCTGCATTTGCCGCAGGATACATTCCCTTAGCGTACTACGTCCAGAAGCGGTGTGGAGCTGGTTAGTCCGAAGGCTGGGCGTCCGGATTGATGAACAAATCGCTTGTGAAATAACGCTCCGCAGAGGACGGGGCGAACGTCACGATCGTCTTGCCAGCCATCTCCGGGCGTTCGGCAACGCTGAGCGTTGCGGCCAGGTTGGCGCCCGTGGAAATGCCACCGGGGATACCTTCGACCCGTGCCAGCATGCGCGAGACGTCGAATGCCATGTCGCTCGAGACAGTGACGATTTCGTCGATGAAGCTCGTATCGAGAATCACAGGAATGAAGCCGGCGCCGATCCCTTGAATCTTATGCGGACCGCGCGGCTGTCCCGACAGAACAGGACTCGTCGAAGGCTCGACTGCGATGATCTTGAGGTCGGGTTTGCGTGCCTTGAGATTTCGCCCACAGCCCGTCAACGTACCACCTGTGCCCACGCCGATGACGAGAACATCAACCTTGCCATCGGTATCGTTCCAGATTTCTTCTGCCGTTGTCTTCTCATGGACAAGGGGGTTTGCAGGATTTTCGAATTGTCCGGGGATAACCGCATCGGGAATCGTTTTTGCAAGCTCGGTTGCGCGCTCCACAGCGACGGGCATGCCGCCTGCTGCAGGTGTCAGTTCCAGCTCTGCACCAAGATGTGTGAGGATTTTGCGCCGCTCAATCGACATCGACTCGGGCATGACGAGGATAAGCCGATAGCCGCGCGCGGCAGCAACGAACGCAAGACCTATACCGGTGTTTCCCGAGGTCGGCTCAACAAGAACCGTCTTGCCCGGCGTAATACGGCCCTGAGCCTCGAGCACATCAATCATGGCGACGCCAATGCGGTCTTTCACCGATGAGAGCGGATTGAAGAATTCCAGCTTCATTAGGATGTCGGCGTCGGTCTTGGCCGCTTCCATGATCCTCGACAGACGCACGAGGGGCGTGTGTCCAATGGTCTCCGCGATCGAGTCGTAAACCTTGCCGCGGCCCCAAGATTGAGTGGCTGCCAGCGTCTTGATCTCGGGAGTATCGTTCATATTGACCTGCCTTCAGTTGCCCGCCCCGTCTCGCGCACAAACTTGAGAGTGGCTTTTGGCTGCAAACCACTCCAATTTCAAGGGAAACTTGGGCACAAGAAATTTATCGCTTCGAAGCTGATTGACGCGTCATTTCTTACGGCTCGCACCACGGCGCGCTGATGTTTTCGCGGCAGCCGGTTTTGCTGGTACGGATTTCTTTTTTTTGGAGGTTGTCGCTGAAGACTTGCTTCGCGTGGCTGCTGAAGTTCCTGTCGAACCAAAGCCACCGGCACCCCGCGACGTACTGGAGACCAACTTCGCCGCAACCAGACTAGCGTGCGCGACGGGCGAAAACACCAGCTGGGCGATGCGATCGCCCCTGCGAATTTCGTATGCGGCATGACCAAGGTTTGCCAGGACGACACCCACTTCACCGCGGTAGTCGCTGTCGATCGTGCCGGGGCTATTGAGAACCGTGATGCCATAGTTCAAGGCAAGACCTGAACGCGGACGCACCTGCGCTTCGTATCCAGCCGGGATCTCAAGTACGAGCCCTGTCGGGATCAGTGCGCGGGCGCCGGGAGCAAGCGTCACCGGCGATTGTGTATTGATAGCGGCGAGGAGATCGAGCCCGGCAGCGCCCTTCGACTGATACTGGGGCAGGGGTAGTCCTTGGGCATGATCGAGCTGGATGATACGCACACGCATGCGGCCCGCTGTCCGCGCGCCCGTCATTCGGCGCCCGACGTGATGCGCGCGAGATGCTTGGCGGCGCTTGCCATGAGTCGATCAGCGACCTCTTCCTTGCTCATACGAGGCCAATCCTCAACGCGCTTGCCCATTACCAGGTGAACGCTGTTGTAGTCGCCGCCGAAAATGCCGTTTTCAGTCGAGACATCATTGGCGACGATCCAGTCGGCACGCTTTGTCTTATGCTTCTTCCTGGCATATTCGACCACATTGGCGGTCTCAGCCGCAAAGCCGACAACGAGCGTCGGCCGCTTTGACTTCGAGCCGGCGATTGTTGCGAGGATGTCCGGGTTCTCGATGAGCCTGAGTGTGCGTTCTGCCTCCCCCTTTTTCTTGATCTTCTTGTTCGGTACGGCTGCGGGGCGCCAATCGGCAACCGCGGCGGCGAAAATGCCGATATCGCAGGGAAGGCTCTTTTGCACCGCATCGAGCATCTCTCGGGCGGTCTCCACGTGGATGGTCGTCAGTCCAGGGGGGTCAGGCAGCGACACCGGTCCGGTAACCAGCGTCACGCGGGCACCCAAGCGAAGTGCCGCCTTGGCGATTGCGTGCCCTTGTTTGCCGGAGGATCGGTTGGCGATATAGCGCACGGGATCAATCGGCTCGTGGGTTGGTCCGCTGGTCACGAGAACGTGGCGGCCCGCCAGCGAAGCCTCCAAGCCGGTGCCCGAGGATGAGAGAAGCTTGTTGAGCGCGTCGATGCGTGAGCCGCCCGGGGGGGTGTCCTGGGAGGCAAGGAGCCGCTCAATCGCCGTTACGATCTCCGGCACCTCAGCGAGCCGTCCCGGCCCTACCTCGTCCCGTTCGGCCATCTCGCCGATTTCCGGCCCGACCAGGTGAACGCCGTCGGTTTCCAAACGAGCCACGTTGCGCTGGGTCGCGGGGTGCAACCACATGCGCGGGTTCATGGCCGGAGCGACGAGCACCGGCTTATCCGTCGCCATGAGCACCGTGCTGGCGAGATCATCAGCGTGGCCGCCGGCCATCTTGGCGAGGAGGTTCGCCGTTGCCGGGGCGACAACGAGAAGGTCAGCTTCACGGGAAAGACGGATGTGTCCGATTTCACGCTCGTCGTTCAGATCGAATAGGTCTGTGAAGACGCGATCGTTCGTGAGCGCGCCAACCGAAAGCGGCGTGATGAACTCGGTCGCTGAGCGGGTCATGACGGTGCGCACGGCTAAGCCCCGCTCGCGCAGGCGGCGGATCAGATCGAGGCATTTGTAGGCCGCGATCCCACCACCAATAATAAGGAGAATTTGCTTCTGCTTCACGTGGAACGCTGGCTCTCGTGACTTCCGGGATGCGGGCCAAAGACTAGCACAAGTCTAAGCAGCAAGGTGTTAAGTGCCGGTTCTTGGGTCTTGGTGCTGCCGAAGTAGGGCTGACAGGGTTATAGTGGACACCGGATGGGGCTTGCACGCAATTCGGCCCGAGACTGCGAGACGCAGTTCGACGGAGTGATAACGGCGCAACGAGGAGCGGGATTGTGGTGTTCAAAGCCGTTGCAGGGGTCCTAGCGGTCGGAGCCGTTGGTCTGTCTGGTGTCGTTGCTATTGCCGGCGACCCGCTCCTCGATTGCCTGAGCACAAATAACGAGCTGCGGATCACCGGCTGCTCGGAGCTGATTGAGCGACCGGACCTACCGGCCAAGCAGCGCAGCATGGCATTGGGCCTGCGGGCGCTTGCCTACTCTGTCAAAGGTGAGTTCGAGCGCGCGCTCGGTGACTACGACGAAGCGATCCGCATTGCACCGGATTCTCCGGTCACGCTGAACAACCGGGCCTGGACGTACTTCAAGCTTGGACGTTCGGCTGAAGGTAAGCACGACGTCGCGCGTGCCCTGGAGCTTGGGCCCCCGACACCGTACGTGCTCGACACCAGAGCTCACATCCGGCAAGCCCTCGGCGACGTCTCCGCGGCCCTTTCCGATTATGAGCTCGCCATACGCTATGGCGGGAGGCGTATCGTCAGACTCTACCAGTGCGGGTTGCGTTCGCAGGGCCTGTATGGTGGCCGCATCGATGGAATCTACTCGCCGACTGTTAAGCGTGCGCTCGAGATTTGCGTTGCAAACCGCGGTTGCGATCCCCTACCGGACGACGAGGAGTGCAGGCCGACCGTCTCGTGAGAAAGTAAAATTGGCGCGATGACAGCACACGGTCTGCAGGGCCAAAAAAGATCGCTGCACTGCATCAACATTGGGGACACAACTGCGCTTGACGCCTCGTTGCCTCTCGCACATTGTGCGTCCGCCGACGAATCGCGGACCGATCCGCGGCCTTGAAAAAAAAGCATGGTCCAAGTCTAGGGAGCTAGACGCGGCGGGGAGATGCCCAACGTATCGCCCCGCCTTTTTCATGCCGATCGGCAATACTCTTGAAGCAACGCGACTGCCGCCCGTAGGCCGTCCGCTGAGAAGAGGGAGGAGAACGGTGAGTGCTGGTTCAGCCGATTCTGACGGCACCGAACCCAAACTGGGCGGGCGCCGTTTCCCCATATTCACGCTTGCGCTGTGGGGCGTGCTTGTGTTCGTTGTCCCCCAATTTGTTCAGACTCTGAATGCATTCGAAATCTTCAAGTTTCCGCTCGGCTACTTTATGAACGCCGTAGGAATACTGATTGCTCTCATTCTGATCGCGATTATTTCAGCGCTCTGGCAAGGCAGGTTTGATGCCCGCCAGGGTTCGGGGAAATGAGGCCGCAGACGCATGGCGCTTGAAATCCGGGGTCCGAGAAGTGCCGTACAAGCCAGTCTCGCAACGATGTTGTGGATGTTTGTCTGCTTTCTCGGCGCAGCGTTGCTGATCATCATGATTTTTGAAAAGCTCGGCGCGTCTGTGGCATTCCTCAGCGAGAGCTTTTACGTGCTCGGCGCCGGAGCAGCGCTTGTGATTGCTTTCTTGTCGCAAACGCTTGAGCAGGCTGCGCCGAAAACCGCCGACCTGAGTGCACCGCCCATCTTCAGGGGACTGGCGCTCAGTGCCGACACGATTTCCGTGACTTTTTTCTTGGGGGTGGCAGGAGCCATTTTTGCGCTGGGCGACGACGGTCTTGCGTTCGTGCTCGGGCTTGCTAGCGGGTATCTCCTGCTTCAGCTTCTCGTTGTGCCGCGCTTGCCGAAGCTGGGTACGCGCTCCATGACCGGTATCTTTTCTGAACTCTATGGCGGTTGGGCGCCGCGCATTTGCTGCATCGTTATCGTGATGGTGTCGATGGCCGTCTTGCTAGTGGCGCAGTTGATGGGGGCGGGCCTAATCGGTGCGCGGTTGCTCGGGTTGCCCTTCGCGATTGCCGTGTACCTGTCCGCTGGCGTACTCGCCGTTTGTTTTCTTCTCAACAGTACCGCTGGTACGCCGTGGCTGCGCAGCATCTTGTATTTGTTGCTGCTTGCTGCCTTTCTTTTTCCGCTCGTAGAAATTTCGGCACAGCGATACGGCACTCCCTTGCCGCAACTCGCCTATACGAACGCGTTGTGGCAAGTGCAGGGGCTTGAGGAAGCGCTGCTTGAGAATCAACTCGCCGATCCGGTGACGTTGAAGCCGACGTTCACGTCGTTCCTGTCTTTCGGTCCGTTGAGTTTTGCGGGAATCGTACTGGGCTTGGCAGCGGGAATGGCATCGCTGCCGAGCCTGTTAACAGGTCACGGCATTGTTGGTCCGGTGAGAGATGCGCGCCGCGCTACTGTGTGGGGTTTGGTATTCGCGGCTGTCCTCCTAAGCGCTGCTCCAATCTATGCCACGTTTGCCAAACTCGAACTCTACAAGTTGATAGGGGGTGGGGCGGAGCTGGTTGATCTGCCTTCTTGGGTGTTCACGTACGGCAAGTTGGGGCTTTTCGAGATCTGCGGCCGGCCGGCGAGCGACGCTACTGCGATTGTGGGCTCCTGTTCCAGTATAAACGATCCGACGAGCGCGCTTCGGCTTCAGGACATCACGCTCAGTCCGGATTCGATTGTGTTGATGCTCCCTGAGATGGCGGGTCTTGGCCACTGGGTTTTCGGACTACTTGCCACGTCAGGGATAGCGATTGCGTTAGCAACGGCAGTTGGGCCATTGCGCACGATTGTGGGCGCGCTCGGACTCGGCCAATTCGGTATTCCCGGCAATGATGCAACGACGCCAACACCCACAAAGCTGCTGTCTTATACCGCGGTGCTCGCCGTTGTCGCCCTCGCAGCATGGGCCGCAACGACACGGCCGGCCAGTATTCTGACGACAACAACCTGGGCCTTTACGCTGGCGGCCGCCGGATTGTTTCCAGCACTTGTTGCGGGGCTCTGGTGGAAGCGCGCCAGCGCGAGGGGCGCGGGAGCGGCGATGCTGACAGGCTTTGGTGTTTGCCTCTACTACATCGTCGCGACCCACTACTTTGCCGTGAGTTTTGTGGAGACTTGGGGTTTTCTGTCGAATGTCGGGTCGATGGGCACGGAGTCACTCAACGAATTGAAGCAGTCATGGATGGTGGCCCCTCCCGGACCGGAAAAGGAGACCGCCTGGCTCGCTCTAAACAATCATGCGCGCGAGATTGCCAACTGGTGGGGCGTCAGCAATCTAGCAGCAGCTTTGTTTGCGATTCCAGTGGGGTTGATCGTCTTGGTCTTCGTTTCACTGCTTACTTCCTTACGATCCCCGAAAGAGACCTGATGAATGCGCGCATGTTGGAATTTGCATGCTAGCGTTCGTTGTGGGCGTTTGTCGGCGCCGCTACCACCAAAAACTCTGCCTACTGTTAGAAGCACTCCATGGACTATGATCTTGTCGTCGTCGGCGGTGGCATAAATGGCGTTGGTATTGCCGCCGATGCTGCAGGACGCGGGTTAGCGGTTCTTCTCGCCGAGATGGACGACCTGGGTGCGGGAACGTCCTCGCGTAGCTCAAAGCTCATTCATGGTGGCTTACGCTATCTAGAGCAGGGCGAGTTCCGTCTCGTGCGAATAGCTCTACGTGAGCGCGAAGTGCTCCTCGCCAAAGCCCCGCACATTGTTTGGCCGCTGCGTTTTGTGCTGCCTCAGGCACCGGGAGGGCGCCCGCGGCTGCTCTTGCGGCTTGGGCTGTTTCTCTATGATTATCTTGGGCGCCGTAGGCACATGCCGGGCTCGACAGCGCTTAAACTCTCGAACGACGCGGCAGGCTTGCCGCTTCGCCCAGAATTCGCGAACGGATTCGCATATTGGGACTGCTGGGTCGACGATGCCCGCCTTGTCATTCTGAATGCTCGTGCGGCTGCAGACAATGGCGCTGTGATCATGACACGGACCCGCGTCGAGAAAATCATAGCTGAGGATGGCGCATGGCGCGTCGGGCTCAAGAGCCAGAAGGGGACATGGGACATTCGCGCTCGGGCGGTGGTCAATGCGGCCGGTCCTTGGGTTCGAGAGGTGGCCAACGAGGCCGCAGGGGACGGTGCACCGAGGAATGAACCGATAAGGCTTGTTAAAGGTAGTCACATTGTCGTGCCGCGCATTGTTGGCGCTCATGATGCGTACCTGTGCCAGAGCCCGGACGGACGTGTTGTGTTTGCGCTTCCCTTTGAAGAACAGTTCACCCTGATTGGGACGACGGACGTCGCGTTTGACGGCGATCCCGCCCACGTGGCAATCGATCAGGTGGAAGAAGACTATCTGCTCGACATTGCCAACCGGTACTTTGTGGAGCCGTTGGGGCGCAGTGATATTGTCTGGTCCTATGCAGGCGTGCGCCCACTCTACGATGACGGCGGCAAGAGTCTGTCGTCCGTCACGCGTGACTACCAGCTCGAATTATCAGCCGGTTCGGGTGTGCCGCCGCTGTTGACGGTCCTTGGAGGCAAGCTGACGACCTATCGGCGTTTGGCCGAAGCCGCACTGTCCAAACTTGCACCGCATTTGCCGCCGATGCGACCAGCATGGACAGCGGACGCACCATTGCCCGGCGGAGATGTCGGTGAAGGGGGCTTCGACGAATTCTTGACGCACTTATGCGATGGCCGTCCGGCGTTCGATCGACCCTTTTTGCGCCGTCTTGCGCGCCGGTATGGAACGCTCGTCGATGAAGTCTTGGGGGACGCACAGAACCATCGAGATCTGGGCGCCGACCTGGGTGGTGGTCTGTCCGAGCGAGAGGTTGCCTATTTGATTGACAACGAATGGGCTCAGTCCGCAGAGGATGTGCTCTGGCGGCGCACGAAGTGCGGTCTGCATATGAGTGCCGACCAGCGATCGGTTGCCGCAGAAAAAATTGAAAGCATGGTCTGAGGAGGAGGCACTTTGTGTCCCGCACACTGCCTAAGGGGCGCCATGTGGATACGGCTGTGGGTCTGAGTGCGACACCAGAGCCGGTTGCAGCTTTGGACCCGTCCAAGGCCCGCGCATGTCGATGATTTCACGTGGCTCGGGTTTTGTCCCTTCGGCTGCATCAACTGCCGGTTTCTCGCCGATCACCACACTCAAGTCGAAGGCGCGTTCCGGAAGATTGATCGCCCCTTCCGCGGCCACGGCTCGCTCACCAGATGTCGCCTGCGCGTTCTCGGTTCGAATAACGCCGTTTGTCAGCTCAAAACTTGCGTCCAAATGGTCAACGGGCATCGCACTGCTGCTGACTTCGTTCCAGGCGCTGAGCGCTTCGGGCATTTTGGCGGCGGCAGCGAGCTGATCAATGTCAATTCCAAGCCGCCCGCCATTTTCAAGCGTCACACAAAGTTTGCCGTCGAGAGATTTAAGAATGCTATCGCCTGTGTCGCCCTTAGCTGAGATATCGATCGTCGCGTCACCCACACCTTGCACGGTGGCATGGCCAAAGACGGCCTCAGCAGCGCGGCCAATATCGAGCGCCTCAAGCTTCCCGCGGATGTCGTAGGTTGGAACATTGCCGCTGACGTCGATGCGCAATTGTCCCTCACCGCGCATGCCCTCGGTGATTTCAAGCTCGGCGATGTCAGCTAGCATCTTCCCGTTCTTGAGAGAAACAGTGGCGGCGCTTCGGCCGAACATCAGCCCTGGTGCGATAACCTTGTTGGCGGAGAGTCGAAGATCGGCATCTACCGTCTTAATCAACGGAAAATCGAAGCCGCTGGCCTTGCTGATGACGGAGAGCAGGTCGGAATTCGATACGACTTGCCGGTTCTGGAATGTTTCGAAGTATGGGGATAGGTCAAAAATCGCGAGACCGAGTGTCCCATCGATTGCCGGCCGTTCCTTGCGGAAATTCACTGAAAGCGTTCCGGCTGCCTCGTTACCGTCCATTCGTATCGTTGCGTCCTGTAACGCAAGCGTACCACGCACCCATTCGAGTTGTCCGGACGCATGAAAATCTTCCAAGTTCGGGCCCCGAGGCCAGTTGGCGCCCAGCCATCGCGTAGCTTCACGGAGCTTGGGGATATCGAGTTCGGCTTGCTGAGACAGCAGACGTGGGTTGGCGCCAGCGGTGAATCGTCCGCCGAGGCGCGCGGCCAACAACGGGCTCTCAACGGAAACTTTGATCAAGTGCGTATACTGATCTGCATCAAGATCAGGGCCAAGCGTCGTGTCGAAGCTTACCTTCTCACCACGGAAGACGAATGAACCGACCGCTCGAATGGTACCGTCGGGATCGGATGTCACGTTGGCCGTCAATTCGGAGAGACTTAGCGTCGCGCCATCACCCATCTTAATGCGTATGGTGCTCTCGCGCACGGATAGGAGATCGAAGCGAAGCCCCGTCAGGTTGGCAACGAGCGGAGCCAGGGCGCCCGCGATGCCCATTGATGGGGTTTCCTCGATGGATGAGAAGTCCGCCACGAATTCGGCTTCGTTTAAGTCGATGCGCGATCGCTTTCCCGTAATCAGCATTGCGAGCACTTCGCCGCTGCGCGCGAGTCCTGCACTTGCTGGCGGTATCGAGAGCTTGCCACGCTCCAGCAAGATTGCAGGAGCGCCGAGCAACGTGACCGGTGAACTCAGTTCGTAGCGGTCGTTGGAAGCTGCGAATACGGAGGCGCTCTTGAGGGCAAGCTCGTCGTCGCGTCCGCCGACGAAAACCGAAGCGGTGACAAGCAGTATCAGGCACGAGAGGACTGCTACCGCCGTAACATAGCGCCGCAGCGTTTGCCTGGAGCTCTTCATTGACCTTGCCGTCTGAGCGTACGCGACCGCATTTCAATCTGCCACCCGTCGCAAGGCGAAGTTGGCGCAATGATTTTCATTGGTGCGTGTTTGACGCTGACAGTCTTAATGGTGGCCCTCGTAGCGTGCAAGCGTGAACCGACGTAGCATGCGATGTCGCAGCGAAGCTCACTTTGCGCGAATCAATATGTATACCTCCAAAGGCCGAAAAGCGAGCCAAACCATGGCAGGTTGCCGCAAATTCGACATCATCTTGCGCAGCCAGCTGAGATCTACTGCCGATACTCAACAATGCCTCCAGCTGGGTTCGATCGCCTGAAGGCGGGGTGTTGCATATGTCCTAACGTATCTGTGCCGTTGAGTTGATCGGCCATGTCGCCAATCCGTTCGACGATATTGCGGTGGTAGTTTGATCGACCCGTCTGGGGATCATCATTGGACGAACGATGCTGTCGATCGTGAACACGGGTGATGACCTTTTCAATGTGGGTTGGCGGAAGTGGACGTCGGCACGTCGGCGTCGTCACCGGAGCTGGACGAGGCAGAAGAGTCCTTTTGGGTCGAAGAGGAAGATGAGGACGAGGTTATCTGAAACGAAGTTTGACGAGACTCGTTTCATTGGAGCGACTTCCGGGTCGCCCTCCAGCAATGGCCCTGTGCAGCAAGAGCACGGGGACTAGGCCAACGAGTACGATCGTGAGTGCCCCGGGGGCGGCCTGCTCCAATTGTTCTATGGATGCCAATCCATAAACGTGCGTTGCGAGCGTCTCGAAGTTGAAGGGGCGCAACAGCAACGTAGCAGGCAGCTCCTTCATGCAATCCACAAAGACGAGCAAAGCAGCAGCGCCAAGCGGCGGCAGCAGAAGAGGAAGGTGCACGCGCCACAAAGTCGACAGTGCACTTTCGCCGAGCGTGCGCGAAGCCGCGTCCAGACTGGGGGAAATGCGTTCCAGCCCGCCATCAATCTGGCCCAACGCGACCGCAAGAAAGCGAATGACATAGGCGATCGTGATCGCGACGAGCGAGCCGGATAGCAAGAGGCCCGTCGAGAAACCGAATGTATCGCGCGAAAACGCATCTATGGCGTTGTCGATGCCGGCCAGCGGAATGAGAAGGCCAATCGCAAGAACTGTTCCCGGGATCGCATATCCAAGGCCCGCCAGCCTCACTGTAGGGCGAATAAATCCATTGCCGGCCACGCGTCGTGCATAGCCGAGCATCAAGGCGATGGTGACCGCCAAGAGACCTGCAATGCTCGCAAGGAGCAGGCTGTTGCGTGCAGCCGAAAGGTAAGCGCTACCGGCGACACTCGATGCATGCGTCACAGCATTGTGCGCGAGCACCAATAGAGGCACGATGAAGCCAACGGCGAAGGGAAGGGCCAAAAGTACCCCGGCCGCGAGGCCTTTCCAACCTTCGAGATCGTGGAAGGGAATGGCGCGATAGCGACCCGTGGTGTGATGCACACGTCCTCCCGCGCGCGTCCTGCGCTCGACGGCGAGAAGCGCGGCAACAAAGATCAGCATGACGGCAGCGAGTTGGGCGGCTCCGCCAAGGTTCGATCGTTGCACCCAGGTGGCATAAATGCTTGCGGATAGCGTTTGTACGCCGAGATACTGTACCGCGCCCAAGTCATTAAGGCATTCCATGACGACAAGGGCGACGCCGGCAGCGATCGCAGGACGCGCAAGCGGCAGGGCAACTTCCAAGAACGCGCCAAGTGGTGAGCGTCCCAACGTCCGCGCAACCTCTAGTGCGCAGACAGATTGCTGGGCGAAGCTCGCCCGCGCGGTGAGGTAGACGTAAGGGTAAAGCACTGCAGACATCATGAAGATGGCGCCGCCAAGCGAGCGGACTTGGGGAAACCAGTATTCCGTCGGTCTCGTCCAACCGAAGAGGTATCTCAGCTCACTCTGTACCGGCCCAGCATAGTCAAAAAGCTCAACATAGCAGTAAGCGACAATATAGGTCGGCACGGCCAGCGGGAGCACGAGGAGCTGGTCGAGTATCCCCCGGCCAGGAAAGCGGTACATCGTGACGAGCCACGCTGCGCCAGTGCCTACGGCAAAGGCAATCGCAGCGACGCCGCCGGCAAGAAAGAGGGTGCGGGAAACCGAACCAGGCAGGACCGTGCGGACGAGATGGGGCCAGATGTTCTCTGAGGGCGTGACGGCAAGGAGCAGTATAGTGGCGATGGGTAAGGCCACAACCGCGAGAATGAGTGCAACGACGAAGGTCCAGGCCGGAGACGCGACGCGTCTGCTTCGCCAGCTGCCGAGCGCATTTGGCACGCGCGACAGGCGCAGAAAAATATCGCTCAAGGACCTCGGCGAGATCGAATGAGGCCCAAGGTCAGGCATTCGTTGTGTTGCCTCGCGGCCATGTTCTTGTTGAACGTGATGCGGTCAGTGCTCGTTAACCGTGCCCACTCACGCCATGCGAAAGAAAGCCCGCCCCCATGAATACGGTGCCGGGTGAAAGGAACTGGTCCGCTTCCCGCAGTCTGTGAGCGAATACTTCGGCCTGCTCGATGGCATCGTCGATGTCGTTGGAGCCGAGCAACGCAACGGCGCAGGCACGGAACGCTGGGCAAGCGCTGTGCTGGCAGGCAGCCACCATGGAGATCGCGAGACATTCGTCGCGGCAGAATTGGCGACAGCCGGCCGGATAGACTTCGATCTTGCGGTCGGCGCAGTCCTGGACAGCGCGCACCCAACTCGCCAGCTCGCTCATCAATGGTTTTGCTGTACGCGCACCGACGGCCTGCGAGAATTCATGCCAGGCGACTTCCCAGCATCCGATGTCGCTCGTTTGGAAGCCGGCAAGCCAGCAGCGGAATCCGACGCCAACCAAACGCTCGGCTGAGGGAAGTTGGATGTCCTCCCCGAACGCCGATGCAGTGAGCGCGGGAGATTCGCGGAAAGTATTGATCTCGGACATCAGAAATTCGGTCCTTGGTCGAATTGCACACGG
Organism: uncultured Hyphomicrobium sp.; assembly: GCA_964620915.1. Taxonomy (GTDB): domain Bacteria; phylum Pseudomonadota; class Alphaproteobacteria; order Rhizobiales; family Hyphomicrobiaceae; genus Hyphomicrobium_A. The sequence continues at coordinate 18,458 of CAZUKP010000016.1, read as the reverse complement.
TCGACGAGTTCGGAAGCTTTCTTGCGAAGCTCCGCGATCTTGGTCAGAGGGAGAGGATCAGCGTTGAGCGGACCCCAACTCGCAACAAGTGGCGAGGGCGCAACCCCCTCCATGACGGGGTATTCGCCGTTCGTTTCAGCGTAGATTTTCTGTGCCTCCGGCGAAACGAGGTACTCCATAAGCTGCAACGCGTTTTCTTTGTTTGGGGCATTGGCCGTGAGAGCCATGCCGGAAATATTGACGTGCGTGCCGCGGCCCTCAGCGTTCGGAAAGATAATCCGCACGGCTTCGGCCCATTCCTTCTGGTCTGGATTCTTCAGCATCGACGCCATGTAGTAGGTGTTGCCAATCGCCAGATCGCAGAGTCCGGCTTTGACATCGCGCACGCCCTCGCGGTCACCTCCCGCAGGTTTGCGCGCGAGGTTGTCACGAAGCCCCTCCAGCCATTTCTCCGTCTTCTCTTCGCCATGGTGGGCGATCATCGAAGCAACGAGGGCAACGTTGTAGGTGTGCTGGCCAGAGCGCGAGCAGATTCTCTGTCGCCACTTCGGGTCGGCGAGTTCCTCGTACGTGATTGTGTCTTGCTCTACCCTGTCCTTCGAGGCGTATATCACACGCGCGCGGCGGGTCAGCCCGAACCAATTGCCGTTGGGGTCACGCAAAGTTGCGGGAATTGCTTCTTCGATAACTGTCGAGCTGACGGGTTGCGTTGTGCCTGCCGCCACAGCTTGGGTCAGCAATCCGAATTCGTTGGTCAGGAGCAAATCAGCCGGGCTGTTTTTGCCCTCCGCCGCAAGCCGTTCAATAAGGCCATTCTTGGCAAAGACGACATTCGTCTTGATGCCTGTCTTTTCAGTGAAAGCCTTCAAGAGGGGATCGATGAGTCCCGGCTCGCGATAGGAGTAGATGTTTACTTCCTGGTCGGCACTCGCCGAGCTGATCGGCCCAGAAAATAACGTTATGAGTGCCAGGAAGGCAACGACCGCCGCATGCCGCGGGACGGCGCTGAAGTTCAGCATTGCTTCTCTCCAATAGGCGGGGTTTAAGGCCCCGGTATCGGTGATGTCTGGTTAAATTCGTGGCGCACATTCGCCCACGTTACAGCATCCCTAGCGCGGTGGCCGACGGCCAGTCAATAAATGTGCGTGGAATTGCAATAGATTAGAAATCGTCTAATTCAAAGTCGGTTTGGTTCTTGGACTTGTTTGGCGCTCACCTGGAAACAACAAGGTTCTCTGGAAAGACGAGCGCGACCGTGGTTCCTTCGTCCCGAACGCTATCGATTTCGAGGCGCGCACCGTTTGCCTTGGCAAGCTTGTTAGCTAGGTGCAGGCCGATTCCCAGTCCACCTTTTTCATTTGGGTTCGGTACTGGAATCACCTTCCCATCGAGTGCGCGTGAGATTTCCGCATCGCTCATTCCAAGCCCCGTATCACGGACTGCGATGAACACGGACTCTTTGAACCCAAGGCCTGTTACGACCCGGACATTGCCGCCGGGCTTGGTAAACTTGAGCGCGTTGGCGAGCAGATTGAAAATGATCTGTTTGACCGTCATGGCGTCGGCAACAACATGCGGCAACTTGGCATGCAGCTCCTTTTTCAAGGTCAGCTTTGCTCCGTCAGCGAGCGGGCGCATGGCAGACACGCAGCTCTTGGCAATTGTATTTAGATTGAGTTCGGCGGGGTCCGTAGTTCCTTCCAGCGCTTCGGTCACATCCCCAGAGAGCAGCCGGGCGATGACCTCCAGTGCGTGGCGGGCATTGTCGTGGATGTCTACGATATAGCCTCGGTAACGTGCGTTGGTGATTTTCCCGAAGCGCTCGTCCTTCATTATCTCGGCAGCAGCCATGATCGCGCTGAGCGGTGTTCTGAGTTCGTGGGCCAATTGCGAGAGGTCAGCCCTTCTTTCTACTGTTTCCAACGGCGGCGTCTTGGGTTCAGGGTCGTCGGAGGCTTCCTCGCTCAGTTCCAGATCCGATGTTTGAGATTCGCCCTTCGGCTTGCCAAAGCCCGTGCGGATCGCATGCGCGATCTTCTGGAGCGTCGCGGCGTCGTCGTCATTTGCACCGACGTCATCAGGTTTTGCTCTCTTGATCGCTGGCTTCTCGTCACTGTCCGCGCCTGCCAACGCGACGAGCACCAGGGGATGGGCACTCGGGTCTCCGACAGCACTGACGTTGCAAAGAAGGTTTTCGGCTCCATAGGCGGTCCAGAAGACGAGTGGTTCGCGGCGTCCGCCGTTGAGCACCTCGCGGACGATCGCCCGCAGCCGGACAAGGCCCGGCATTGCCGCGTCGAGCGTGCCAGATGGCGCATCAGGGCGCAGACCGAACCGGGTCGCTCCTGCGGCGTTGGCACTCAGCACCTGCCCCTTTCCCGGGTCGATCACCCAAGCGGGACCGGAACAGCGCGCGAGTGCTGCCTCAAAGCTCTTTCCGCTTGATTGCTGCGGTGCGCGCGTTTCATTAGTTGGCATGGACAAATAACCAAGGCTCAGAAATTTGTTAGCGTGTGCAGTTGCTTGCGTCTACGAGCAGATTCGGCGACTACACGCTATCCACACTCATTTCCAGGTCGCTTCGTAGAGAGGCAAGGATATAATAAGCCGTTAAGACCAGGAGTGGGCGATAGAAGCATCCTGGCTGCCGTGGAGGAGGACACCGATGTACGACAAGCCGCAGTTCGAGATTCCTGAACCAGTCCGAGAGCTAGCTCAGCGTAATGTAGAGCAGGCGCGATCCGCCTACGCCCAGTTCATGGAGATGGCCCAGAAGGTCAACGAAAACCTCGCAAAGTCTCAAGGGGACATGGCTGCGAGCGCGATGGAGCTTCAGTCACGCGTTGCCAAGTATGCAGAAGAAAACATTCAGGAGAGCTTCTCCTTCGCCAGCGATCTGTCGCGTGCGCGTGATCTGAAAGAGTACATCGAGATCCAGCAGCGCTATGCTCAAAAGCAGATGCAAGCTTACGCCGAACAGGCCAAAGAGCTTGGCCGTTTGATGAGCGACGCCGCCAAGAAGGCCCAGCCCAAGGGCTGAAATGCAGCAATCGATCAGGTCTTGGCGGGACTGCGACCGCTGAGCGCATCGAGTCCATATTAGGGTCGACAATGCGCCTGTTTTTCACTTGACGATCCGGCCCCGGTAGGGGTTTTAAGACCCAACGGCTGGGGTGCGCTGCTTTGCGGGCCAGGATTGTGCCGCCTTAGCTCAGATGGTTAGAGCGCTAGATTGTGGATCTAGAGGTCGCTGGTTCGATTCCAGCAGGCGGTACCACTCGAATTGCCCGAGTTCCCTCGATGAACACTCAACTCGGCCTTGACGCCGCGGCCATGTAGTTGACGTCGGTATCCCGATCGAGGTGCCACTCGTCGCGCATCAGATCGTAGATGATCCCCGAGAATCGCGGCCGAATGAGGCCACATGCCTCCAAATGGATGCTGAGTTCGTGCGGCGTCACAAAGCGTTGCCAATTATGGGTCCCACGCGGCAGCCACCCCAGCACGTATTCGGCGGCAACAATCGCCAATGCATATGACTTCCAAGTCCGATTGATCGTCGAAACAATCATAACGCCGCCGGGCCTGACGAGGTCTGCGCAGAGCCGGAGGAAGGCGCCTACGTCTGGAACGTGCTCGATGACCTCTAGGCAAATGACTGCATCGAAGGTTTCGCGAGCTGCGTTCAATTCTTCAACGCGACTTGCGCGGTAGTCCACGGAAAGGTCTTGAGCTTGGGCATGGGCGCGGGCGACGGCGATAGAGTCCTCGGTCGGATCAATTCCCGTGACGCTGGCACCGAGCCGCGCGAGCGGTTCTGCGATGAGACCGCCGCCGCAGCCGATATCGAGGATTTTCAACCCGGCCAGCGGACGCAGATCCTTTGCCGGCTGCGCGAAGTGCTCAACAAGTGTGTCCCGGATAAACGAGAGCCTGGCTGGGCCTTGCTGATGCAATGGCCGGAATTTCCCCTTGGTGTCCCACCATTGACTGGCCAATTGCTCGAACCGCTGGACCTCACGGGGGTCGAGGGTGGCGCTAGAGGGTGGTTTCATTGCGGGTTGTTTGCTTTCCATGGGGCTGAGAATACGGGTTCGCGGTGCGCGGAATGTCAAGGCACGGAGTTGCGATGACGTGCCGTTCCCGTTATGAGAACGTCCCGTAAACAGGGTTCCCCTTCGCCCCAGGCCGTTTGGGCCGATCTTACCGGGATTCGATCGCCCGGCCGGCTTCCGAAGGGCTAGCTCCAGCTAAAGACGTTAAAGGCACGCGGCAGGAAACGATATGGCTGTGGTCGTGATGAAGTTTGGCGGCACCTCCGTCGCCGACATCGAGCATATCCGCAACGTTGCGCGCCACGTCAAGCGCGAGGCCGATGCGGGCAATTCGGTCTGCGTGGTCGTTTCGGCGATGGCGGGCGTGACCAATCAGCTTGTCTCGTGGGTAAGGGAGGCGGCTGTCCTGCATGATGCGCGCGAATACGATGCTGTTGTCGCGACCGGAGAGCAGGTGACAGCGGGCTTGCTTGCCATTGTCCTGCAATCGATGGGGCTACAGGCGCGCTCGTGGCAGGGATGGCAGGTCCCAATTACAACGACTTCGGCCCATGGCGCGGCGCGTATCGCAGGTATCGATGCTAGCGAGGTGGCACGTCGGCTCTCCCAGGGTGAAGTGGCCGTGGTGACGGGGTTTCAGGGTATCGAGCCCGATCGCCAGCGGGTGGCCACGCTGGGGCGCGGTGGGTCGGATACCAGTGCTGTGGCCATGGCCGTCGCACTCAAAGCGGATGTATGCGACATCTACAGCGACGTGGACGGCATCTATACCAGCGATCCGCGCATCGTGCCCAAGGCCCACCGTCTCCCGAAAATCTCCTATGAGGAGATGCTGGAGATGGCATCGCTGGGCTCTAAGGTGCTGCAGACGCGTTCGGTTGAGCTTGCCATGGTGAACCGGCTTATGGTGCGGGTGCTGTCGAGCTTCGCCCCTCCAGAGACGATGGCACCGGTGCGCTTGGACAACCTTGAAGATATTGGCACGATCGTTTGCGATGAGGATGAGATTGTGGAGAGCCAGGTCGTCAGTGGTATTGCCTATGCGAAGGACGAAGCGAAGGTGACCATTTTGAATGTCGAGGACAAGCCGGGTGTCGCTGCGCGCATCTTCGGGCCACTCGCCGAAGCCAATATCAATGTGGACATGATCGTGCAGAACGTGACTGCCGATGGAAAGCACACGGATATGACCTTTACGGTTCAGGCGAGCGAGTTACCCCGGACGCTTGAGGCATTAAACGCTGCGAAGGCAGAAATCGGTGACTTTGATGTCAAAAGTTCTGCCGATGTTGCCAAAGTATCGGTGATCGGCATCGGCATGAGGAGCCACGCAGGCGTCGCTGCAATGATGTTTAGGTCGCTCGCCGAAAAGGGCATTAACATCCTGGCGATCACCACTTCCGAAATCAAGATTAGTGTATTGATTGACGCCGCCTACGCTGAGCTTGCTGTTCGGACATTGCACTCTTTCTATGGCCTGGACGCCGACTAGGGCGGGGCAGCGCAAGGGCGCGAAATTGGAGCTAACGGTCCACCATATCGGCGGGGCCATCGGGCGGCGCTTGAATGCAAAGGCGAGGCGACGAGCCACGAGTCATGACAAGTGAGCCAGCACTGCGTGTGATCATGCGGCGCTTGCGAGAGATCATGTCTGAGCCAGGAGATGGACAATCCCGGCTCAACAAGATCGTCAAGCAAATCGCTGGCGTTATGGTGAGCGAGGTGTGCTCGATCTATCTGAAGCGTCAGGACGGATCGCTCGAACTCTTTGCCACCGAAGGTCTGAAGATTGAGGCCGTGCACACCACCCGGATGAAGCGCGGCGAAGGTCTGGTTGGGCGGTGCGCTGAGCTTAACGTAACCGTAAACGAGCAGGAAGCCTCCAACCATCCAGCATTCTCGTATCGACCCGAGACGGGAGAGGAGGTCTATCACTCGCTGCTTGCGGTGCCGATCCAGAGAAGCGGACAAGTGCTCGGCGTACTTGTCGTGCAGAATCGCACCCAAAAGGAATACTCCGACGAGGACGTCGAGGTGCTGCAAGCAACCGCGATGATTGTTGCTGAGCAGCTTGTCTCAGGTGCGGTCGCAGGCTCCAGTACGGCGCTTGAGCTAGCAAAGTCGCTGAGTTCCGTGATTGAGGGAGAATCGATCTCCGAAGGTATTGCGCTTGGTCATGTGGTGCTTCACGAACCACGCATCTTCGTCACCAAGCTCATGGCCGAGGATCCAAACGAAGAGATGGAGCGGCTTGAGACGGCGATCGCGACGCTGCGTACATCGCTCGATGAGATGTTCGAGCGCGAGCACGTTGCGGGGGCCGGCGAGCACCGCGATGTCTTCGAGGCCTACCGCATGTTCGCCCATGACAAGGGCTGGGAGCGACGCCTGCGCGAGGCCGTAGAAGGCGGCCTGACGGCGGAAGCGGGCGTCGAACGCGTCCAGAACAGCACGCGCGCGCGCATGTTGCGCCAGAATGATGCCTACTGGCGTGAGCGCCAGCGTGACCTTGCGGATCTTTCCGACCGGCTGTTGCGCATTCTTGCAGGACGCGAAACAAGCGCCGACGAGCCATCGCAGTTGCCGCCCGACACGATTCTGGTTGCGCGCACGATGGGGCCGGCCGAGCTGTTAGACTACGATCGCAAGCGCCTGCGCGGCCTCGTGGTCGAAGACGGCAGCAGGCAGAGCCACGTGGCGATTGTCGCCAAGGCGCTGGGAATTGCTGCAGTTGGCCAAGCGGCAGGCGTGGTTGAGCGTGTGACCGCCGGCGATGCAGCCATTGTCGATGCCGTCGCAGGCGAGGTCCATCTGCGACCGTCGTCTGATGTCATCACGGCTTATTCGGACAAGGTTCGCTTTCTTGCCAAGCGGCAGCGTCAGTATCGCGCGCTAAAAGATGTGCCAGCCGTAACCAAGGACGGTGAGCGCGTGTCGCTTCACATCAACGCCGGACTCCTCGTTGATATGCCACACCTCAAGGAGTCGGGTGCCGACGGCGTGGGGCTATATCGGACCGAGCTGCTGTTCATGCTCTCAGATACACTGCCAAAGCTTGAACGCCAGGTGAAGGCGTACAAGGCGGTCATTTCTCGCGCGGGAGAAAAGCCCGTAATCTTCCGCACGCTCGACATTGGGGGGGACAAGGTCCTCCACTATCTGCGCCAGCCTGCAGAAGAAAACCCGGCGATGGGGTGGCGCGCCGTGCGTATGGGGCTTGACCGGCCCGCGCTGCTTCGCACGCAAATCCGTGCGCTGTTGCGCGCCGCAGCCGGTCAGGATCTGCATCTCATGATTCCGATGGTCTCCGAGGCAAGCGAAATGGTCGCCGTCCGGGCCCTGGTGGAAAGGGAGCAGTCTATCGTGGCCGATAAAGGCTACGAGCTTCCGAACACGGTCCGCGTCGGCGCGATGATCGAGGTGCCCGGTCTACTGTTTGAGCTTGATGCTCTGATGAAGAGAGTCGACTTCGTTTCTGTTGGCAGCAATGACTTGATGCAGTTCCTATTTGCTGCCGATCGGACTAACGCCCGAGTCGGCAGCCGCTACGATTCGTTATCGCCCGCACCACTGAGGGCGCTGAGAGCGCTTGTGAAGGCCACAAAAAAGCACAATGTTCCGCTCACGCTTTGCGGCGAGATGGCTGGAACTCCGGTCGAAGCCATGGCACTAATCGGACTTGGATTCCGGTCGCTGTCGATGTCGCCGGCCTCTATAGGTCCAGTCAAGACAATGATTCTCTCGCTTGACGTTGAACGCGTTTCCCAGGTGCTCGATGGCCTGCTCAGGAAGGGCGCGCGCAATATCCGCGAAGCGCTTGAAGGCTTTGCGGAGTCGGAAGGCATTGAAGTCTGAAGCCTCGCTAAAGGCCGTGCCTTTGACAAGCCTGAACATTTGCCGGACGATGGTCACTGGGGGACCTTTGCTTCATTCGGTGATTAGCAGCACGCAGGATGCCAAGAGGCCATGAGCTGGCGAAATCTTCTTCAGACACGCGCTCCAAAGGTGCGCGAGGACGCCCGGCCATGCCCCAGTCTCATGAGTCAAACCCCGCGCAACTGGCATCCGAGGTTGGTCGTTTCTTCCAAGATCTTCGACGCATCTATGGCTGGACTCCGGAAGAAGCAGCCAAACGGCTAGCCACCCGGGTGGACATCATCGCAGTACTCGAGGCGGGAGACGTGCGCCAGCTTCCGCCATGGCCAGAAACGTGCCGTATCGTGCGGACATATGTGAGTTTTGCCCAGCTCGATCCACGCCCGGCTCTTAATTTGATTGAGGCGTTGCGATCCCAAATGATCGTTGCCGAAGCTGCAAAGCCGAGATTGCCTCAACGGCTGGCCACAAAGGGAACGGACGCTGTAGCGGCGCTTAGGCGGGGCCAAGACTGGATTGTATCTCGGACAACATCCGACTGGCGTCAAGTGCTGCGGAACCCCCGCATGGTTAGCCGTCTGCTGATTGCCGCAGCTATCCCTATTGGCCTGATTGTTCTGTTAACGCAGACATCGGTGCTTGAGGCCGCGGTTTCGCATTTGCCCCCTTCCTTGGCCCGAATCGTACGGGGTGCACAGGATTACGTTACGGTGCATATGGCGCCTGTCCGCAACGGTCTGCGTCATATTGAGGTCGATGATCCGCGCTCGCGCCGGACTGATAAATTGCCCGTCGCGGCCGGTTCGGATTAGATGCGCCCGCTACTCCGCCGAGTGGCCATATAGAGACTAGGCCCAGAGAACCAGAAAGCTTCGATGCGGGGCACGACAAGGCCTTCCATCAGCACGCACCAGTCTGAACATGAGCACGATACCAAGAGAAAAATTGGACAAGTTGATCGAGCGCTGGAACGCAATCCAGTCGGAGCTCAACGCCGGCGTCAATCAGGCGACCTACGCCAAGCTCACGAAGGAGTTCTCAGACCTCAATCCGATCGTCGAGACGATCGACGCTCTGAGCGCAGCCGAGAGTGAGCGGGCCGATCTTAAGGCCCTTGTCGATGATTCCAATAGCGACAAGGAAATGGTCTCGCTCGCGCGTTCCGAACTTGAGACGCTTGAGCTGCGGCGTGAAAACCTGGAGCAAAAGCTTAAGCTCCAGCTCCTTCCCAAGGATGCTGCCGATGAGCGCAGTGCCATTTTGGAGGTGCGTGCGGGCACAGGCGGTGACGAAGCAGCACTTTTCGCCGCCGATCTCTTTCGTATGTACACCAGATATGCGGAGCTTAAGGGTTGGAAGACTGAGATCATCAGCCTATCCGAGAATGATCTCGGTGGGATTCGAGAAGTTGTTGCCTCGATTTCCGGTAGCGGCGTCTTTGCACGACTGAAGTTCGAGTCTGGCGTCCATCGCGTTCAGCGCATTCCGGAGACCGAGACCGGAGGACGCATTCACACGTCCGCGGCAACCGTGGCCGTTCTGCCCGAGGCCGAGGAGGTCGATATCGACATTCGGCCTGACGATATCCGCATAGACACGATGCGCGCCGGTGGCGCAGGCGGCCAGCACGTCAACAAGACCGACTCTGCGGTGCGCATGACGCACCTTCCAACGGGCATCGTGGTCGTATCGGCGGAAAAGTCACAGCATCAAAACCGGCGCCTGGCCATGCAGGTTCTGCGCTCGCGAGTGTACGAGCGCGAACGGCAACGCGCGGCGGATGAACGTTCACAAGCACGTAAAGGTCAGGTCGGATCTGGAGATCGTTCACAACGCATTCGCACATACAATTTTCCGCAAGGCCGTGTGACTGATCACCGCATAAACCTGACGCTTCACAAGCTCGATGCCATTCTTCAGGCTACCGCATTGGATGAGCTGGTCGATGCGCTCATTACCGATCACCAGGCGAGCCAACTGGTTGCGTTGGAGGGCCATGCGCATGCTTGACGTGAGTATCCCTGCCGATAGTGAGCGCGTGAGCGATGCACTTTTGCGCATCACGCAAACGCTGCGCTGCGCAGGTGTTGACGAAGCAGGGAAAGACGCTCGCGCCCTCGTGGCCACGGCGACGGGGCTCCAGCCGGCAGATCTCATTTGCCGGCCAGATCGCGTTCTGAGTGAAACAGAACACTTGCGTTTGGCTCGAATGGTGGAGCGGCGCCAAGCTCGCGAACCCATTTCGCGAATCTTGGGATATCGTGAGTTTTATGGACGCTCGTTTGCGATCTCACCGGCCACGCTCGACCCTCGGCCTGATAGCGAGACGGTGATTGAGATGGTGTTGACGCTAGCTGCAAAGGAGGGATGGCGCGAGCGGCCGTTCCGTGTTCTGGATGTTGGAACCGGCACTGGCTGCCTTCTGATCACGATTCTGGCCGAACTCCCGCTTGCCACCGGCGTGGGCACCGATATCTCGCCAGAGGCGCTGAAGGTCGCCGCTGAGAACGCTCGGCGAAACAGAGTTGTGGATCGCGTCAAATTAGAGACACGTCGCTCCCTTAAGGATGTCGATGAAACATTCGATCTCCTCATCTGCAACCCTCCCTATGTTGCGTCCGGTGAGATTGCAGGGCTCGACGCGGAGGTGCGAGCATACGATCCTCACGAGTCGCTGAACGGAGGTGAGGATGGGCTGGACGTTTATCGCGAGATCATCGAGAGCCTCGACCGCGTTGTTCCTCAGGGATGGGTTGTGTTCGAGGTCGGGGCGGGACAGGCCCCTAGCGTGGCCGAGTTGCTGAGGACGTCATCGGCAGGAAAGCGCTTTGGTGGGATCCAAATGCTGGCAGACCTTGGTGGGCACGCGCGCTGTGTGGCAATGGAGATACAGTTATAACGATGTCACGAAAAACAGTTTGATTTGGGCGGTTTCCACGTTAGTCTAAGGGCCAGCCGTAATGATCGTGCGACGCCTATCTTGAGGGTGGACCAACGTTGTCCCACCGAGCCGCACGAGCTGAATTCGCGAAGCAGGAAGGCAGGACGCGCAAACGTCATTAGTTCCTGCAATCGTTGAGATGGCGAATCCTAGCGGCATGGCGATTTTTCGCCCCTTTCCGACTGGTGTGTCGACTGCTGCTTGAGCGTCACGATTTGAGACCAAAGGTGCGTGTTGCCGAGTGCAAGCGCGTGCTCCGGATGGCCAGAATTGCCCCGGCAATGGGGGATTAACGACGGACAGTTCCGCCTGAGGCAAAGGCGCGCACCGTCACACGAGAACCATTTCCACGATCGAGAACGGAGCCAATGAGGCAAGGACAGCAGAACCGCCGAGGCCGCGGACGCAATCGCAAAGGCCAGAATCCGCTGACGCGAAGCTACGAGAGCGCAGGCCCGGACATAAAGATCCGCGGCACACCAGCGCACATCGCCGAGAAGTACGTAACGCTTGCGCGTGACGCGACGTCCTCCGGGGATCCCGTACTCGCAGAGAACTATCTGCAGCATGCGGAGCATTATAATCGCATCATCATGTCGTTCCGCGAGCAAACGGCTAGCGCCGGCGGTGAGCAAATGATGAATGGCGGGTCTGGTCGTCATAGGGCGTACATGGCCTCTGACTCGATGGAGCCGGGTGAGGACTATTCTGAGGATGAGGACGATGAGGGCGGAGCCTACCCGTCTCAACCTGTTCGGCGTCAGCAGGAATCCCAGCCTCAGGGAGAAGGACAGCGGACATCAGTACGACGTAGCCGCGATCGCCGTGAGCGACCGGAGCGCGGTTCATCGGGAGAGTCCCAACCCATTGAGGCGAGCGCGCAGCCGCAGTCTGCACCGGAGGGTCAGCCCCGGCGCCGCGAGCGATTTGCAGAAGCCCATGAGCAGCCCGAGTTCTTGCGCCGGCCGGTGCGTCGCCCTCGTCGCGAAAGCGAAGCGCGCTCGAGCATCGCGAACGGCGGAGCCTCGGTGGATGAATCCGAGCACGACTGAGCAGTGTTCGGTCGCGAAGACAGGTTGTCGAGACTATCCATCTATCTTGAAACGGCATCGCCCACGGTAACAAGGCCATCTTCAATGATGTGCGCATAGATGCCGAAATCGGAGTGCCCCCATGTCCGCTGAAGGACTGCGGGAATCGCCGTATCTCGCTTGGCAGTGCCGGGATCGACATCTGTCGCGGCACACCGCTGCGTACGGCTGAATCCGCTTAGCCGGGCATGGCCAATCGAGAACTCCTTTTCCGAAAAATCGAACTCTTCCCAGGGATCCAATCCATCAATAATTAGGTTTGGGCGGAAGCGAAGCGGGTTGATGGGAAAGCCGAGGACGCGTTCAAGCTCACGCACCGAAGCGAGATTGATGAGGTGGAGGCATTTGGCCGACACATCTGAGAAACTATGCCCTGGCGCGAAGACGATCTTTGGCGCCCCGCGCAACTCCGCGTTCATGTAGCCGGCCAGGAATTGCTCAATCAATTTTCGGCCAATCGGTGTCGTGAGCTGACCACGCGCGACCTGCTTGCCATCGCGTAGGATGGTCAGAGTCTGGGTCGCCTCTTCGAATCTTGATTGAAGTGCGGCCAGGCGCTCGTGGCGCATCAGCATGAGGAAGTTGATCTTGGGAAGGTATTGGGGACTTTCGAGATCAAACCGCCCCGGGCCATTCTCGACGGCATATGCGCGGTCGAAGGGGATCGTCTCTCCGCTTTTGAGTTGCACCTGCTCGAGCGGCTCGGGCGATAGCCCCTTAACGGGATAGCGGTAGAGGCCACGGACCGTTATTGCGGCTGGATCAGTCATCGTTTGCCAAACTCTGAATGCAGGCGACGGGCGGCGAGGAGCCCCTTTTTGGAGGGTCGAAGCCGCACTATATCAACTCTTGAAAAGGTTTTTGCGCGATGCTGATGGATCAGGTCGTGCGAGGCCATTGATCCTGACAAATAGGCGACTTTCCGTGCCATGAGGGCGGCAAGGGCGCGCTGAGGAGGGAAGATGAACTTTGAGATGTATACGGACCGCGCCCGCGGTTTCGTGCAGGCGGCGCAGACTATTGCGCTGCGTGAAGGTCACCAGCAGCTGACGCCCGAGCATCTGCTAAAGGCGCTGCTCGACGACAATGAAGGTCTGGCGGCAGGCCTCATCCGCAAGGCGGGCGGTGACCCCAAGGCGGCTCTGCAGGCACTCAACGCCGAACTCGCCAAGCGGCCTCAAGTCTCCGGCGGCGGCGCAGGCCAGCCTGGTGCGACCCGCGAGCTTGCGCGCGTTCTGGATCAGGCCGAGAAGGTCGCCGAGAAGGCCGGCGACAAATACGTGACAGCGGAGCGCCTGCTCCTGGCGCTCGCGCTCGAGAAGGGCACCGAGGCCGCCAAGATCCTCGCCGATGCCGGCGTTACTCCGCAGAACCTAAACGAGGCGATCAACGATTTGCGTAAGGGCCGCACCGCCGATACGGCTTCGGCCGAGGAGGGATATGACGCGCTGAAGCGCTATGCGCGCGACCTCACCGAGGCGGCCTCCAACGGCAAACTCGATCCCGTCATCGGCCGCGACGAGGAAATCCGCCGCACCATTCAGGTGCTGTCGCGGCGCACCAAGAACAATCCCGTACTGATCGGCGAGCCAGGTGTTGGCAAGACGGCGATTGCGGAGGGGCTAGCCCTGCGCATCGTCAAAGGCGACGTGCCCGACAGTCTGAAGGACAAGAAGCTGCTCGCGCTCGACATGGGTTCGCTCATTGCAGGCGCGAAATACCGCGGCGAATTCGAAGAACGCCTGAAGGCCGTGCTGTCCGAGGTCGAGGCCGAGGGCGGTCGCATCATCCTTTTCATCGACGAGCTACACACGATCGTTGGCGCCATGGACGCCGGAAATTTGCTGAAGCCGGCGTTGGCGCGTGGCGAGCTGCACTGCGTGGGTGCCACCACGCTGGACGAGTACCGCAAGCATATCGAGAAGGACGCAGCACTGGCGCGGCGCTTCCAGCCCGTCTTCATCAGCGAGCCGACGGTCGAGGATACCATTTCGATTCTGCGCGGGCTGAAGGAGAAGTATGAGCTGCACCATGGCGTGCGCATCACCGACTCTGCGCTCGTTGCGGCGGCCACCTTGTCGAACCGTTATATTACGGATCGGTTCTTGCCCGATAAGGCGATCGATCTTGTCGATGAAGCTGCGTCTCGCCTCAAGATGGAGATCGACTCCAAGCCCGAGGAGCTTGATGCGATTGATCGCGATCTCATGCAGTTGAAGATCGAGCGTGAGGCGCTTCGTAAGGAGAGCGATGAGGCTTCGAAGGACCGGCTGGAGCGGCTTGAGAAAGAGATCGCAGATCTCGAAGAGAATAGCGCTTCGCTTACGCAGAAGTGGGAAGCCGAGCGCGAAAAGCTTGGAAGTGCGCAGAAACTCAAGGAAGAACTTGATCACGCACGTACCGAGCTCGATCTGGCACAGCGAAAGGGCGACTTGGCGCGCGCTGGCGAGCTCGCCTACGGAAAGATTCCTGAGCTTGAGAAGCAGTTGGGCAGCGTCGAAGCTCAAGATGACAAGGGCGCAATGGTCGCCGAGGCCGTGACGCCCGATCAAGTCGCGGGTGTCGTCTCTCGTTGGACCGGAATTCCTGTAGATCGCATGCTCGAGGGCGAGCGCGAAAAACTTCTTCAAATGGAAGACTCGCTCAGCAAGCGCGTCATCGGTCAGCGTGAGGCCGTCGATGCCGTCTCGACGGCTGTGCGGCGCGCGCGTGCTGGCCTTCAAGATCCCAACAGGCCAATCGGTTCATTCATGTTCTTGGGTCCGACGGGTGTGGGCAAGACGGAGTTGTCCAAGGCGCTGGCGGCATTCCTGTTCGATGACGAGTCGGCGATGGTGCGGATCGACATGAGCGAGTTCATGGAGAAGCACTCAGTTGCGCGCTTGATTGGCGCCCCGCCAGGCTATGTCGGCTACGAGGAAGGTGGCTCATTGACGGAGGCGGTGCGCCGGCGGCCGTACCAGGTCATTCTGTTCGATGAGATCGAAAAAGCGCACCCGGACGTCTTCAATGTCTTGTTGCAGGTTCTTGACGATGGCCGGCTTACGGACGGTCAGGGCCGCACGGTCAACTTCCAAAATACCATCATTATCCTCACTTCGAATATCGGGGCCGAGTACTTGGTCAACCAGCCCGAGGGCGAAGATACCGATAAGGTGCGCGACTTGGTGATGGCCGAAGTTCGTCAAAAATTCCGGCCAGAGTTCCTGAACCGTCTCGACGACATCATTCTTTTCCATCGGCTGCAACGCGAGCAGATGGGTAAGATCGTCGATATTCAGATGGTGCGCCTGCAAAAGCTTCTCGCCGACCGCAAGATCACGATCGAACTCGATGATAAGGGACGCACTTGGCTTGCCAATCGCGGCTATGATCCAGCGTATGGCGCGCGGCCCTTGAAGCGGGTTATTCAGCGCTACGTCCAAGATCCGCTCGCCGAGCAGATACTTGCAGGCAAACTAAAGGACGGCGACACGGTTCATGTCAGCGTCCGCGATGGCGAACTATCGCTCAACGGTGAGCTGGTCAGAGCGGCTGCATAGACGACCGGACTGGTCTTGCCGGGATTTTGGCGTCGTCTCCAGCCCTGAGTGGAAGGGGACGAAGTTCTACTTGCTGGCTGTCATCACTGGAGCGCGGCGCATCAAATCGATGATGCGAGCGCGTTCCTTCTGGAACTGCGCGAGTTCGCGGCCTTCGAGCTTGCGGGCGCGAGGGACTTGGATTGAGAGCGGATTGACGAAGCGGCTGTTGACCAGAACTTCGTAGTGAAGGTGGGGTCCTGAGGAAAGGCCGGTCGACCCGACGTATCCAATGATTTGGCCTTGACGAATCTTGACGCCCTTCTTCACGCCTTTGGCGATGCGCAGCATGTGGGCGTATGCGGTGTGATAACCATTGGCGTGTCGGATGCGGACATAATTTCCATAGTGGCCTTTGCGCCCAGCATGTTCGATGACGCCCGTGCCAGCAGCAAGGATAGGCGTTCCCGCCGACGTTGCCCAGTCCACACCGGTGTGCATGCGCCGGTCATTGAGGAGCGGGTGAAAGCGCATGCCGAAGCCTGACGTTAGGCGCACATTCTCTCCGCGCACAGGGCGCCGCATGAGAAACTTCTTCGAGTTGTTCCCCTGTTCGTCGTAGTAGTCGACCTCTCCGTCATGCGTGCGGAAGCGGAAGAAACGGTAGGTTTCGCCGCCGGTCGTGATTGCGGTAAAGAGCAACTCACCCGGTGGCGCGTTGGAGTCCGCCTCCTCGTTCATATCGAAGAAGAACTCCACCGCGTCCCCAGGTCTCAGGCGCTGCCGGAAATCGGTCTCATAAGCATGGATCTTCATGATCTTCATGATTGTTTCCGGCTGGATTCGTTGCAGCAAGCCGGCGTAGTAGACGCTCGCGTAGACGCTGGATTTTGAGGCCCGGTCGCCGCCGAGTGCAGACATGACGATGTCGTCGTAGATGGGCGAATCAGTGCTGGCGGCGAACTCGCCAGAGTCATTTCTTGTGACGGTTACGATATGGTCGTGGCCGTTTGAAAACACACTGAAGCGGGCCGGTTCCATGCGGTCTTGCCGGGTGAGCGAGGGGACCAGTGTGATGCGCACCTCTTGGCCCGCTCTCAGGTTCGATGCCGGAAACACATTGCGCGCTGCCTCGATCATCGTGCGTGCCTGCCAATCGTCCGCTCCTGCACGCACGAGAATCTTGTGAAGCGAGTCGCCGCGGCCAACTTTCACGACCTGCGCTTTGCTGTTTTCGAGGCTAGTGAAGCCTTCATCGGAGTCATCGTGCGCCGGCTTCTCGATCACGGTCGTGTTTGGAGGCGCAGCGCCGTCATCGAGATTGCCGAAAGCCGCAACCAATGGTCCGCCGGCCCCAACAGGGTTTTGCTCGGCCTCGGCGCCGGCGCGAATACTTTCAGCCTCGGCCTCGGCTTCTCTGGCACGCCGGATCAGCGCAGAGGCTTCCTCGTCGTCGACGACCTGGCCATCTTCGACAGGAAGGTTGCCGCCGAGGAGTTCAACAACGCGCACGACGATGTTGCTTTGCTCACCTTCGCCGGCGTCGCCATCCTCGCCCTCGTTGATGGGCTTGTTAACGGCATAAAGCTTGAGTGGGTTGAAGGGCGGGATAACCTCATCATAGTCGGCAGGCACAGGCGCAAGGCGCGCGACCAGACGCATGTAGGGCTTTGCGTGGATGTATTCGCGGTCACCGCGCCGCTGCTTGACCGACTCATGAATGATGTAGCGGGTCGAGACGGCACCCGTGGTTATCTTGAGGCGATCGCTCTTGGGAACTGCCCACCTAAGACCTTCGCTGGTTCGCAAGCGTGGCATCTCGCGCCCCGTCAACGAGGCACGGCCCATTTCTTTGAGCGCCGGTAGGAACCCGCCCGCATTCTTTGCCTGATCGGCTGACCCAAAGATGACGACGAAGATTGAGATTGCACCGACCGTTGCCGCGAGGCAGGTGCTGACAAGCCAGCGGAATCGCCCACTCTCGCGCGACTCCGCGTGGTCGCACTCATAGAGATCCCTGAATGTACCGGCCGCGCGTCCACGGTAGAGCTGCGAACGCCCGTCCGGGCGTTCTGCACCGACGAGGGCTCCAAAGCGCGCGCGAGAAAGATGTCGGCGGCGATCGACCACTTAGCTTGAAACCTCCCCCCATTTTCGTTGGCACCACGTTGGGTGCCACAGTCCCCGTTGTCCGCAATGGCTGCGGTCCACGTGAATATACCGCAAATATCCAAGACCGGCCCGAACGAAAGAGCCGGCCACCGCAGAATACGAACACGCCATCACGCCCCTTAAAACGGGCGGCGTCATGGCAGAAACGAGCAAATCCACGTGTTTGAAAGGGGGGGTTGAAACTCGGATGCAATCTACCTAAATAGTGAATAACTCACGTGCTTCAGGACGGCATCTTTTGCCCGAAGGAGTGGCATCGGCAGGTCCTTGCGGCCGGATGCCGCGTCTTTTGGGGAGATTATTTCCGCTGACGTGTTGACAAGGAACGTGGGTTGATATTTATTTGACTGCTGGACGGGGCACTTGCTGCCGCGTCGCCCGCTACGGGCAACAGTCTCACGACACCTCGAGGTACTTGGCCGGGACGGTCCGGCGAGGGGCCTCGTTGTCTTCAGTGCCAGCCAAGTTGGGCTGGCTCAGGCTTTGGTGTCGCTGGGGTGCTCTTTGACAAGTGAATTTGAAGGAAGAGAAACGCAGGCGGCGGAGTCCTGGCGGATCCTGCAGATGTCGTGAAAGCGGCATCGAGGATCGAAACAGACTCTGGCGATACTGCGTTTCAGCCATCACCATGATGCGCTGCGTTTTCGGGGCAACTCGAGAGCGTTGGCGTATTTAGTGTGAAGGTGCCCGTTACGCAGATATCCTTGGAGTAATCCCTCCAAGCCGACCAGAATCAATACTTTCAATTTGAGAGTTTGATCCTGGCTCAGAACGAACGCTGGCGGCAGGCCTAACACATGCA
>CAZUKP010000015.1:36010-57185 GCA_964620915.1 uncultured Hyphomicrobium sp. | reverse complement strand
CTTCGCCGCAGCTCAGGGCGGCAGCCCCTGGGCGAGCCCGGCGGTCGGACGCCTAGCTGGGAAATTCCGGGACGCTGGAGCCGTCGGCATCGGTCAGAGCTCTTGGGGGCCGACCGGCTTTGCCTTCACGCCCAACCAGGAAATGGCCCAAGACCTCTATGAATCTACGGTCGAAGACGCTAGAGCCGGAGGCCTCAAAGTTCTCATTGTCCGCGGCCGAAACAAGGGCGCCATCATCGAGCGCCAGCATGGGCCAACACCCAAGTCGAGTTGAGGGAGAAGAATAAGATGAGTGATGCCACGCCGATCCTGCACATGCTCTCGCCACAAAAGCACATGAGCCCCTTTGACGTGAACATGGCTGCAGACGCTGGCTACAAGGTGATCGTGCCCTACATCAACGTCACCCTCGAAGAAGTCGCGGGCCTGACGCAGGACGCCATCTTCTCGCGTCCTCCCGATGACGGAAAGCGCACGGGCATCTTCATCGGCGGCAAGGACGCCATCCTCGCCCTCGACATGATGGAAGCGGCCGAAAAGGCGCTGGTGCCGCCGTTCGGCCTTTCAACCTTTGCCGATCCGGCCGGCTCCTTCACCACCGCCGCGGCCATGGTTGCCTGCGTTGAACGCGTGCTGAAACTGAAATTCGGACGGAGCTGGAACGGGATTCGGGTTGCCATCTTCGGCGCAACCGGCGTTGTCGGATTTGCCTCCTCCATCATCACTGCACTGGAAGGCGCGCAGGTCAGTCTCGTTGCACACCGCGGCGTCGATCGTGTTGTTAAGGCGGCCGCCATCTCGAAGGAGCGGTTCGGTGTTGACCTGATCCCTGCGCCCGGTGAGACGGAAGAGCAAAAGCGGGACATCATCGCCAACGCCGAGGTCATTTTCGCCGCTGCGGCAGCTGGCGTGCGTGTGATCGGGGAAGAGCATAAGGCGATTGCCAAGGACCTTCTGGTCGTTGCCGATGTGAATGCCGTGCCTCCGCCTGGCGTGGAAGGCATGGAGCTGTTCATGGACGGCGCGCCGCTACCCGGCTCCAACGCTCTCGGCGTCGGCCCGCTGGCAATCGGCGATGTGAAGTACAAAACGGAGTCTGGGCTCTTCAAGCGGATGATCTCGACGGACAAGCCCGTCCATTACGACTTCCGCCACGCCTTCGAACTCGCGCGGACATTCACAACTTGACGCAAAGAAGCGTTCTTATTGCTGCACTGTCCGGGCGGGCGCTCACGGCAGCCGCCCGGCGCGCGGGCTATGTACCCTTGGTCGTTGACGCCTTCGGAGACGAAGACACGGCGGATACCGCGGGCGCGTTTCAGTGTTTGCCCGACGCAACGCGAACCGGATTTCGCGCACGCCCCCTGCTCGCAGCCCTGGCTGCAGTAGAAAGCAAATTCGGTTCACCTCCTATTGGGCTCATTTTGGGCTCGGGCTTTGAGGATACGCCAAAGCTCGTTGAGGCCCTTTCCCACCGGCACCAGCTCCTTGGCAACGGCTCCCGTCAGGTCAAGGAGTCCAAGGATCCTGCAACGTTCTTTCCTTTGCTTGACGAACTTGGGATCGCGCATCCCGAAACGCGCCTTGAGCCGCCACCAAGTCCTGAAGGTTGGCTTTCCAAAAGGATTGGCGGCAGTGGGGGAAACCACATCATGCGGTGTGGGACAAAGGCTGCAGTGGGGCGGGGGCGCTATTTTCAGCGCGCCGTCCCCGGAGAGCCCGTTTCGGTGTTGGCAGTCGTTGGAAAGGACAGCTTCAACGTGGCGGGCATCAGTCGACAGTGGAGCACAGGCCATGGAGCAAGGCCTTACCGCTACGGTGGCGCAGCGGGGCCCACAGCCCTCACCCCCGACATTGAGACGAGTCTCACGTCCACGGTTGGGACCGTATCGCGTGCACTCGCCCTTAGGGGCCTTGTCGCCTTTGACTTCGTTGTTGCGGAAAGTGGGCCCCTCCTCTTGGAAGTGAACCCACGCCCGAGCGCAACGCTCGATATTTTTGATGATGCCAACGGCAGCCTCTTTGAGGCTCATGTCGCTGCCAGTCGTGGCGAGCCCATCACCCTTCGCCAACCGTTGCCCCAAGGCGGACACGCGGCAGCCATCCTTTACGCCGACCACGGACCCTTGCTCGTCAACCAAATCACTTGGCCCGATTGGACGGGCGACCGTCCCAGGGCCGGCACGCGCATCCCAAAATCCCGGCCCATCGCCACAGTCTTCGCCCGCGATGCCAGCGCCACGGGGGCAGAACGAATTTGCCGGCGGCGCTTGGACGAGCTGGCCCAGATGCTATATGGACGACCGCCAGGGAAGGAGCGCACCAATGCAACAACAAATCGGGCCCGCCCCGAGCGTATCATCGCGAGCAGCGAAACTCGTTGACGCCCTCGTCGCCGATGCAGGCGCTCTGCGCTGCCTCGTCAGTGCCGGCGCGGCGGGAGAACGCCTCGTCGACCTTGGCGCAGCCGCGATCGGAAGCCTCGAAGCGGGCCGCAGATTAGCTGAAATCTGCATGGGCGGCCTCGGGGTGGTCAATCTCAACACGGCCTCCGGAATCGATCGCTGGCCGCTCGCCGTGACGGTTCACTCTGCGAACCCGATTCTTGCTTGCCTTGCCAGCCAGTACGCCGGCTGGACGATAACCGATGAGCCAACCGGCTTCTTTGCGCTGGGATCGGGACCCGCACGTGCCCTTTCGCGCAAAGAAGAGCTCTTCAAAGAGCTTGGATATGCGGACCATTACAATATTGGCGCCCTCGTCATCGAGGGAGACAATCCGCCCCCGCCCGCGCTCGTTAGGCGTGTGGCAGCCGATTGTGGCATTGCCCCTTCCGATCTCACAGTTCTCTACGCACCCACCGGAAGCCTCGCGGGCACGGTGCAAGTCGTCGCGCGCGTCCTCGAGGTCGCGCTTCATAAGGCCCACGAGTTACACTTCCCGCTTGCGAACATCATTGATGGCATAGGGACCGCGCCGATCTCGCCACCAATCCCGGATTTCGTAAAAGCCATGGGGCGCACCAACGACGCCATCATCTACGGCGGGCGCGTCGAGTTGTTCGTCAAGGGCAGCGATGAAGCGGCACAAAAACTTGCTGAGCAACTGCCAAGCCGCGGCAGCCCCGCTTATGGCAAGCCGTTCGCAGAAACCTTCGCGGAAGTAGAGGGAGACTTCTACAAGATCGACCCCATGCTCTTTAGCCCGGCCATGGTGACGGTCTCCAATCTCGACTCGGGCGCATCATTCCACGCTGGCGAACTTGCTCCACAAATCGTTGACGCGAGTTTCCGCTGACGGCCCAACGGCCGGCGGACCTCGCATCGCCCTATTTCTGGAAGAGGAGAGCGGCCACTGGCATGTTCGCCGCCTGGCCGATGCTATGCGCGCGCGCGGCGCGTACGTCGTGGTGACATCGCTGCCGCGCTGCGCCTTCGACACCGAGGCCCCGGCCGGCATCGAAATTCCTGGTTTCGATGGCAGCCTCCCCGATGGCGTGTTCGTACGCTCGATCTCCGCGGGCACACTGGAACAGATCACGTTCCGCCTCGGTCTTCTGCACGCCCTGCGCGAGAGCGGTGTACGGGTCTGGAATGACGCGCGCGCCATCGAGCGCTGCGTCGACAAGTCGATGACGACATTTCTGTTGCACAAGGCGGGCATCCCGACCCCGCGAACGCGCACGGTGGAGGGCCAACCGCCCGCGCTTGACTATGTGGGATCGGCGCGGCGCCCACTCATTCTCAAGCCGTTGTTTGGCTCGCAAGGCAAAGGTATCACGCGCATCGACGGCCTCGCCAACTTGCCCGGCCCCGAGGACGTCGACGACATTTACTACGTTCAGGACTTCGTGCCGCCGTCCGGACCAACCTACGAAGATTGGCGCGTCATCGTCACAAGAAACCGGCTCGTCGCATCCATGTCGCGCAAGGCCGGCACCTGGATCACCAACGTCCACCAAGGTGGATCACCGGCCGCCCATACGCCGGGGCCTGAGATGGAGCGCTTGGCCACCGCTGCGCTTGCCGCCGTAGGCGCCGACTATGCCGGCATCGATCTCATCCGAGACGCCGATGGGCGCCTTCTTGTACTCGAGGTCAACAGCAATCCGTCGTGGCGCGGCCTTCAAAGTGTGACCGAGACCGACATCGCAGCTGCCGTCGTGGAAGATTTCCTCATGGCGGTGCAGCAGCATCATGCGCGTTGACCATGATCGCACCCCAACCGGAAGAGCTCGCCTCGCATTTCCTCGCGGCGTGCCGCGCTGAGCTCCACGCCCTCAAGCCCGGCAACGTCCACGTTCATGCTGATGGCCACGGCATGGACATCGCCCATTTCGAAGCAGCCGCGAAGGCCGCAGCTCCTTGGATTTGCGACGCGACGCTCTCACCCGGCGTGCGCATCCTGTGCGCGGTCGAGGAGTCCCTGGCCGCTGCAAACTGCAACACCAACCTCGGCATTCTTTTGCTTTGCAGCCCGCTGGCCGCCGCCGCCCAACAACCAGGCAAGGGCTCGCTTCGCCAACGCTTGGCGGGCGTACTCGGCGCACTTGATGACGAGGATGCGACGGCCGTCTTCGAGGCCATTCGGTTGGCCAATCCCGGCGGAATAGGAACCGTACCTGACCAGGACATAACCGCTCCGCCCACTGTTGGGCTTATCGAAGCGATGGCGCTAGCGGCAGATCGCGACCGTATTGCCCACGCCTACACGACGGACTTCGAGGAAATTTTCGCTTTTGGCCTCCCAGAGCTTTTGCGCGCCCGCGCAAGCGCCGAACGTGGCGATCTTGCCGTTACGACGCTGCACATGGCCTTTTTGGCTGCTCTCCCTGACAGCCACATCTTTCGCAAATTCGGGCAGGAGACCGCCGAGGAGGTCCGCACCGAGGCCCGTCGACGTGAGGCGTTTTGGCGCCCTTCGGCCCGCCCTGAGACGATCGAAGCCTTGCTGACCTTCGACAGTGTGCTGAAAGCACGCCATATCAACCCCGGCACAACAGCCGACTTTGTTGTAGCCACCCTGTTTGCTGAAGCGATTTCTGCCGATGTGCACCCCTCAACCCGCGTGTAACCACTTGTCGAAGGTGGGCTCCTGGCGTTATTTAGGGGCGGTGCTTTAAGGCGCGCCGCTATCCGGCGAACCGGTTCGGGGACGAATTGTCACCGATCGCAGCAAACAGGGATAGCTAGAGATGGAGCAAGACGGCTTGAGCCCGGCAATGGCGGGGTCATGTCGGTGCTCGTGGTGTTTGTAGCTATGGGAGGAACCCCCGCAATGGCCAAGATTAACAAAGTAATGGTTGGCGAGTCGCTCGTCGGCGACGGTAACGAGGTCGCACACATCGATCTCATCGTCGGCCCGCGCGGCAGTGCTGCCGAGACGGCATTCTGCAATGCATTGACGAACAACAAGGACGGATTCACCACACTGCTCGCCGTTATCGCTCCCAATCTCGCCTGTAAGCCCAACACGATCCTTTACAACAAGGTGACCATCAAGGACGCCCGTCAGGCCGTTCAGATGTTTGGGCCGGCTCAGTACGCTGTTGCCAAGGCGGTTCAGGACGCTGTTTCTGAAGGCATCGTCCCGGCTTCGGAAGCTGACGACGTCTACGTCTGTGTTGGCGTGTTCATTCACTGGGAAGCAGCCGACGACGCGAAGATCCAGGACTACAACTATCGCGCCACGAAGGAAGCTCTCCAGCGCGCGATTGAGGGCAAGCCGACGGCCGCCGAGGCGACCGCTCAGCGCAACAGCGTCCAGCATCCGTTCGGTGCAAAGACTTGAAGCGGAAACCGTCCGCAGCAGGATGGAGCCCCGCCGATGAAGGCGGGTCTGCTGACGCGATTGGGTAGACTGCTTACTGGCCGATGGAAGGGATAGAGTCGGCTCTCTAGTTCTACTCGCCCTTCTCGCGCAACAACATTATCGGCCGGTGATCTTGCGCAGATCGTCGGCCGATATTTTGCCGGCGTGCAATGCGCTGGCGACCAGGACACCAGTGGCGCCGATGCCGCGCAACGCTGTGATGTCGCCTTTATTGCGAACGCCCCCGGCCGCATAGACCCTGCGCGTGCCGGCACCACGTGCAATGACATCGCCAACGCGTTCAAGGTCGGGTCCTTCATTACTGCCAACGCGCGCCAACGTCATCACGATGACACGTGCGGGCCAAAGCGAGGGGTCGTCCAGTAGATCGGGTGGCCCAACAAAGCGGTCGCCCTTGTAATCGAGCGAAAGCGCATAACAGCTGGAATCGAGCGCGCGCAGTGCATCCACGTCCTGGCGGCACGTGATGCTTTCAGACCCGATCACCACCATTGTTCGGCTCTCGCTCTGGGTGCGCTTGAGCACCGCTTGTGGGACTGTCCCATCGTCGATCCAAATGCGAACATCGGGCAGTGCGGCCGTGAGCTGATGTGGCAGGTGCTTATTCATACCGCGACCCTCGATGCCATCGAGATCTGCGACATAAAGATTTTGGAAGGAAAACAGCGATTGGAGCCCCTTCGCCACGGCGACCGGATCGGCGCTGGCCGCGAGCGGACTGCTCAGGGGACGATAGGCTGCACGCTCTCCGCGCACGGCCTGCACCGCAATCCCATGTTGCACATCGATAACGGGTATTACATCCATCGTGTTGCCTCTGCGGACGCCTCGTGTATCACGGGCCGGCTCGCACTGCGATGCGCCAGGCGGACGAAAAGCCCGGAGAAATCTCCATGACTGTCACGGCCGGTTATGACGTTGGCGGCGCGCATCTCAAGATCGCGCTTGCGCAAAACGGTCGGCCCATCGCTGTCGAGCAGATCCCCTGCCCCCTCTGGAAGGGGCTTGATGAACTGGATATCGCCTTCGCCAAAGCTCGCACTCTGACAGCCCGTGCCTCGCACCACGCAGCGACCATGACCGGCGAACTGTGCGAGATTTTCCCCGATCGCAAGACGGGCGTGACGACGCTTGTCGAGCAGCTTGCAACGCTGCTCGGCCCCGAGATCCGCATCTGGATGGGGCCGCGCGGGCTCGGCAGCCCGCAAGAGGCGCTCATCGATCCTATGTCGGTCGCATCGACCAACTTTCTCGCAACTGCCAAGCTCGTTGCGCGACACTTCGCCGATGCCCTGCTGATCGACATGGGCTCGACCACAACCGACGTGATCGCAGTCGTTGGCGGAAAGCCGCGTCCACACGGTCTGACCGACGGCGATCGCCTTGCGACCGGTGAGCTCGTCTACACCGGGCTGACGCGCACCGACGTGAGCGTCGCTGCCTCAGAAGCGCGCCTGCAGCATCGGACACAACGCCTTGCAGCCGGCGGCTTCGCCACCATGTCGGACGTGCGCCGCGTGCTCGGCACGCTTCCAGAGGATGTCGATCAGCATCCGACCTCCGACAACCGCGGCACATCCTTGGAGGAAAGCCTTGCACGCTTTGCCCGCTGCCTCGGTCGCGACCGCGCGGATGCCACGTTCGAGGACTGGCGCGAGGTTGCAGGCGAGATTGCCGACAAACAGATGCACTCGATCCTGGTGGCGATCGGCGAAGTGGTGGCCGCAACCCCGCTGCCTGACAGCGCCCCCATCGTCGCCGCCGGAATCGGTGCGGAAGCCGTGGCCGCGCTTGCCACTGAGCTGAACCGATCCTGCCGCACGTTCGCAGAGCTGATTTCTGCCAGCGAGGACTGCGCGCTGTGGGCCACGCGTTGCGCGCCCGCCGTTTCCCTGGCGATCATGGGGCAAGCCGCACTGTGACCGCGCCGTCCTGGCTCGCGAACTAGGCGGCCTCAACCAGTTTCTTCAAGTTCTCGCCTTCCTCGCACATATGCTGGCGCACGAGGGCGATCTGCTGCTTATGAAACCACGCGGCGATGGGACCCATTCGAATGACGACCTGAGCAACAAGCTCCGTTTTGGAGCCAATCTGTTTCATTTCAAATGAGATCCTGGGAAGAAAGAGGCGAAAGAACCCATTCGTCGGCGCAAACTCGAGGTAGCGGTCGGGGATGACGTCGGTAAACGCTACCTCCTTTTTCTGATGCTCACCGGTAATCGTTTCCTCAAAATAGAAGACGTTTCCACGCGCAACGCCAGGACCCTTTCTCCACTCGAAACAAATGTGGTCGGGATGCCATCGCGTGTAGTTGGACTCCATTTCGTCGAAGAAACGGAAAATCCTTGAAGCCGGCGCATTGATAAGTGTCGTGTCCTCAATGATCACCTCAAAGACCCCTTACGTTGTGTCACGGTATTCCATGGCCCAAAACGGCCGCAACGCCGCCACACGAAGACGAATGAAAGACAACCGAGTGGCGGTGGCCCTGGCTGCTATGTCAGTCGCAAAAAAATAGCGCTGTCCCAAACGGAACAGCGCCATACGCGACACCCTGGTGAACGCCGCGGTTTTCAAATGACGATGCTCGCCCAGGTGAGCGAGCATCGCTAAGCCTTCTCCGGCCCTACCTCGGAGGCGGCGGGGGCGGAGGCGGCGGAGGCGGCGGCTCAGGTGGCGGAGGCGCCGGTGGATGAGGAGGAGGAGGTGCCGGTGGATGCGGAGGCTCCGGCGGATGAGGTGGCCGCTCCGGCGGATGGGGTGGCGGATGCGGAGGAGGTGGACGCGGGCCTTCAGCAAGAATTTGCGCTGTCGGCTGGCTGATGCCGGCAGGCTCGCTGAACTGGTCAACCGTTGCAGCCAAAGCTGCCGTTGCGACAGACGCTACTCCCAGTGCAGGTATCACTGCGAGTAACGTCTTGATGGCACCCCGCCGGTGCCTGGGTACTCTGTATTGCACGATGAGTATCTCCCGTTCTTGAAGCAAAGCGAAAGGTTCATTACGGAGACGTCGATTGGAACGGAACGCACTCCGTTCCAAGAAACATCCTGGCGCGCAAACGGTCGATTGACAAGGAATGAGTTGAAGGACATCCGACTGACGATGGCGTACAAGTGAAGACAATTAGATTATTAGTGAATCATTCGTGATGCGTCGCGTCGGATTGAAAAATTTGCACTCGATCCGTCAAAGCGTTCGATACTCGCGCCGCCAAGCCTCGACGCGCTCCATCAGCCAGTCCCATGCTTCTTGTTCGCGCGGGCTTGCTGTCTTCTCAATCGCGATTTTAAGATATTTTAGTTCAGATTCGATTTTTTCGGCTGGCAACATTTTGAGCCGTGAAACAAGCACAGCGCATTCCAACACGGCGGCTTGCGCTCGATTGAACCCCTCCCAAGGGCGATGGTGCACAACGTTCGCAATGCGGCACACAAAGCGCGGGCGCAGCTCGTCTTCCTCTACGCGTTCGACCGCCAGCTCCCAGTGCGAGACCGTGTCTTCGAGAACGAAGCCGCTCACATTTTCGGCCGGACGTGTAGGCCAGCTCTTTCGGCCAGTGAGACACCCTGCAAAGACGCGCACGTCGTCGGTGTGATTGGCGACCGCAAACGGCACGGCCCGAAGATTATCGAGCGTCCGCGAAGGCTGAAACGGAGCAATCACCCACGAGTCACCTTCGGCAATGAGCCCTAAAGGTGCGATGTGAACCTCGCCGTCAGCGTTCGTCGTCGTCACGATCGTCTCGACGATCCGAGGCATCGCGTTTCTCCTTGCGGGCTGCTTTAAGAGTGGATCCTTCAGGTGTGTGACGGGTCAAATCCTCCGATTTGCGATCCGCTGCGACCCCCCAATCCAACGGGTTGTCTTGCGCATACCGCTTGCCCAACGCGCGCGCGATCTCTGCCTTTGCCAATTCGTAGCCGAGATAGAAGGCATGCGCGCCGTCACCCTCTACGCCGAGTTTTGGAAAGAGCTCAAACGGGTCCCCATCGACGTGATGACCGTCGCGGTTGTAGATGTGAATTCCGTCCTCCGCGGCCTCGATCCGGAAGTTTGCGTCACGAACGGCCTCTGCCGACTCAGCGACCTGCTCCGGCGTGACTTGGTAGGGCCGCAACTCGTGTAGCGACAGAAGTCCCCCGCCATACCCTTTGGGCAGGTTCTCGTCCTCGCGCGCGCGATACATAACGCGGCGCACGGCATCGTGCTCCTCCACGGTCTGACGCGTATGGGGCGAGACCTGCACGATCAGAACGTTTTGAATTCTGAGTTCAGAGCAGATACCAAGAAGGGCCGCCGTCACCCCTTGGCTATCGACGTCGGTGAGCTCCGTGAGGTTGCCCGTCCCCATCAAGATTTCGACATCAGGTCGCGCGCGCCGCAGCGCTGCGTACCGCTCCAACGACTTCATGAAGCCGAAGTGGATGGGATCAAGAACCGGATCGGCGATGTGCTTGATGCCAAGTGCATTCGCGCGATCGATCGCGCGCAAGAGCGAGTCCATATCGGTGTGCGGATTCGGGATGAGGATCGGCACCGCACTGGTGCCCTCGATCGCATCAAGCGAAAACTCGTCAAGGCTCAGCACGTAGTGCGCGCCCGCCTTCGCACCACGTGCCAGCTCGCTCACGTTCCCTGAATCAACGCTCACCGTCATGTCTTCAGACAGCAACCGGACAATCGTCTCCTCAAGATGCGGGAAAGGAATGCCCGGCTGACAACCAATATCGATGACGTCTGCGCCCTTTGCTTTCAGCTCGCGTGCCCGCGCAACAAGCTCATCAACCGTGAAGGCTGGCGCATCGACGATTTCAGCAAACAAACGGATGTCATGTTGGGATAAATCCGGCGGACCGCCCCCTTTTCCGAAATATGCCGGCAGGTCGACGATCTCATCGGGACCCCGCTCAAACGGAACTCCGTAGTGTGCCTCAAGACTCTCAAGATCCATACGCGTGCGGCCGGGGACGATTACACGGTCGGCATCGAGCGGCTCTTTCACCCGGTTGCGGACGATTGCCTCGGTCATCAACGCGGCAACCTTCACACCCACGTTTGTGATGTGCCACGTGCCGTTCGGCAGACCCATAGCGACCACGGTCTCTGTTAGCCGCGGTTCGGCCAATCGTCCGGTCAGGAAGAGGAGCTTGTGAGCCATTTCAGCCGCGCCTCGACCGCATGTTCCAGCGCGGCCATATCTTCGACCACGGTCGTATCCTCGAAGCTTTTCAGCTGCTCGGTATTCTCCAGGTCAATCCGGCGAGGATACACCTTCACCATGCCTTTGGGGGCCTCGGTATCGAGCTCCGGCGCGTTATCGCACGCAAACACGATTGTCGGCACGCGGCACTTGCCGGCTTGGGCGAAGACATTGGTCGCCAGGTTGTCGGAAATTCCGCAAACGCATTTTGCAACCGTGTTGGAGGTCGCCGGCGCAACAATCAGCGTATGGTAAACGCCGTAGTAGAAGTTACCGACGGGCGCGGCGCTTGCGGTCGTGTCCTTGTAAACCCGCGTATCAGGCGATAGCACGAAGTCCTGCCGGTACATCCGCACGACTTCTGCTGCCGCTTTCGAAACAAACACGTCAAGGTCCGGCAGACGGCGCATGATCGCGAGACTTTCCTTGAAGAAATGCCCCGACCCCGTCAGCACCCAGCCAAAACGGGGCGTTTTCACCTTTTCCTTTGTCATCTGCCCCGCGCGATAGCATGTGCCGGGGCCGTGCGTCGACCACCGCTTCCCGACTTGTCTATGCGCCCTTTCGCGCCCGCGGGTTGCGCGTTGATAAGGGCGGCCAGATCCGCCTCCTGTCCAGAACCCAGAACGCGCCAATCGAGTTGGGCGCGCTCCACGATTGCCGGAAAGACCGCATCAACAATCCCTGCCCTCTGCAACGTCGCCAGAGGCGCGGTGGTCTTGACGGCGCAAGACTTCACCAGAACGACACGCTTGCACCGCAAGCGCTCTGTAAGGCGCGCAGCAAGCGCATCGGAGGTCGCCGACCAATCAGCCGGTATCCGCTGATCCCTTGCGGCCATCTTGTAGGGTAGCCAAACTGGAATCTGGCCGGTGGCCAGGGCTCGCCTTATCTGCGCCAACGTCTCTGCCGGAGCCAGTCTTGCCTGCAGCGCGCTCATCATCAGTGCGGACTGATGCATAGCAAGCAAGGCCATACGGTGGGCAACTCGGTCGCAAAATTCAAAGTCGGCTTGAGCACGGCGCACGGCGTCTGCAAATTCGCCGCCGCCTGGTACGATAACGACCGGCACCCGCGCAGACGCGACGATATCCAACAAACCCTGCAGACGTCCGCTCTCAGCAAGGCTTCCACCAAGCTTGACCACGACCGGTTCTGAGAACCGCGCATTAGTGTTTGAGGGGCGACGTCGCAACTGCGGGTCCCGTCTTGCGCGGTCGAACGATCTCAACGCCCACGGCCTCCGGTCCTCTCTCGAGCTTCTCGACGCGCACGAGAATGGAGACGATCCGCTCGTCCTTGAGGCACCGGTCCGCGATCCGTTCAGCGACCGTCTCCACTAGGTTGATGTGCCCGTCGGCGACCACCGCGCGCACGGCGCCGACAAGATCATCGTAGGAGGGCACTTCAGCGATCTCATCGCCCCTTGCACTCACGCTTGGCGCAACGGCCGCCTCGAGCGTGAAACTCACCTTCTGAGTGATGCCTTGCTCCTCGTCGTAGACGCCCACTGCGATGGGCAGGATCAAACCTCGCACGAAGATGCGATCGTTACATGCCGTATCGAGGCTGCCATGGGCCTTAGTCAGTCTGCCGCCAATGTTTTTTTGATCTGTCATAGCGCCTGTTCCGGTTGCGTCGGCGCCATACCATTGCCCGGAGCGGCACGGCAAGCCTCTAATGCCGTTACCTTTCCTAGTGGGATGGCCCGGCGCACGGTAGAAACCGCATCACCATCAAGTGCGCCTGTGCGGTCCCCCTCGCGGCACAACCCACCACGAAAGCCCATCAAGTCAGGCCCAAGGACCAAAAGGCCGGGCACATGTTCTGCGCGCAAAGAACCAGCGAGTCCTGCAAACAGCCCATTGCACCGCGCCGCCTCTATGAACGCACGCAGTGTTGAAACAGAGCAAACGTCGGGCAGGGCCCCACTGCGCTTGTCCGAGGTATCGAGCATCACCCCTGCGAAGCCTTCCGCGGCCATGCGCGGAATCAAGCCCAGATCAACCCCCTTATCGGCAAGTAGAACTCCGACCAGGCGAGCGCCCCCAAGAGAAAGACCGCCAAGCCGCTCTAGAGTTTCCGTGGCGCCCTTGCCGGGACTCAGTCCAATCTTGACCACTTCGACGCCAGTCGCGGCCTTGGCCAGAACGGCATCCGCGACGAGGTCCGGATCAGCGGGCAAATCGCCAATCGTCGCGCTCACCGGTATGTGTGCGGGCACGCTGGCGCGGATCGCACGCACATCAGCATCGGCCAACGCGCCCAGCGCGCCCGTTGCGGGATCCTTCGCATCAATGATGTCGGCACCGAGTGAAGCGCACAGCCGCGCCTCGCTCTCGCTCCTCACACTAGCGAGGAAGCTCGCAGGCCGATCGCGATGTTCCATTGCGAATGCTATCCGTCGCCGAAGATGCGCTTTTGCTCGGCGTGTACCTTGTCGCGGTCCGTCCGGTCGGCAACCGACAACGGGACCTTCACGTCCTCTATAATATTCGCAGAGCCGGCCGAGAGGCGCAAGATACGGGTCCCGAGCATCACCGACTCAGCCCTGTCATGCGTGACGAACAACACGGTCGTTGGCCGGCTCGACCAAAGCTCCACAAGAAGTGCGCGCAGGTCCTGGGCGGTTGGGTCGTCGAGCGAGACGAAGGGCTCGTCCATGAGCAGGAATTCAGGCTCAAGGATAAAGGCGCGGGCCAAGGCCGCACGTCGCTGCATGCCCAAAGAAATCATCTCAGGATAGGCGTTGGCTGCGGCGGTCAGCCCGACACGCTCCAGCACCTCGGGAATGTTGGCGATACGCGGGTCGTTCTTGGGGAGCACCAGCGCGATATTCTCATACACCGTTCGCCATGGCAGCAGGCGGGGGTTCTGAAATACGAAGGCAAAACGCAGTGACTTGTTGCCGCCAAAATCGATACTGCCCTGATAATCCTCATCGAGCCCCGCAATGATGTTGAGCAACGTCGACTTGCCGCAACCGGACGGGCCCGTCAGCACCACGAAAGACCCCGGCTCGACATCGAAGGAGATGTTCTTGAGCACCGAGGTTGCGTCTCGTTCGCCGACCGCGGGGAAGACCTTGCTGTCAACCCGCACGCGAAGCGGATGGGCTAACGCCGCCATTTGCTTGCCCTCGCCAATAGCGGCTGAAGTATTGCCATCTCGATGATCTGCACAACAATGATGAACGCGAGCGCATACGCAAGGATCATCGACACATCGAAGAGCTGGAACGCAATGTTGAGCTGATGCCCAACACCTTCTGAGCGGCCGAACGCCTCCACAACGAGAACGATCTTCCAGACAAGCGCCAGACCGGAGCGCGCGGCGGCGGCAAAGAAGGGGGCAAGCTGAGGCACTGTGACGTGTCTCAACGTTTTCCACTTTCCAAACCGATAAACGAACGCCATCTCGTTCAAGTCTTTGGAGAGGCTGCGCGCGCCCTCGCGCATGGTCACCGCAACGTTGGGAATCTTGTTCACGGCCACGGCCGTAATGGCGGCCAGCTCGGTGAGACCAAACCAGATATAGCAAAGTACGATGATGACGAGGGCTGGCAAATTCAGGAAGAAAATCAACCAGCTATCAAAGAAGATGTCAGCTTTTTGGTATCGGCCGAGCGCCAGGCCGATGGCCGATCCGATGAACATCGCGACGACGAAACTGATGGCAACCCGAATGAGCGTGGCAGCGATGTTGCTCCACAGGGCGCCCGTCTCCGCCTCACGGATCATGACGTGGACGACAGCAGCCGGTCCAGGCAAATACCGGCTGTCAGCGATGAGTGTTGCCACCTGCCAGATGAGGACCAGTGCGGCCAGCGAGATGAGAGACCAGCCGACGCGCCCTATCTTGAAACGTTCTGACGGCGCCTTAACTGCCTGCGACATGGAATAGCTTCGGATCAAACTTTGTATCGCCGCCCATCAAGTCGCCAGCACCAATGTCGGTCAACACTTGTGTCAGCTTTTTCGCCGAAGCCGTCTGAGCTTGGCTCCAAGGCTTGGGGATGCCTGCACGGTAGAACGCTTTGATGGACTCAAACTCGGCATCGTTCGCAGGTTTAACGAGATCTCTGATACGGGCCCAAGCCGCATCTGATGTCGCGAGCACCGCGTTCGCCTTGACCACGACATCGAGGAAGGCGGCAATCGCGGGACCTTTTTGCTTTTCCGTCTCCTCGCGCCAAATGAAGCCCACGAGGGGTGGCGGCGGATCGATCCCAAGGCCGTTCATGATTTCATCCACGGTGACAAGCTGGCGAAACCCCGCCCCTGCCAGACGCGCCGAATAGGTCCAGAAGTTCAAGACAGCATCGATCCGGCCGTTGCGCATTTCTTCGGTAAGAAGTGGGGGCGCCCCGTATATGGGATTGGCAAAATCGTTGATGTCCTTGCCGACAGTCTTGCGCGAATAGGCCCTCAGGAGCAGCCAGCTCTTGTCGATGGCGCTGCCAGCGACGCCGAGCTTTTTGCCCTCCAGATCCGAAAGTGTGGCTATAGAGGAATCCTTGGGCACCATCACCGCGCCAAGCGCTGATGAATAAGGCGCAAACTGCAGGCTTTCACCGAGCGCGCGCTGGCGCAGCGCCCACGTCCAATCGCTGACGATGACGTCGGCCTCACCCGCAAGCAGAGCAACTGGACCCGCCTGGTTTGTCGCCACGTCGATGATATCAAGCTTCAGACCCACCTTGTCGGCAAGTCCCTCATCGCGGATCGTCGCCAACAACCAACTCAGCGAGCCAAACCGGAGCGAGGCGATACTCAGCGTTCCGACCGAAGCCCCCGAGGCGATGCGCCAAGGCAGAACGGCACCGGCAATCAGTGCGCCACCGGCAACGAGCGCCCTGCGGCGGTCGATCATTGCGTCTCTCCCTTTGCCGCCTTGGCACCCTTGAAATCCTCAGGGAACAGGCGTCGCTTGACGATATAGTTGACCGAGCGAAGCCACATTGCGTCCGTGTTGCCATAGATCTCGCTTGAGGCCTGTTTAAACACGCGCTCGCTGTTCACGTCACGAATGTATACGCTTACCGTGAACAAAACATCCGAGGCTTTGCGTACCGTGGAAACAAACGCCACGTCCGCCCCGACGTCCTTGGCGAGTTGGTCCTCGCACCCATTGCATTGATGTATAGGTGACTTTTCTTCGATCTTCTCCGCGATCGGCGAGGAATCGACCACGTCGTATTCCCCGCTTTCCTCAATCAGCTTTGCGAGTTCATTGGTGATCAGCTCCAGACGCCGCTTGTCCTCCGGATCAATGCCCATCGGCATGATTCCGATCTCGAACTGCTGCTGCTGATCGATCAGATCGAAGGGGAAGATGACGGCCTTCTGTTTGCCCACGGCGGCTGCCGGAAGCAGCAGAAGCCCGAGCGCGATGGTTGCAATACGGCTAGTAATCAACTCGATTCCTCTGGAGCACGCGCGCTCCTTTGCTTCGGGTCTTATTGTGTTATGAGGTTACGTGTGCCGAACAGGGGCGGATTTGCAAGGGGCTTGTGGCGACACCGGTCATCTCGAAAGGTAACAAGTCCGCGAGTAGCATCTGCGCACCTTGACAACACCCCCCCTGAATACCCTTCTACTGCAACATAGTAACACGAATACTGGCAAAGCAAGCCTGCGCGCGTCGCGAAATCCCCCATTCCAGCGGCGTTAACGGGAGGACAAAGAAGCTGATGGCAGCTCGAATGATAGTACAGCGCCCCAATGACAAGGCAGCTAGTGCGTTGACCCGATTGGGCGCGCCCTGTCTGGCGCTTTCCATTGCATTCCTTGCACTCGGTACGCCCTATGCCGTCTCTCAGGAGGCGCCACAGCCGGCAAAGACCGAAACGAAGGCTGCCACGCCCAAACAGGACGTGGACCAGATACCGATTGTACTTGCGCGCGAGATGCGCGACGAACCGCTGCCACTCTCCTTGCTCGATATCGCGCCACCCGACGATGGCGTGGCGGGCGCCAAACTGGCGATCAAAGACAACAACACCACCGGGCGCTTCATGAACCAGGAGTTCACGCTTGATGTGGTCCAGGAGCAAGACCCCGACAAACTGATCGCTGAGGTCCAAAAGAAGGTCGATGGCGGTGCGCACTTCATTCTAGCCGACTTGGCGCCGGCAACGCTGCTCAAACTGGCAGATGCCTTGGCCAACAAAGAAGCCCTGATCATCAACTACGCCGCATCTGACGATCGTTTGCGTCAAGAAGATTGCCGCCCCCATGTCCTGCACACAGCGCCGTCACGGGCTATGCTCACCGATGGGCTCGCCCAGTACCTGGCGTGGAAGAAGTGGCGCAACCTGTTCCTGGTGCCGGGGCCGACCGAGCAAGACAAGCTCTTTGCCGACGCCATGCGCCGTTCCGCAAAACGATTTGGCCTTAAGATCGTCGACGACAAGACCTTCACCTACGAGACCGGAAACCGACGCGCTGACGGCGGATTTGAGCAAGTACAGCAGCAAATTCCCACCTTTACGCAAAACGCGCCCGACCACGATGTTCTGGTCGTTGCGGACGAAGGCCGCCTGTTCGGCGATTACCTTCCCTATCGAACCTGGAAACCCCGGCCGGTTGCCGGCACGTCTGGCCTTGTGCCCACGAGTTGGCACCCCGCAATCGAGCTTTGGGGCGGTACGCAATTCCAAAACCGCTTCAAGCGCATGGCTGGACGCCCAATGCGCCCGCTCGACTACAATGCTTGGATGGCCGCACGTATCGTCGGCGAGGCCGCGACACGTAAGCAATCAGGCAACTACCTGGATTTGGTGGCTTTTATTAAGTCGCCCGAGTTCGAGCTGGCGGCCTTTAAGGGCTTGGGCCTGAGCTTGCGCAATTGGAACGGCCAGCTTCGCCAACCCATTCTCATCACCTCGCCGAAGCTCTTGGTCAGCGTCTCCCCGCAACAAGGATTCCTGCACCAGTTTAGTGAGCTCGATACGCTCGGCTTCGACAAACCCGAAACCAAGTGCAAGGCGTATACTCAGTGATATCCGCCCTGCAATCACCGGCATAACAACAATCGGACGAACAAGAATGAAATCTCAGGAGGACGTCAGCGTGTGTCGCTCAAAGGTAGGCCGTGTCGGAATTCTGCTCTGCCTGTGTGCCGCATTCCTGGTCCACGCGCCGGCAGCGTCGGCCTATACCGCCTACGTGACGAACGAAAAGGATAACACCGTCACGGTGATTGATACCGACACGCTCGAAGTCATCAAGACGTTCCCGGTCGGCCAGCGGCCCCGCGGCATCATCATGACGCACGATGGCAAGTGGCTGATCATCTGCGCGAGCGACGACAATATCGTGCAGGTCTACGACGCCAAGACGTATCAGCTGGTGAAGACTCTCCCATCCGGTCCTGACCCCGAACTTCAGATCCTGCATCCCGATGGAAATACGCTGTACATCGCCAACGAGGACGACAATCTCGTAACCGTCGTCGATGTCAAAAAGGGCAGCATCATTACGGATATCCCCGTTGGCGTCGAGCCCGAAGGAATGGGCATAAGCCCGGACGGCAAAGTGTTGGTCAACACCTCGGAGACGACCAACATGGCCCATTTCATCGATACCAAGACGCACAAAACTTTCGACAATGTGCTTGTCGACAGCAGGCCGCGCGTCGCGATCTTCAACGCCGTCGGCGATCAGCTTTGGGTCAGTTCGGAGATCGGCGGAACTGTCACGGTGATCAATCCGAAGGATCGCTCCGTCATCGGCAAGGTGACCTTTGACATTCCCGGCATCACCAAGGAAGCCATTCAACCCGTCGGTGTGCGCATCACCAAGGACGGCAAGCTGGCCTTCGTGGCACTCGGGCCTGCAAATCGCGTCGCTGTGGTCGATACGAAGACGCTCAAGGTCCTCAAGTACCTTCTCGTCGGCCAGCGCGTTTGGCAGCTCGCTCTCACGCCCGATGACAAGTACTTGTTCACGACAAACGGAACCTCAAACGACGTCTCTGTTATCGATGTTTCCAAATTGAAGACGGTCAAATCCATCCGCACGGGCCGTTACCCGTGGGGCGTGGCTATATCTCCACACTGACAAGCTGATTTGGGTATGCCCGGAGACGGAGTTCTGCATCAAGAAAAGGCTTGCGGGAATACCCGATGACGGCTGTATTGAAACGAACAAAAAGCGAAGCCTGAATGATCTTCGCGCCGCGAGGGCCTGGATTACGCTCGTAATTTCAGGGCCTTGAAAGAGAAGATCGTACAGGGAATAATCATCGCTAAGCAATGGATATGGGATTGGATCCGCGACCCAAAGCCGAGGCCCTGCCAGCACTCGTCGTCAACAACGTGAGCCATCGCTTCGGCGAAACGCTTGCGCTCGACGACGTGTCGCTCGAAGTGCCCCGTGGTGTCTTCGTTGTTCTGCTCGGGCTTAACGGCGCGGGCAAGTCGACGCTCTTTTCGCTCATCACGCGCCTATATGACAATGTCACGGGCGAGATCCTCATTCTCGGCTATGACGTTCGCCGTCGGGCATCGGCGGCCCTCCAGCGGCTTGGCGTCGTCTTTCAGTCGCGAACCCTCGATATGGATCTCAGCCTAGGGCAGAACCTTCTTTACCATTGTGCCCTGCATGGCATTCGTGGCCGGGAGGCGCGCGAGCGCACACGGCGCGCGCTTGAGATTGTCGGGCTTACCGACCGCGCACGCGAAAAAGTCAGAAACTTATCGGGAGGGCAGTCACGGCGCGTCGAGATTGCCCGGTCGCTCCTGCATCGTCCCGCACTGCTATTGCTCGATGAACCGACTGTCGGCCTCGATATCGGATCACGCGAAAGCGTCATCAAGATCGTTCGCTCGTTGGTCGCAGAGGAGGGGCTGGGCGTGTTGTGGGCAACCCACCTCTTTGACGAGGTTGAATTGACCGATCACATCGTCGTCTTGCACAAAGGCAAGGTGCTCTTCGCAGGAACGCTCCCTGAGCTTCTTAAGGCGACGGCGACAGACGACGTAAGCGAGGCCTTCCGCGTGATCACCGGAACCACGGCCGCGGAGCTGGCAGCATGACCTTGTCGAACACGACCCAAGGGGGCGGTACCGGAGCGACGCCGACTGCCCCGGCAACACCCGGGGCCTGGGATGACGACACGCCCCCGCTCGGCTTCCTCGCCTACTACACATGCTTCAAGGGCATCGTTTGGCGCGAGGTTTTACGGTATCTGCACCAGCGTGAGCGCTTCCTGTCGGCCCTCGTGCGGCCTCTCGTTTGGCTCTTCATCTTCGCGGCCGGCTTCCGTCAAACGCTCGGCGTATCCATCATCCCGCCCTACCAGACCTACGTGTTGTATGAGGTTTTCATCACACCTGGCCTCATCGGAATGATCCAGCTGTTCAATGCCATGCAGTCGTCGCTCTCGATGGTCTACGACCGCGAGACAGGCGCGATGCGCACGCTCCTCGTAAGCCCCTTCCCCCGCTCATTCCTGCTCCTGTCGAAACTGGTGGGCGGTGTGGCTGTCTCGTTGCTCCAGGTCTACGCATATCTAGCCGTCGCCTATTTCTGGGAGATCGAGGTGCCCTTCTACGGCTACTTCACGGTGCTGCCGGCGCTTATCCTTTCGGGCCTGATGCTTGGCTCGCTGGCGCTCTTTATGTCGTCGGTGATCAAGCAGCTGGAGAATTTTGCCGGCGTGATGAATTTTGTCATCTTCCCGATGTTCTTTGCCTCCTCAGCGCTTTATCCGCTGTGGCGCATAAAAGAATCCAGCGTCTTGCTCTACCAGATTTGCTGGGCGAACCCATTTACACATGCCGTCGAGCTGGTCCGCTTTGCACTTTACGGTCAGGTCGACTGGCTCTCGTTGGCCGTAGTTTTGGGCTGCACCGTCCTGTTCCTCGGCGGCGCCATCTACGCCTACAACCCATCAAAAGGCCTGATCTCCCGGCGTGGCGGGCCAGGTGCAGGAGCTTGAGAACATGTTTTCGATGAAAATGGCCGTGGCACTCTTGAGCGGCGCCGGTCTTGCAGGAGCGCTCGCGCTTTCAGCGGTTGCCCAAGATGCAAAGTCGCAAACCGGTGATGATGCCGTGCCTGTGGTCACACCAGCTGAGCCAACAGTGCTGCCCAACACCCCGCAGGTCGGTGATACGTCACCGGCCAGAGGTCAAA